>JAAYZF010000158.1 GCA_012514975.1 bacterium
CTCGAGATAATGCGCGTCGGAAGAACGGATAACCGGCAGACCCGGCGGCAGCAGCGCACGCCACGCGGATTCGTCGCCCTGGGCAGACAGGTCGGCCGCATCGAACGCCACGTCCGCCGGCCATATGCCGAGCTGGGAGAACACGCTGTTGATCTGCCGGTCGATGTGCGAGGCGATCACGATCCCGCCGCGCGCATGCGCCTCGTTTGCCACCGCATCGATGGGCAGCGTCACCGCGCCGGCGAGGAACGAGTCGTCGAGCCTGAGTATCGTATCAACGTCATCAACGACCGGCTGGTCGCCGAAGTACTCCGGGTCGTTCCTGCGCGGCGGGAGCGATCCGGCGAGCAGGCGGCCGAACGAGCACGCCTGGTCCTCCGCGCCGAACAGGCACATGACGTGCACTTCCTCCGCCGTGGTCACTTCCGCGCCGAACAAGCAGGTGACGAGAGGTGTCCTGGCGGCGCAGGCGGCAAATGCCGGGCAGTTGGCCGTCGTGTTATGGTCGGTCAGCGCGATGATGTCGACGCCGCGTTGGACGGCGGTTTCGATGATCGCCCGGGGCGAATTGTCAAGGCTCCCGCAGGGCGACAGGCATGAATGAATCTGCAAATCCGCACGGTAGGTATGCATGCTCACGCGGACCTGACGCCCATTGCATACAGCTTTCCGACGATATCGAACGAGGATTCGTCGGCGGAGAACAGGTTCACCTCCTCGCTGCGCGCTGCTTCGAGCATGTCGGGCGGGGGCTGCCGCCCTTCAGCGATTATCACCGCGCCGAGATTCACAAGGCTTGCCACCGCAACGACGTTCTTGTGCACCTGGATGGTCACAAGGATGTTGCCTGGCCGGGCGTGGCCGACCACATCGCTGAGCAGGTCAGACACGAAGCCGCCCGTCACGTCCAAGTCCGTGTACTCGGACAAGGCTTTCAGGCCCAGTTTCCCGGCGATCTCGGAAAGAAGCATACGGCCTCCAGGGAGTGTGCGTTATCCATCAGGACGATTTCATTATACCACATTGGGGGCCGCGAGTTCAACCGTCAGGAGCACTGCCGCACGCGCTGGACGAACGCGCGCACCTTGTCCCAGTCCTTCGTGCCGTCCGGATGCTCGACTCCTGTGTGCACGTCGACGCCCCACGGCCGCACGCGGCTGATGGCCTCGGCAACATTGTCCGGGGTGAGCCCGCCGGCAAGGATGACGGGCTTCGCGCACCGCCGCACGATCTCCGCGCTGATCGCCCAGTCATGCGTCTTGCCCGTGGCCCCATGGCGGTGCGTCACGGGGTCGTACGTATCGAGGATGAGCGCGTCGGCCTCCTGCGCATGTTCGAGCGCCTCGTCGATCGAAGCTTCGTTGACCACGTTGACGCTCTTGATGACCTTGAGATACGGGAGCGCGTGTTTCAGCTCCCGCATCATCCCCTCCTCGACGCGCGCGTGTAGCTGCATCGTGTGGATTCCCATGTACTGCGCGAAGGCGATCGCCTCACCCGCGTCCGTGATGTAGGTGATGCCGACGGCCGGCACGAACGGCGGAAGCTGCGCGATGAGTGCGCGCGCCTTCTCCTCCGTCAGCCCGTCATGGATGCCTGACGGCAGGCGCAGCGTATACCCGAGCGCGTCAACGCCGAGGCTGATCATGCGCGCCGAGTCCTCGAACGACGAGACGCCGGCAATCTGGATCATGATGTGGTTCATGCGGGGGCTCTGGGGGATGATGATCATCAAGCCGACAAGGCAGTCTTGCCTCCGGGAATTCACCTGTTGAACCGCGATTTGCTTGCCACGTAGTCGCGCGAGCCGTCACGCACCCAGCGGTCGAGCTGGGCGGGGTCCTTCAACTGCTGGCCACGCCGCCGCTCGACCACGAAGAAACCGCACGCAAACTCGGGCAGCCACGTCACGTCTCCCCAGAGCTTCTCGAACTGC
>JAAYZF010000159.1 GCA_012514975.1 bacterium
GGCGGATGCGTCATGCATGTGATGGCTGCTGCCGCTGCGCATACAGGAGATAGTACACCGTGGGAATCACCAGGAGGGTGAACACGGTGCTTGCCAGCAGGCCGAATATCAGGGACCACGCGAGGCCTGAGAAGATCGGATCGAGCGTGATGGGCCACACGCCAAGCAGCGTGGTGAGCGCGGTAAGCGCGATCGGGCGAAAACGCACTGCGCCGCTGTCGAGCAGGGCGTCGCGCAGCGGCATGCCCTCGGCGAGCGCCTGATGGACGAACTCGATCAGGACGCTGCTGTTGCGTATGACGATGCCTCCCAGCGCGATCATGCCTATCATGGCCGTGGCGGTGAAGAACACGGGCGTGGGATAGCCGCCGATGGTCCGGCCGGCAAGGACATTGAGCAGCCAGAACCCCGGCAGGATGCCGATCGCCGTCAGCGGGATCGCCAGCATCATGATGCCCGGCAGGGAGAAACTGCCGGTCTGGAACACGAGCAGCAGATAGATGCCGATCAGCGCCACGCCGAACGCGATGCCCAAGTCGCGGAACACATCCACGGTCACCTGCCATTCGCCCTCGCCTGCCCATGCAACGCGCACGCCGTGGGGCAGCGGGTCCTTCCTGAGCAGGCGCTGCATCTGCAGAACGACCTCGCCCGGCGGGCGGCCGACAGACTCAGCCGTGACGAACACGACGCGTTCGAGGTCCTTGCGGTAGATTGGCTGGTCGGCCGGCAGGTTGGTCATCACGGCAAGTTCGCCGAGCTGTACCTGCCCGCCGCTGCCGGTGCGCAGCCAGAGCTGCTCGAGGCGTTCGGGCCTGACGCGGTCGGTGTACGGCAGGCGGACGCGCACGAGCAGCGGGTCGCGTTCATGCGCGGCGTGAAGCGCGCCCGGCACGGCGCCCAGTGTCGCGGTCTGCAGGGCACGGGTGATGTCGGCGGGCGCCAGCCCGTGCCGCGCCGCCTTGTCCCGGTCGACCATGATGTCCAGTACCGGGCGCGGCGTTTCAGCCATGTCGTCGATCTGGGCGATATGCACGGGATCTGCCTTGGCCATGCGTTGTTCGAGCTCCTTTGCTCCCTCGATCAACCACTCGTACTCGGCCTCCGGGCCGCCATACACTTCAGCGGTGATCGTGCTCAACACGGGCGGCCCGGGCGGCACTTCGACGATGCTGAGTTTCGCGTCATGCCGCCCGGCGATGCGCGTCAAGTCGTTGCGCAGGCGCAGGCCGATGTCATGGCTCTGTTGCGCGCGCCTGTTCCTGCCTTCGAAGTTGATGCGGATTTCAGCCTGGTTGGGCATGCGGCGGAAGGCGTAGTGGCGGACAAGGCCGTTGAAATCAATGGGCGAGTTGATGCCCGTGTACGTCTCGAAGTCCTTCACTTCATTGACCGTGGCGAGGTAGGCTTCGAGCTCCTGGCAGACGCGGTCGGTCTGTTCGAGCGGCGTGCCCTCGGGGAGATCGACCACGAGCTGCAGTTCGTCCTTGTTGTCGAAAGGCAGCATCTTGAGCGGCACCTTGCCGAAGAGCACAAGCAGGCCGCTGGCGAGGAACAGCGCGGCCACGCCGGCCAGCAGCAACCGGCCGCGGCGCCGTTCGAGAAACGGGCCGAGAACCGCGCGGTAGCCCCTGCGCACCCAGCCGGGCGTGACGTTCTCCGCCGTCGCCTCCGCCGCGCGATGCTTCAGCAGCCGATAGGCCAGCCATGGCACGAACGTCACCGCGCACACGGTGCTGAAACTCACCGCCAGCGGCACGTTGACCGCCATCGGCCGCATGTACGGCCCCATCATGCCGGTGATGAAGAACATGGGCAGGAACGAGGCGATGATCGTCAGGGTGGACATGATCACGGGGACGAGCAGCTCTTTCACAGCCCACTGCGCCGCCAGGAACGGCGTGCGCACGCCCATGCGGATGTGCCGCTGGATGTTGTCGACGTTGGTGATCGGGTCGTCGACCACGAGGCCGAGGCTGAGTATGAGGGCGAACAGCGTCACACGGTTGATCGTGTAGCCCGCGATATAGTTCACGAACAGCGCGAGCGCGAAGCTGATTGGCACGGCGAGGCCGACCACGACGCTCTCGCGCCAGCCCATTGTGACGGCCAGCAACGCCACGACGGTCAGGATCGCGAACGCCATGCTTGAGAGCAGGTTGTTCACTTTGTCCCGCGCCGTCACGCCATAGTTCCGGGTGACGCGCATCAGGAGGTCGTCGGGGACGACCGTGCCGCGCAGCGCCTCGGCGCGCTCGAGGACGCTCGCCGCGACATTGATGGCGTCCGTTCCCTTTTTCTTCGCAAAGGCGAGCGTCACCGCCGGCATGCGCACGCCGCGCGCCACGCCGGTCTGCGCGTCAGCCGGGCCGAAGGTGATGTGGTGGTAGTTCACCGGCTCCTGCGGGCTGTCGTGCACCGCGGCCACATCAGCCACGCGCACGGTGCGGCCCTGGGGGCTGCGGATCACCGTGTCGCGCACCTCGCCGGCCGTGCGCAGCGCGGTGCCGGGGCGCAACGTCAGCAGCCGCCCGTCCTGGACGACTTCGCCGGCATCGCCGCCGGGTTCGCCGCCCTGGAGCGCCCGCACGATGTCGGCCATGCACACGCCGCGCGACGCCATGGCCTCGATGTCGGGCTCGACGGTGACTTCGCGCCGCTGGCCGCCGTAGAGCTCGCTGCGCGAGATGCCGCCCAGGCTGTCCAGCCGTGCCTTTGCCTCCTCGACAATGCGGCGCACGTCGTCAACGGGCCGCACGGGCGAGTAGAACGTGAGCAGCACGATCGGGACGTCGTCGATCTGCACCGGTTTGACCACCCAGCCGCGCACGGCAGGCGGAACGATGTCGCGATGGCTCTCGATCTGGTCGCGCAGATTGACAAGCGCCTTCTCGCGGTCTTCGCCAACATGGAACCGCACGGTGACGACCGACGCGCCCCGCCGGCTGATCGAGTAGACGTGCTCGACGCCGCGCACCTGCCACAGAATCCGTTCGAGCGGACGCGTGACCTGCTCCTCGACTTCAGCGGGCGAAAGCCCCGGCGCATCGACGAAGACGTCGGCCATGGGCACGACGATCTGCGGCTCCTCCTCCTGCGGCGTTCCCAGCAGCGCCACCATGCCCATGATCGACGCTGCCACAAGGAAGATAACCGATGCAGGCCCGGAAAGGAAGTACCGGGTGATGCCGGCGATCACGCCGCGCGGTTGTTCGTCCTGGCGAACCATGCACACCCCATGGCTGAAACGGTTATGCCGAGTGCGTATCCGGTATCATGATACCAGAATTGCCCGGGAAAGGAAAGCGGCCTGTCGCGCAAAGCCGGCTGAGTTGCTATACTGTCACGGTTAACCATCAAGGAACCGCCTCATGCACAGGCCGAACATCCTCTATCTCCATTGCCACGATGCAGGCCGGTACATCCAGCCCTTTGGTCACGCGGTACACACGCCGCATCTGCAGAAGCTGGCAGGCCAGGGCACGTTGTTCCGGAAAGCGTTCTGCGCCGCGCCCACGTGCTCGGCAAGCCGGGCCGCCCTGCTCACCGGCCAGGCCCCCCATTCATGCGGCATGCTCGGCCTTGCACACAGGCCGCTCAACTGGCGGCTGCACGACTACTCACATCACCTCGTCCACACGCTCAATGCAGCGGGCTACACGAGCGTCCTGTGCGGCGTGCAGCACGAGGTGGCGGGTCAGCCGGGCGATGCGCCAAAGACGGTCCTTGGATATCACGAGGTGCTTCCCATGCAGCCGGCCGAAGGCGACGGCACGGGCCATGCGCCGAATGATCGCGCACGCGCCCGGTCAGCCGCGGCATGGCTCAGGAAAACGGCGCCGGGAGCCGCTCCCTTTTTCCTGAGCGTCGGATTCGTCCTGCCGCATCGCGATTTCATCCCGGCCGAGCCGCGCATGTTCCCGGCCGAGGACCCGCGGTACGTGCGCGTACCGCCCACCGTGCCCGACACGCCAGCCACGCGGGCCGATATGGCCGAGTTTCATGCCAGCGTGCGCGTCATGGACGAATGCTGCGGCACGGTGCTCGACGCGCTCGATGAAGCCGGCCTGGCCGACGGCACGCTTGTCATCGCCACGACGGACCACGGCATCGCGTTCCCCGGAATGAAATGCAATCTCACCGACCACGGCCTTGGCGTCTACCTCATCATGCGCGGCCCAGGGGGATTCTCCGGCGGCGCGGTGACCGACGCAATGGTGTCGCACATCGACCTCTTCCCGACCGTGTGCGAGACGGCGGGCATTGCGCGGCCGCCCTGGCTCCAGGGGAAGAGTATCATGCCGCTCATCCGCGGTGAAACGGCGGAGATCAACGACGCCGTGTACGGCGACGTCACCTACCACGCAGCCTACGAGCCGCAACGCTGCATCCGTACGCGGCGCTGGAAGCTCATCAAGCGGTTTCACCAGGCATGGCAGAAGCCCGTGCTGCCCAACTGCGACAAAGGCGCAAGCAAGCAGGTGTGGATCGACCATGGCTGGGCTGACATGCCGGTCCCTCCTGTCCAGGTGTATGACCTGGTGTTCGACCCGAACGAGACGGACAACCGTGCCGGCGACCCGCGGTGCGCAGCCGTGCGTACGGATCTTGAAGAGCGGCTCGCCAAGTGGATGGCTGAGACTGATGATCCATTGCTTAAAGGGGACGTGCCCCTGGCCGAGGGCTGCCAGACATGGCCGATTGACATCGCGTCGATCCAGGATGCGCCAGGGACGGGCCGCACACTGTTCCGCGCGGGATAGGACCTTTGCCGCGGCCTTACACGCGCCGGGCAGCCGTGTGGCAGAGCTCCACTGCGTTGAGCACCTCGGCGGGAATGGGCGAGACCCGCGTCCCGGCGCGCACCGCCCCGATGAACGCAGCCGTCTCCGCGAGCGTGCCGTTGCGCACCCAGGCGGGAAGCGCCGGGTCGATGCGTTCCTCGTGCACGAGCGCATTTCCCTCGTACAACTGCACCACGCCTGTGTCGAACCAGCCTGAGCGGGCACTCACGCGATAGCCGGACCCAGTCAATTCGTACGCCTCGGCGTTGCACTGCGCCGTGGGCATGACCTCGATAACCGCGTATCCCCCCGCGGCGAACCGCAGGTGAAGGAAATACCAGGGCGCGCCGTGCCGCCGTTCAGTGACGATCTCCGCATGCGCCACGTCACCCAGCACGGACAGAACCGCATCGACCACATGGATCGCCGTGTACTCGATGAAATCCGGCTCGTCACGCCGCTCGCGCGCAAAGGTGGCGCGCAGATACGTGACCGGACGGTCATCGGCCAACGCCACGCCGGCGCGCAATGCAGGGTCGAACCGCCGGTTCATGCTTACCATCACCGGCGCCGTGCACGTCAGGGCGGCCGCGGCAACGGCGCGCGCTTCGCCGATCGTTGCGCCAAGCGGCTTCTCCATCAGCAATGGCATGCCCATGCGCATGATCTCCTGCGCCACGTGCGCGGTGATGGACGATGGCGTAACGGCAATGACCGCCCCGGGCGCGCAGCGCTCGAGCATCTCACGCCAGTCGCCATGTGCGGCGGCAAAGCCGAACTTCGCCGCCGCGGCCTGCGCGCGCTCGATGTCCAGATCACACAGGCCTGCCAGCGTGATCTCTCCCGGATGCTCCGCTGCATGGCGCTGCAGCGCGGGGAGGTGGTTTTCCGCGCTGTGAGCGCCGGCGCCGATGACCGCGATCTTCAGGGGTTCATGCATCGCGTCTCCGCATCACGCACTCGGCAAGGTCGATCTCGTACGCCGCGCCGCGGATGCGCAGCGTCGCCGTGTCCCTCCCCCATTCATACGAGAACGGCTCGTCAGCCAGACTGAGCAGCATGGGATGGACGCTGTGCACATGGTCCCATTCCTCATACCACGAAAGCGTCGTGATCTGCGCGTTCCGCCATGTCCATTCATGCACGGTGATCTGGTCTGGAGGTTCGAGGATGCGGATGTTCAGCGCGGCATGCGCGCCGCGCAGGCACACGCCGCCGTCGGTCAGCTCGTGCGGCAGGCACGTCTGGAGATGAAACGATGCGCCGTTGCGCATGCCCGCCCGCCCCATGATGTCGTCGAGCACGAGCAGATGGGTCTCGTCGATCAGCAGAAGATGGCGGTAATAGTACGACGCGCGAAGGGGATAGGCGTCCGAAAGGTCGCAGGCGAGGTAGAAGCCGCCGGGGTGTTCATGCAGGCGGAAGATCGGGGCGCGCGCGCATTCCGTCTGGTCCTTGTTCCAGAGGGAGACGGCGTTGTGCTTGGCGACGTCGGACGCGCCGTAGCCGGGGTCTATGAGGAAGCGGTCGGGGCCGGCGCCGAAGATGAAGCTGCCGAGGTCGCGATGGTTGTGATTGCCGCCGTTGAACCCGCCGCGGAATCCGAGCCATGCGCGCCCGCCGCGCCAGACGTACCAGTCGAGCCCCTGCATATGGAGGCCGCGCACGGGCGCGGGTTCCTGCGTTTCCGGGAACACCGGGCGGTACCAGAATGCCTCGACATCGTGGAACAGGCCGCCTGACTCGCGCCATGGCTTGACGTGCATGTCCTCGAACGATGTCCAGTCGGGGCGGCTGCACTTCCGGGCCCACCAGTACGCATGGGGCAGCATCCATTCCGCGCTCTCCTCGCCGCAGTCGGAGAAGTTGATCGAGCGGCCGTCGCCGCCGAGCATGTACAGGCGCGAGGTGAAGACGTCATGGAGGTTTCGATTGGCGGGCAGGCCGAGGTCGTCTCCGTCGATGCGATCGAGCGCGGCGATGAAGTCAGTCAGGTGGCCGAGCGTGGTCGCCAGGTACATCGGCCCCTCCGTCCATCCGCCGCCAGGCAGGAACGCGGCGACAACGTACCGGAGGCCGGAGCGTGCCTCATCGAGGACGCGGGCGGCGAGGTCGGGGATGCAGGGACGGATGGCGAGGGCGGCAAGGCCGGCGTTGCCGTGCACGGCGGTGTTCCAGTTGAAATCCGAGTGCCGCCACCATTCCTTTGCCTCGATGCCTTCGAGATAGGAACGCAGCATGTGCTCGACCGCGGCGCGCAATGCTTCGATGCGGCCATCGCCCAGGAACGGTTCGAGCACATCGAGCGCGAACGAGGCGACATACATGTCCTCCCCGGTCTTCAAATCGGCTTTGCGCGCGCGCACGGCGCCATGCGACTTCCCGCCGCCATTCGCGATGAAGTGATCGATCGTGGCGAGCGCATGGTCGAGATGCCGCTGCTCGCGCGTCAGGTACCATGCAACCGTGGCGCGCAGGAGGCGGTTCTTGAGAATGCGCCAGTTTGGCCGCCGCGGCGGCCCGGAGCCTGCAAGCGTGCCGGGCGGGTGGAGCAGTGTCTCGCTGTGTTCCTCCTCGAAGTGGCGGACCGCTTCGAGGTTCGTGGCGGCAATCGTCTTGAAATACGGGTCGCGCAGCTTGTCGGAGAGCGCGTTCCATTCCTGTTCGGAAAGGAAGAGGCGGTAGGCGGTCTGTTCGGCACTCATTGGTCATGCACCATTGGTTACCATGATGAAACCGGCGTCTTATTATACACAAAAAGCACGGCAGGCCGTAAAGGCCTGCCGTGCAGATGACATCATTAAACGGCATGGGGAGCAGTGCGCAGACGCAACGGCGACTGAACGGCCGCGCAGGGCCTCTTACGCGCGCATGCGCCGGCAAAGCACCACGGCGCACAGCGCAACGCCAATAGCCGCCGGCTCAGGCACGACGATCGCGCCCACGCGGTCGTTGACGCCGTCAAACCCGTCTTCCTTGAAAATCGCGCCCGTGCGCCCGGGACCGTAGTCAACCGAGGCGAAGTCGCTTGCCGTGTCGATGCTGTTGCCGACGAGGAACCAGTTGGTCACATTGCCCGGCGCGGTGCCTGAGAACGCAACATTAAGATTCGCCAGGTTCAGCGCGGTGTCAAGGTTCTGTATCACGATCTGGTCGTGGTCAACACCCGCCTCGCCGCCCGCGCCGGTGATCTCGATGTTAAGATCGAGCGCATCGGCCGCGGTTCCAAGCTCGAGAACGCCTGCGTTCTCGTTAAAGCCGAGCACGCCGACACTTGCCCCGGGCGAGATGCTGCCCGTGAAACGCGCGATGCCGGTGCCCGCCGTGGAGCCCGTCATCGCGACCGTGCCCGTGCCGCTGACATCGGCCGAGAGCGTCAGCGTGCTGTCAGCTTCAATGGCCACGGCCCCTTCCGCTGTCAACGGCCCGTCGTGCGAGCCGGCGCCGTTTGACGTAAGATGGTATCGTGTGCCGTTCTCGAGCTTGAGCGGAAAGAACGTCGGCGCCTGCCGGTTCTCGATGTAGGCGCCCGTGCCACGAACCGTCTTGACAAGCCGCGCGTTCGTGATCGCAGCAGGCGTGGCGCGGAAATACGCGTCATACTGGTCCACGACCAGCGTGCCCGTGAAGTTCGGGCTGGGGCAGGCGATGCGGAGGTACTGTACGGTGCTGCTGCCCCGCCCCGTCACCACCGTGTCGCCCTGCCATGCCGAGGAACTCTCGAAGAACACCAGAGAGGCAAGGTGTGCCTGGAGCAGGGCAGGATGCGTGAACTCGATCGTGCAGTTGCGGAACGCGAACAGCCCGCCACTGCTCGCCCGCGGCTGCGTTACCTGTATCCGCGCGACATCGCCGACATTGGTCAGGACGAGGAAGCTCGTATTGGCGGATGCGCCATTGAAGGCGAAGCTGTTGCTGACGTGCGAACAGGTGACCACACCGCAGGTCACCGCGCCCGCGGGCAGGGTGATCGTGAGGGTGGTCGTGGAGGGCAGACCGATATTGGTGAACGAGGCCACGTCGCCCGGCTGCTGCGGGTAACCGCCCGAGACGGACTGCCAGTTGGCCGGGTCGTCCCAGTTGCCATTGGCGGTGCTCGTCCAGGTGAAGACGTCCGCGGATGCGGTCAGGCAGACTGCCGCGCACAGTGTGATGACGGTAACAAAACGTTTCATGGCCGGCTCCTCGACGTTGGTTGAAAGAAGGCATGGAATCGTCAACTAGTAGTATACCCTGTCCACAGGCCATTGTCTATGGATGAATTGTTGACATTTATGGATGTTTTTGTCATATTATTCATATGAAACAGCGCCAGACCGCGACGCACGCAGCGCGCACCGCCGCGTCCAGCCCCAGGCTCCGCTCTCCTGTCGCGGGCGACATCGAGCAGTATCTCATCGGCGCCATCCCTGATGCGCGTCTGCCGGTCGATGCCGGCCATGCCGGGTACTCGGAATGGGGGCCAAAGGACGCGTATGAGCGCAACTGCAGGGCGTCGTTCTCGCTCGAACTCACGCTTTCCGGCGAAGGCGTCATGGACATCAACGGCGGACGCCACGTCGTCGCCGCGGGTGATCTTGTCATCATGCATCCCTGGGACTACTGCGCCTACCGTGCCGGCCCCGGCGGGTTCTGGCGCAAGGTGTACGTCTCATGCCATCCGAGCGGCATCGAGCAGATCGTGCGGTACCTGCGGCTTGACGGCGTGTCGCGCCTTCATCTGCCGCCGGCGCGGCTTCGCGAGGCGCGCCGCGTGTTCGGGCAGATCCTCCGTTGTGCGCGGACGCGTCCACGCGGGCATCGCGAGGCGATCTCGGCGCTGGTGTACCGTGTGCTGGTCATCGCCGCCCGGGAGACGGCGCGCCCCGCCGACACGCACTCCTATCCCGGGCAGGTGCGCCGCGCCATGGCCTGGGCCGAGGCGCACCGCCACGAGCCGGTCCGCGTCACTGCCCTTGCGCGCGCCGCGGGATGCAGTCTGCCGTATTTCAGCCGCCTGTTCAGCTCCGCCGTAGGAATCACTGCGCACGAATGGGTTTTGCGGATGAAGATGGAAGCCGCGCGCATGTTGCTGACAACCACCGCCATGAGAATTCATGAGGTCGCCGCGGCCACCGGCTTTGACGACCAGATGCATTTCAGCCGCGTGTTCCGCCGGAGTACCGGCGTGCCGCCCCGCGCATTCCGCGCACGCAGACGCAAAGGCGGCAGCGCGGCGCACGGGCAGCAGCACATGCGATGATCCTGCGGCCCGCGTCTGCTTCCTGACGTGTTTTGTCCCTCCTGCCGTGTATACTTGAGCCGGGCCGGCTGCGGAAAGGCCTTCCTTTTTTCCCGTGTTTTTAGTATAACTGATGATGGCGTTTGCAGTTCAGCGAACCTTCGGAAGCACAGCCCCGCTGTACTCTCCGTCAGAACCCAGGCGGCACTCGTGAAGGCAATCATCGATATCGACTCAGGATCAGCTGTTCAAACCCTTAACCTCCAGCTCGGCGACGCAGGCGAGGTCATCCGCATCACCCGCCTGTGCATCGATTCGAGCGGCGTGATCGAGCTGCACATCGAGTCCGCCGACGCCGAGGCGATCGCGCACGTGCCCGCACTGCGCAAGGCAGTCTCGGCCTGGGCGGGCGAGCATGCCACACAGGTGGTCGTCCGCGCGCGCTATGCGTCGGAACAATCGGTTGAGGACTACCTGAGGACGCACTGGCAGGACATCTGCTACGAGCTTCGTTCGTGCGGCGAGAAAGTGCTCGGGTTCCTCGAACCCTCGGCGTGGAGCGTTTCAAACGGCCATCTTACCATCAGCGTCTGCAGCGATCTCGCCGCCAAGGCCCTCGATGAGCGCGGCTGCGGCGCGATACTCCAGCAGTGCATCAAGCGGGATATCGGCAGCGAGTGCATCGTGTCGTTCGCCGCCGGCGATTTCACCGCGCAGATCGAGCAGAACCTCCAGCAACGCATGGAAGCGGCGCAGGAGGAAGCCCGCGCGCAGGCCGAGCAACAGAGCGCCGAACGGGGCAGGGTGGTCTACGACACCGGCAAGTGCAAGGCCGGTGAACCGCAGGGCATACGCGACATCATCACCACCGGCGCCGGGCGCAAGCCCGTCACCATCGACGGAAAGATCATCTCGTTCGACCCGCCCAGAGCGGGCAACGATTTCAGCCCCGCGCGCTTCAGCATCACCGACTACACCTCGTCGATCGAGTGCGTCATCTTCTCCGGCAGCCGCGGCGGGCCGAACAGCGGGCCGAAACAGGGGCCGCCCATCCCGGCGCTCGCGCCCGGCGAATGGGTGCGCGCCACCGGGTCGCTTGAGCTGCGGATGCGCGACCGCAACGCCCTGCCCGACCAGGCGCCCGAGTTCAACGTGCGCATCGAGCGCATCGAGCGTATTGACGACCCGGCCCGGCAGGACGCGGCGGCTGACAAGCGCGTCGAGCTCCACGCGCATACGAAGATGAGCCAGATGGACGGCGTGACCGATCTTTCCGAGCTCGTGGCCCGCGCGGCCAGGTGGGGCCATCCGGCCATCGGTATCACGGACCACGGCAATGTCCATTGCTTCCCCGACCTCCATTCGCTCGCGCGGAAACACAAGATCAAGGCGCTCTTCGGCATGGAAGCCTATCTCGCCAACCACCCGGCCGAGATCGTCGCCGCCGTCGCAGGAAGGAAAGGCTCGGGCGACAAGGGGCTGACGCGCGACGACAAGGCGGATTTCATGCAGAAGGTGTTCCACATCATCCTCTACGTGAAAAACGCGAAGGGCCTGCGCAACCTGTATGACCTGGTCACCCTGTCCCATTGCGAGTATTTCTACGGCAAGCCGCTCATACCGCGCGAAGTGCTCGAGGCGAAGCGCGAGGGCCTTGTCGTCGGCTCCGCGTGCGAACGCGGCGAAATCTACCGCCTGGCCCTCGAGCTGCATACGAAACGCATCACGCAGGCTGAATTCGAGGAACGCATCAGCCATGCAGCCCCGTTGTACGACTACTTCGAGATTCAGCCGCTCGCGAACAACCTGTTCTATGTAGCCAAGGGCATCCTGCAGTCGGAAGACGATCTCAAGGCGATCAACAGGAGAATCTGCGACGAGGGCGCGCGCCTTGGCAAGCCGGTCGCCGCCACCGGCGACGTCCATGTGCTCGATGAGCACGAAACGCTCTACCGCCGCATCCTCCACGTTGGCCAGGACTACGAAGCGGGCGGCGACGAGAGCGACACGCCCCTGTTCTTCCGCACGACGGGCGAGATGCTCGCCGAGTTCGCCTACCTGGGCGACGAGACGGCCCGCGCGGTCGTCATCGACAACCCGCGCAGGATCATCGACGCGGTCGAGAGCGTCAGCCCGATCCCCTCCGGCTTCCATCCGCCCACAATCGACGGGTCGGAAGACGAGCTCACACGCCTGTGCGCCTCACGCTGCGCCGAGCTGTACGGAGAGCACCCGCATCCACTGGTGCTCAAACGGATGCACCGCGAGCTGGACGACATCATCCGCAACCATTTCGCCGACCTGTACATGCTCGCGCAGAAGCTCGTCAGGAAATCGCTCGATGACGGCTACATCGTCGGCTCGCGCGGCAGCGTCGGCTCGAGTTTCGTCGCGTTTCTCAGCGGCATCACCGAGGTGAACAGCCTGCCCGCGCATTACACCTGCCCGCGGTGCTTCCGCACCGAGTTCATCCACTTCGACGACAAGGGCGAGCCGCGCGCCGAGCCGCTCGACGGCATCGCCGTGGAAGTCGGCGTCGACCTCCCGCCCCGCGCGTGCCCTGCGTGCAAAACGGAGATGAACCGCGACGGATTCGACATTCCCTTCGAGACCTTCGTCGGCTTCGAGGGCAACAAGACGCCCGACATCGATCTGAACTTTGCCAGCGAGTATCAGTCGCGCGCCCATCAGTACGTCGAGCAGCTTTTCGGCAGGGAGTTTGTCTTCCGCGCAGGCACGATTGCCACGCTGCAGGACCGCACAACGTTCGGGTTCGTCAAGAAGTACCTCGAGCAGACGGGCGAGCAGTGGCCCGCCGCGGAGATCAACCGCATTGCGCTCGGGCTCACCGGCATCAAACGGACCACCGGGCAGCATCCGGGCGGCATGATCATCCTGCCCAAGAACAAAGCCATCACCGAGTTCACGCCCGTACACTTCCCTGCCAACGATGCGCGGAAGGGCCAGCAGACCACGCATTTCGACTATCACTCGATGGAAGAGCAACTGCTCAAGCTCGACATCCTCGGCCATGACGACCCGACCAAGATTCGCCTGCTCACCGAGTACCTCGGCACGGATGTCACCGCGGTCCCGCTGAATGACAAGGCGACGCTGAGCATCTTCGCGGGCCTGTCGGCGCTCAACGTGCGCGAGCAGGACATCGGCACGCCGGTCGGCACGTTCGGCATCCCCGAGTTCGGCACCGAGTTCGTCCGCGGCATGCTCATCGACACGCGGCCAAAAACGTTTGCCGACCTGATCCGGATATCGGGTCTCAGCCACGGCACCGACGTGTGGCTGAACAACGCGCGCGACATCATCAAGGAGGGCCGTGCCACGCTCGCCCAGGTGATCTGCACACGCGACGACATCATGAACGGCCTCATTGCCAAGGGCATGGAACCACGCCGCGCGTTCAAAATCATGGAACAGGTGCGCAAGGGAAAAGGCCTGTCGCCCGATGACGTCAAACACATGCGGCAGCACGGCGTGCCCGAGTGGTACGTCGACTCGTGCCAGAAAATCAAGTACATGTTCCCCAAGGCCCATGCGGTGGCCTATGTGCTGAACGCAATGCGCGTCGCCTACTGCAAAGTACATCACCCGGTCGCCTACTATGCCACCATGTTCACCATCATGCGCGAAGCGGCGGACGCGGTGACGATTGCCAGGGGACGCGATGCGATCAAGGCGCGGCTGCAGGAACTGCTGCGCGCCGGCCGCCGCAATCTCAACGCCAATGAGCAGGATACCCTCAACGCACTCGAACTTGCGATGGAGATGACGTGCCGCGGCATCAGGATGCGCGCGGTGGACATCGACAAGTCCGAGGCGACGAAGTGCGTGATCGAGAACAATGAGATCATCCCGCCGTTCACCACATTCCCAGGCCTCGGCGCCTCCGCCGCCGAATCGGTCATCGAGGCGCGCGGCCGCGGCCCGTTCTCGAGCCGCGAGGATTTCCTCCGCCGCACGAAATGCAACCGCACGATCGTCGAGCAGATGGCCGCCGCAGGCATCCTGTCTCACCTGGCCGAGAGCGACCAGATGGATTTGATGGACATGCTTGGCGGCGGGCAGCCAGCCCACGCGCCGGCAGGCACGCCGGCAGACGCCGCACACGAGAGCGCGCCCGTCAAGGCCGCGTCGGCTTCGGTCGATGACATCGCCGCGGCCGCGGTTGCCGATGCGGCGCCCGTTCATCCCGCGGAACCGGCGCCCGGGAAGAAGTCGCGCGCGAAAAAGGCCGCCGGCAGGAAACCCGAGCCGCCGCCAGCACCCCCTCCTGCTGCGCCGGAAGCATCACTGTTCTGAGCAGGGCAGCCGGGACAGGGATGTCCCTCGCAGGAAAATCGGGACAGGGATGTCCCTCCTACTTTGAGCGCGTATCGAGATATTCCTTCATCGCGCGGTCGTAATAGGGCGTGCGTTCGGGGCCATGGAGAATGTAATCGTCGATTCGCTCCATCCATGCCCAGAGCCGCTGCTTCATTCCCGCCTCGATCTCCAGCGCGGCGCGTTCGGCGCCTGTGCGATGGTGCGCGAGCTCGTCGCTGCTCGACCCCGCGTGGGTAAAGGGGCGGACAGATGACAGATTGGCGCTCTCAAGCGGGTCCTGCTGGAGATCGTAGAGTTCCCATGGCGCCCACGCAGGCATGCGTTGCGGGCGTTCCATCAGCACGGGCACGGCCAGCGCCGCATGGGGAGAGATGTTCCAGATCAGCTTGTGCGTGCGCGTGCGGATCGCGCGATGGCTGCTGAGGAACGTGGCGTGGATTTCGTCGCGGGCAGGCGTGCGGGGGAATCGTGGAAAGACGCCGGAGAAGCTCTGGCCATGCAGATTGGCCGGCTTGGGCAGATCGACAAGATCGAGCAGCGTGGGCAGGTAATCCACATTGCTTAGCAGCGCATCGCACACCGTGCCGCCCGCGATACCCCGTTTGGGCCAGCGGATGATGAGCGGAATCTCGATGCCGGGGTCGTAGAGCGTCGCCTTTGCACGCGGAAACTCGACGCCGTGGTCGCTGGTAAAGATGACGATCGTGTTGTCGTCGAGCGCAAGCTCGCGCAGCGCTGTGAAGATGACGCCGGCACACTCGTCTGCCTTGCGGATCATGCCCTGCTGCTGGGCGAGCTCGGCGCGCGCGCGGGGCGAGTCCGCCAGGAAAGGCGGCTGGTACACGCCGCGCTCCGCGTCCGGTTTCACGCCGCCGAACGTGTGCGGGCGATGCACTTCGAAGAAGCCGGCCTGCAGATAGAACGGCTTGTCCTGCCGCTGCGCATGGGCGCGCAGCCATTCGACCACGCGGGTGGCCACGACATCGCATGGCGGCAGCGGATCGTTCAGGTGGATTTCCTGGAAACCAAGGGAATCGCGCACCTTGTCATGCGTCGTTTCATGCTGCCAGCCGACAAGGCAGGTGTGCCAGCCGGCATCGCGCAGGATGTGCGAGAGGTGCCGCTCTCCGGCGTTGAGCGAGTAGTTCTCCGGCGCGTGGCACAGGCCGATGACGCCGATCGCCTGGGGGTAGCGGCCGGTAAGCGCGCACGCGCGGCTCGGGCTGCACACGGCTGATGTCGCCCAGTAGTTGGTGAACCGCATGCCGTCGGCGGCGAGCTGGTCGATGTGGGGCGTGACGAGTTCCTTTCTGCCATAGCAGTTGAGGAACCGGCCAACGTCGTGCCACGTCAGATGCAGGATGTTTGGTTTCATTGCCGGGCCTCTGAGATGAGCTGGGTGATCCGTTGCCTGTCCTCCTCGCCTGCTGCCGCGCCACGCCAGCATTCATCAAGGACCGCGCGCATCGGCCGCGGGTCGTCCGCCTGCACGGCGCGCACGGCGGCGGCGGCGGCGCGCGCATAGCGCCGTGGCTCGATCCCCTGGCCGAGCGCGAGGCGCATCGTGCCGACAAGCCGGTCGTTCCACCCGAGCTTCCGCTTGGGGTCCCGGATGACGCGCGCAACGGCGTCACGCAGGTACGGATTCACCATGCGGATCAGCAGGTCGTCCGCATAGGCTTGATAGCCCTCCGGGGTGAACAGCGGATCAACGCCCGCGTGCTTTCTGCACAGCGCGGCGCCTGATTCCTCGATGAACGCGTCGCGCGCGAACCGCATCAGCCCGCCTTCGTGCGCCGCATCGGCGATGTACTGGCAGCCGCGCTCATGTGCCAGGTAGCCAATGAGGGCATGTGTGGCGTTGTGCCCGTACAGCTTCGCCTCCTCGAACGGCAGCAGGTCCTCTCTTTCCTCAAAGACCAGTATGTGTCTTCTGAACCCTTCGCCGCTGGTTTTCGTGATGAGAATCCGGTTGAATTCCTCGACAAGGAAGCAGCGCAACAGCCCCGGACACATGGGCGCAAGCCACTGCTCGGTCATCTGCGCGGCATCGGTGACGACGCCGCTCATCTTCCCGATGACCGTGTTGAGGCACTGGGCTGCGCGATGAAGGTTCCGCGGCGTGACGCCGAGCGTGTCGCAGAGGAGCGCATCAAGGATTTCCGCCGCGTGATTGTCGTTCTCCGCCGTGTAGATCAGCGCGGGGACGGGCTGCGCGGCAGCGAGCTTCTGCCTGATGCCGTCCGCGAGAAGCGCGGCGGCAGACGCGCTGCCCCCCGTGTCATAGAACGCCACGCTTGGCAGCGCCGTGGCGATCTCGGTCGCGCAGGCGATGGCCTCGACCAGTTTCGCCCGGTCGGCAGGCACGGCGGGATTGTACATCTCGATCCCGGAGACCTCGTGGCGCTCGATGCCGCCCGGCGTGGCAATGTTGAGCATGTAGCGCCCGCCCGCGTTGCGCACGGCATCGACCACCTCGGGCAGCACCTCGGCAACGACAAGGCGCGTGAACGCGCGCGTCTGCTGCGCCTCGAAGAGAAACAGGCCGGCCTGGATCGCGCCGAAACCGACGCCGACGAAGCTGGGTGCTGTCTGAGAAATGTCATTCGTGCCTTTCCGCATCGTACTCGTTCTCGTCGTCGTTTTCGTCCTCGGTTGTGCGCGCCGTTCGCGCAATCGGTTATTCGCGGCGTCTGTGTTGTTCAGACATTCACGATCTCGTATGAATAGCCCTGCTCGGTGAGGAACAACTGGCGTTTCATCGCGAACTCCTGCTCGCTGGTGTCATGGGAGACGAGGGTGTAGAAATGCGCCTGGTTGGCCCCGGGCTTCGGCCTGAGGATGCGGCCGAGGCGCTGCGCCTCCTCCTGGCGCGAGCCGAACGTGCCGCTGATCTGGATGGCGACATTCGCATCAGGCAGGTCGACGGCAAAGTTGCCGACGCGGGAGACGATGAGCGTGGTGATCTCGCCCCGCCTGAACCTGCCGTAGAGTTCCTCGCGCGCGCCCTGCGGCGTCTGGCCGGTGATGAGCGGCGCGCCGAGCTCCTTTGCCAGGGCACGGAGCTGGGTGAGGTACTGGCCGATGATGAGGATGCGGTCGCCCTTGTGCGTGTCGAGCAGCGAGCGGATGACGGCATGCTTCGCCTGGTTTTCCGAGGCAATGCGGAAGCGGACGCGGTCGCCTGCGACGGCATAGTCGAGCCGGTCGTTTTCGCTGAGCGGGATGCGAATTTCCGTGCATGACGCCTGGGCGAGCCATTGCTGCGCTTCGAGCTCCTTCCACGGCATGTCATAGCGTTTCGGGCCGATGAGGCTGAAGACATCGGATTCCTTGCCATCCTCGCGGATGAGGGTGGCGGTAAGGCCAAGGCGCCGTCGCGCCTGCAGGTCTGACGTGATGCGGAAGACGGGCGCGGGAAGCAGGTGCACCTCGTCGTAGACGATCAACCCCCAGTCGCGCTTGCCGAACAGGTCGAAATGCGGGAAGACTTCCTCGTTCTTGTCGGGGCGGTACGTGAGAATCTGGTAGGTGGCGAGCGTGATGGGCGCAATGCCTTTCGTTTCGCCCGAGTACTCGGCGATGTCCCCGGGTGCGAGAGTGGTCTTGTCAAGGAGCTCGTCGCGCCACTGGCGGAGCGCGGTGATGTTGGCGCTGAGGATGAGCGTGTGGGTCTTCACGCGCGCCATGACGGCCATGCCGACGATTGTCTTGCCCGCGCCGCACGGGAGGACGACAACGCCGCACCCGCCCTCGACGCCGCCGCCCTGGTAGAAATTGTCCGCGGCGTCCCGCTGGTAGGTGCGCAATGAAAAGGGCGCGCCTCCGGCCGTGGTCGCGCGCAGGGAAATCGCGAACGGCGTGCCCGCGACGTATCCCGCGATGTCCTTGACGGGAAAGCCGAGCTGGGTGAGCACACGCTTGATCTCGCCGCGGTATTTCTCCGCCACACGGAACGTCAAGGCATCCGTGTGCGCTTCGACCAGCGGAAGCACCTTGGGATGGCGCGCAAGCTGGCGGGCGAGCAGCGCGTCTGTCGCGCGCAGGTTCAGCGCGCCGGCCGTGCGTTCGAGCACGAGCCTGCCATACCGCCCCGCGTACTCGGCGATTTCCTGCGAGAGGTTGGCGGGAACGGCGAACTTGCTGAACCGGTCGAGCGCGGCGATGATCTGCCCGGCCGTCATGCCCGCGGCGGTGGCATTCCAGATCGAGAGAGGCGAGATGCGGTAGGTATGGATATGCTCGGGGCTCTTTTCGAGCTCGGCGAACTGGGCGAGCTGGTCGCGCGCCTGTTCGTAGAGTGGATTGTCCACCTCGACGAGGACCGAGCGGTCGCTTTGAACGATGAGCGGGTTGCCGGGGTTCATGTCGTTGATGCGCCTCCTTGCGCCGGTGATGCTGCGCCTCCGGGCGCGCCATGCGCGCCAAGGGGGGTGAAACGGACACGTTGAAGCCGGCTGGCGAACCCGGCATCGGCGAGCATGGCGACCGCGTCGGGCACCGCGTCGGGCTTGATCACCGCCGTCTCGCTGTCAAGCCTTGCCGCGACAAACCGGCGCCACGCGCCACGCGAACCGAGCAGCCTGCGTTCGGCAGGGCCGATGCCCGTGGCAAGGGTGACCTCGTTGTCCCGCGGCAACGGCATGAGGCCGAAGCCAACGAGCAGGTTCAACCGGACATTGAGCGAGAGCGGGCGCCCGGGCAGGCGGCTGAGCCGGTCGAGCGCCTGCTCGGGCTCGTTGCACCGCTTCATGGCCGCCCAGGAGAGCATCCGGCGCGCACGCTCCGGCGGAGTGACGGCGGCAGCGGGTTCACTGATGGCCTCGGCGACTGCCATCACGCGGAAGTCGCCGTTCGCAGGAAGGGCCAGTTCGCCCTGCTCGCCGATCTCGATGCCGGCAACGGGCGGCTGGGTGTAATCGACCGGCGTGGCGCCGCTCAGACTCATGAGGTCCAGCACCGCCTGGTCAGACGCATGCACGAGCGCATGGGATGCGCCGATGCGTGTGACGTCGTGCCCGTGGCACTTGCCGATGAACGCATCGCGCCGGTCTTCCGTGTCGAACGTGAAGAGGTTTGCATCGCGGTAGAACACCGCGGCGGCGCCGGCGGCGCCCCATTCTTCGAGATGGCGCCGCACGTTCCCCGGCACCGGATAGGCGGCAGCCTGGTCCATCGCGTCGATCAGTTCAGAGATTGTGTGGCCATGCTGGACGGCGTTCTGGACGGACTGCCTGGAGAAGCGGAAGACGCTCGCGTTGTCGTCACCGGTGCGCGCGGCGAACACGGTGAGCGCCTGTGACAGCGGGTCCCACGGGCCTGAATGCGTAAGGAGCGCGGTGTAATCGGACTGGACGACGAGGCGGCGCGTGTGTTCCACGGCAGGCGTCCGCGCCTGGTCGTGCACGCAAAACGAGCCGAACGCGGTGGGCCGGAATGCGTCCGCGCCCGAGGCGGTGACGCCCGTCTCGACCACACCCGCGGCCGTGAGCCACGTCCCGACATGCGCGCCCACGATGGCGGCCCATTCGTCATCCTCCGGCAGCGGCTGGTCGATCCGCGTCCACGTCCAGTCGCGCGGGGCGCCGGCGGCGGAGAAGACGTGCCGGACTCGCCGGGCGATTGCCGCGGCAAGGGCGCGCGTGGGTATCCATGCATTCTGCTGCGCGCGCGAGAGCGCGGCCATGATCAACCGGTGCGCCAGGCGCAGGGGTGAGAAGCCGTAGCGGGCGAGGCGCTCGTCGTCGTTGATCGCCGCGGCAGCATGGAGCAGTGCGACGCGGGCCTGCTCCGCGCGGGTGGCGCGGCGGAACGCTGCGCAGCGGGCCGCGGGGATCACCGTGCCCGTGCTGTCAACGCGCACGAGGCCCGCGGCGCGCGCGAAGGCAAGAATGGCAGCAGGATGAAGCGGGCTCGCCGCGCCGGGAAGCGGCACGGCAAAACGCTCCTCGAAACACCGCAGGGCGCGCACGGTAAGCCGTCCCTCCTGCGTCGTTTTTATTTTCTTCGCCGTGACGCACTGGAAGAACGCCTCGATGAGATCGACAAGGGCCGGCTGGCGCGCGTGCGGACGCGGCGTCGCCGCCTCCGCGGCAACCGGCGGCGTCATGGGCGCGCCGGGAACGTGCCCGGCGCATTCGGCGAGGGCCGAGGGCACAAGCGCCAGTTGGTCGTTGTGCGCACGCGTCCAGACGGCGGCGCGGCCGGGCCAGAACCGCGGGTTCTCGATGAAGAGGAGCCCTGCGCGGTGCGCTTCGCCGACCGCGGCGAGCGTGACATCGTGCCCGGCCGCCGCGGCATCCTCGATCAGCTCTCCGAGCGGGCGCTCGCCGCCGCGGCATGATGCAATGGCAAGCAGCGCGCGCGCCGCGGGTGTGCACGAGGCGAGCACGGCGGCGCGGCGGCCCGCATCGTGCAGTTGCTCGAAGTACCGGCGCACCTGCGCTTCGCGCCGCAATCCGCGCGCGGCCGGCGGCAGCCACGCCGCCATCATCGCGCCCAGCGAGCGCGGCACGGTGTCCAGCACGCCTTGAATGACCATGTCACTCGCCATGGCTCACCACCGACAGGCGTATGCCCGCCTTGCCCATGAGTTTCTCGACCGCGGTGAGAAACCGGTCCTCGATCACCCAGTGAGTCTCATCAAGCCGCACGAGCACCGCACGGCGGAACGCAGCAGTGGCAAGCAACTGCCGCCGGACGCGTTCATCGCCGACCTGGAGCACGTGGATGCGATGATGAAGCACGGTCATGGGTGCGATGGCGCGGATGGCGCGCCCCAGAGTTCGTACAGCGCGATGGCAGCCGCGGCGGTGACGTTGAGCGACCCGACGCCGGCCGCCATGGGAATCGCCGCGTGCTGAAACGTGTCATCGAGCATCGCGGGCAGGCCGCGCGGCTCGTTGCCGACGACGATGAGATCGATCGCGCCGCCCCGCATGGCAGGCAGCGGCACGGCCGCCTCAGCCGACAGGAGCGCCGCGCGCGCCGCATGACACCGCAGCCACGCCAGCGCCGCACCTTCGTCCACTGTGTGCACCACCGTCTCGAACAACGCCCCCGCGGTCGCGCGCACCGCCTGTGGATGGCAGAGATCAACGCACGGCCCGACCGCAACGACCGACCTGCAGCCGAATGCGACGGCCGACCTGACGATCGTGCCCGCGTTGCCCGGGTCCTGAAGCTGCCAGAGCACAAGCGTTCTGCGCGGCGCGCCCGGCAGCGGAACACCGCCTGGGCGCCGCAGCACGGCCGCAATGCCCTCGGCGTGTTTCACGCCGCTGATCCTGGCGAAACAGTCGTCGTGCACGCGGACAACCTGTGCGCCGCGCGCAGCCGCACGGGCGGCCAGCCCGTCCACGTCCGTCGCGCCGGTTGCTAGGACGAGCATCTCGGCCGGCCAGGCGCCGCGGAGGGCCGCATCCGCGACACGCCGTCCCTCGGCCCAGACGAGGCCGAGGGCGTCGCGGTGCTTGCGCTCCTGAAGCGACGCGAGGGTCTTCACAAGCCGGTTGGCGGGGCTGGTTATTGTGGCAGAGTTCATTCTATCGCCTCGCCTGCATACGGGCGCGCGCCGAACGCGCGGGCGAACTGCCGCAGGCGTTCCGACCGGTATTCCGGCCCGCACGCGGCCGCATAGCACTGCCGCGCCGCCTCGCGCCGGCCGAGCACGTCGTGCATCATGCCCTGACGGAGCAGGGCCCAGCCCTGAATCCACGGTTTGTTTCTGCCGACGGTGGCGGCGATGCCGAAGTGCGTGAGCGCGGCCTGGTAGTTCGTCTGCGCGATGCGGATGAGGCCGAGCATGTACTGCTGGTCGGCGATCATGCCGTACGCGGCCGGCCGGTCATCGCGTTGGATGACGGCGAGCGTGTGTGTTGCGGCGGCGAGGGCGTCGCCGGTGCGGCGTGCTCCAAGCATGACGTGCTGTGCGAGGAGGGCGAAGTGGTAGTTTGCGGGGAAGGCGTTGGTGAGCGCCGCGGCGGCGCCGAGTGCGTGTTCGGCGTCGCTGTCCCACCACGCGGCTGTCGTAAGCGCCGCGCGTGCCTCCGCGGCGCAATAGCGCGCGTTCGCCGCCGCCTGTTCAAGCCGCTCGCGCCCCTGCTCCCTGTCGGGCGGCAGAACAAGGAACGCGGCAAGCGTCCGCACATACCACGGGAGATGCGAGGCGAAATACTGATACGCGCCGAGGACGGCCAGGGCGTCCGTGACGCGCGGCGCATCCGCATGGGCGCGTTCGATGTGCAGCAGCCCGCGCTTGACAAGCTGGAGCGCTTCGAGCGTGCGGCCTTGGTCGCTGCAGGTGCGCGCCTGGAGAAGGAGGGCCATGCCGAGGAAGAAGCGGACCCACGGGTCGTCCGCCCTGCGCAGCGAGTCCATGCCGGTGCGCACCGCATCCGCGGCAGCCTGGGCACAGAGCCGTTCGTCATCGGGCGTTGTACCCACGCTCATCACGCGGACGAGGGCGGTAAGGGCGAGGCAGACGTACCCGGCGGGATGGTTGCTCGAGAGGCTGATGACGCTGCGAAACGTCGCCTCGGCGGCCGTGAGGTCAAGGTTGCGCAACTGGCGGAACCCGCTCTCGACGGGTGCCACCACGGCGGGCGGCACGGGCGGTTGCACGGCCACCGCGTCCGCGGCGCCGTACGCCCCGGCCGCCGGCGCCAGCAGTGCGGCCAGCGCGGCGGCTATGCCCAGATGCGTGTACCGCGCGTGCCGGTGCATTCAACCGAATACTTTTCGTTGGCGGGCGTTGGGAATGCCGAGCGCCTGCCGGTATTTTACCACGGTGCGCCGCGCGACGGGAAAGCCTTCCTGCCGCAGGGCTGCCGCAAGCTTGTCGTCGCTGATCGGCTGCCGCGTGTTCTCCTGTGCAATCATCTCCTGGAGTTTGGCCTTCACGGCATTGGTCGACACGTCGCCGTGGTCGCCGCCCACAATGGGCGAGCTGAAGAAATGCCTCATTTCATACAGCCCCTGCGGCGTATCCATGTACTTCTCGTTCACCGTGCGGCTGATTGTGGCCTCGTGGACGCCGACGACATCGGCGATCTCCTTCATTGTCAGCGGCCTGAGATGCGTGGGTCCTTCATCAAGGAATTCCTTCTGGCGCTCGACGATCGCCTCGCCGACTGCCAGCACGGTGCGTTTGCGGAACTGCAGGTTGTTGATCAGCAGCTCGCCTTCCTTGATCTGCTGGCGCATGGATGACAGCTCGCGCGGCGGGGCGAGCTTCTGCCTGACCTGCTGGCGCACCTTCGGGTTGATCCGCACATACGGGAGCAGGTTGTCGTTCATCTCGACCGCGTAGGATCCGTCGTCGCGCCGCGTCACCACGAGATCAGCCCTGATCGGCACGGGCGTGTTCGTGCTCAGATCGCGCCCGGGGCGCGGATCGAGCCTTCCGATTTCGCGGACGGCGTCGTTGAGCGCGTCCATCGTCACGCCGAGCCCGTGCGTGATGCGCTCGCGCCGGTTGTGGAGCAGGTCCTGATAGTGTTCCTTGATGACCCGGTAGGGAAGCGTGTCTTCCCGGCCGCGGGCGGCCAGTTGGATCAGGAGACATTCCTGCAGGTCGCGCGCGCCGATGCCGCGCGGTTCGAACGTTTTGAGGCGGTCGATGCACTGCTGTACGAGCGCGGGGTCTTTCTGGTTCGCCGCGGCAATCTCCTCGGCTGATTCCTTGAGAAACCCGCTGCTGTCGAGGCTGCCGATCAGATAGTCGAATATCTCGTTCTCGGCGGCGGACAATTCGAGGCTCATGTACTGCTCGCGCAGGTCGTCAGCGAGCGTCTCGACGGACGGGATTGACTGCAGGCGGTAGGCATATTCCTCGTCTGCCTCCGGCCGGCGTTCCTGGGAGAGAAGGTCGCGCGCATCGCGCCTCGATCCGGTGTAGTCATTGGACGCGTCGTAATGCTCTTCCCATGACTCGTCGTTCGCCGTCACTTCATCGAGCTCGCGCTCGCACACCTGCTCGGCGGCGGGCGCCGCTTCGGCGATTCCCCGCGCGTCCTCGGCTACGGACTGGGTGCGCGCCTCCGCCCTGGCCTGCTGGTCCTGTGTGTCAGGGTCGAACGCCTCGACGTCCCGATTCTCCGTTTCATTCGCCGGATCGTAGACTTCGAGCGCGGGATTGGTCGCGACCTGCTGGCTGAGCAGGCCCTGCAGCTCCATGGTAGGCAACTGCAGAATCTTCAGCGATTGCTGGAGCTGCGGCGCAAGCACCTGCACCTGCTGCAGGCGCATATCTGTCGACAACTGGGCGGCCATGTCTCGCGATTCACTCTTGTAGCTGCTATGTTCGCCGCGATTATAGCAAAAATCGCGCCATAGCGCCAGCCTCTGAGCAATTCAGCGGTTCCGGCGACCGGGCGCTGCGCCATCGTGCGCGCGGGAAGCGGCGGGAACCGCGCGATTCCCGCGTCATCCCCGCGTGCGCAACAACGCGCAGAAACCTCCATCGGTGCCCTCCGCGCCCGGCAGCGTCAGCCACTGCTCCACACACACGGCGGCGCCCGTCGCAACGCACGCGTCGACAACGCCCGTGCTCTCCTCGGGCATGATTGAGCAGACTGCATACACGACATGCCCGCCGGCGCGTGCACACGCGACGGCGGACGAAAGCAGCTTCTTCTGCGCCGCCGCGTGCCGGCGAATGTCGTCGGGACGCAGGCGCCACCGCACCTCCGGCTTGCGGCGGATGACGCCGGTGTTCGCGCACGGGGCGTCAAGGAGCACCGCGTCGAACGCTCCCTGGCCGAACTCCCGGGATGCGTCGCGGCCGTCAACGGCGCGCACCTCGACGTTCCGCGCGTGGCACCGGGCAATGTTGCCCCGCAGCGTTTCGAGCCTCGCGGCTGCGTGGTCGCACGCGGTGATCGAGACCTCGGCACGGTCAGCCATGACAATCGTCTTGCCGCCCGGCGCGGCGCACATGTCGAGCACACGGCATCCAGGCCCGACCGGCACGCGCTGCGCCACGGCCACGGACCACGGGTCCATCACGTAGAGCCGCCCCTGCGCGAAGCAGGAGGAGTGAAGGAATTCCTTTGGTTCGAGCACCTGGAGAATCTTGGCGCCAAACGCGCTCTCGCCGGCAACGCCCGCGGCGGTGAGCGCATAGATCGCGCTGTCCCGCGGCCCGGTGACATAGGCGTAGAGGCCGGGCCTGGTGTTGTTCCAGGCGAGGATGGCTGCGGCACGCTCAGCGCCGAACTGCCTGACGAGGCGCGCGACGAGCCACGCGGGGTGGGAATAGACATCCTCGAGCCTGCCGTCGCCCGGCCGCGGCTGTTCAAGCAGGGCCTCGCGCACCAGGCCGCGCAGGACGGCGTTGGCGAAGCCCGTCCATTTCCGCCCGCCGCGGGCCGCGGCGAGCGCGACGGCCTCGTTGACCGCGGCGAAGACAGGCACGCGTTCGAGGAACGTCATCTGGAACACGGCCGTGGCAAGAATCCAGCGCAGGCCGGGGTCCATGTCCTTGATGAGCACGGCGCTCTTGCGCGCGATGAGTTTCTCGAGCCAGGTCTTGTGGCGCAGGCAGCCGAAGACGATCTCGTGGGCAAAGCCGCGCTCGCGCTCGGGCAGGGCGCACTGGTCGCAGTACGCGAAGAGCGTCTCATCGGCATGGAGTTCGAAGCGATGCTCTTCGAGCGTGCAGAGCGTGGCCACGGCGGCTGAACGGCCGGTGGGGTGCGCGGGGGAATCTGGCAGTGCGGTGGTCACGCCGGGCGGCACGACTGGTGCGGTGCGTCGGGGATTTGTGCGGCTTGACGCCACATAATGATGGCTCGACGGGCTATTTGACCGGGATGCCGAGCTTCTCCATTTTCCGGTAGAGTGTGGCGAGGTCGATGTCCAGGATGCGCGCGGCGAGCTTCTTGTTGCCACTGGTCTCGGCAAGCACGCGCTCGATGTGCGCTTTCTCCGTCTCCTCGACGACGGCGCGGAGTTCGCGGCGGGAGGTGATGCTTTCGTCGGGGCGGAAGTTGATGATGTTGTCGGGCAGGTCCTCTGCATGCAGGGCGTTGCCGTCAGCCAGAGCGACGCAACGTTCAACGACATTCTCGAGCTCGCGTATATTGCCGGGCCAGCTATAGGAGGAGAATGCGTCGAGGAATTTCCTGTCCGGACGGTATTTTTTGCCGGCGCGCTCGCCGGCGCGGGCGAGGAAATGCTGGACGAGGAGCTGGATGTCATCGCCGCGTTCACGGAGCGGCGGCAGGTGGATGGGGATGACGCTGAGGCGGTAGAACAGGTCTTCCCTGAACGAGCCTTCCTTGACTTTCTGCGCGAGGTCCTCGTTGGTGGCGACGATGACGCGGACGTCCACCTTGAAGTCCTGCGTATCGCCGACGCGCCGCACTTCGCGCTCCTGGATGACGCGCAGGAGGCGCATCTGCAGCGCGGGCGACGTGAGGCCGATCTCGTCGAGGAAGATCGTGCCGCCGTCGGCGGCCTGGAAGAGCCCCTTCTTGTCCGTGGTCGCGCCGGTGAACGCGCCTTTGACGTAGCCGAACAGCTCGGATTCCAGCAGTGTCTCGGGCAGGGCGCCGCAGTTGACGGAGACGAAGGGGCGGTTGTGGCGTCGGCTGTTGAGATAGATGGCCTTGGCGACGAGCTCCTTGCCCGTGCCGCTCTCGCCGGTGATGAGCACGGTGGCGTCCGAGTCGGCAACCTTGCGGATGAGTTCGAACACGCGCTGCATGGCGGAGCTGTTGCCGACGATGTTGCTGAGGTCGAATTTCTGTTTGAGGAGGACTTTGAGCTGGTCGTTCTCGATGATGGTGGCGCGGTATTCGAGGGCACGGCGGACGACGAGTTTGAGCTCCGAGAGCTTGAAGGGCTTGATGATGTAGTCGTACGCGCCGGTCTTCATGGCCTCGACCGCGGTTTCGACCGTGGCAAAGGCGGTGATCATCAGCACCTGCAGATTCGGGTCCGTCTCCTTGCAGCGGCGCAGGACGTCCATGCCGCCGATCGGTTCCATCTTCAGGTCGGTAAGGACCAGATCGAACGTACGCGCGGCGAGGAGCCCCTCGACGTCGGTCGGCTTGTCGGTGGCGGTGACGTCATATCCCTCGCTCAGCAGGGCGCTGCGCATTACTTCGACGATGTTGAGCTCGTCATCAACGACGAGGATGGCTGGTTTTTTCTGAGTGTCCATAGCGGTCTTGTCACGTCACGGGAAGAAGGATGTGAAACGTCGTGCCGGCGCCGTCCGCGGTTTCAAAGGAAATCTCGCCGCGGTGGCCCTGGATGACGTTCTGCGCCACAAAGAGCCCGATGCCGGAGCCGTGGTCCTTGGTCGAGAAGAACGGCTGGAAGACGCGGGATTGGATCGCGGCGGGCATGCCGCGCCCGGTGTCGCGGATGAACACCTCGACCATGCCGTCCCGCGTGGCGCGCGTGGCGGCCACTTCGAGTTCGCCGCCGTCGGGCATCGCATCGAGCGCGTTCATCCCGATGTTCAGCAGCGCCTGCCTGAGCTGCTTGCCGTCGCCCTTGATGACCAGCGGCTCCGGGAGCTCCCGGCAGACCAGTTTGATGTTCGGGTTGAACTTCCCGCTGCGGTAGAGCATGACGACCACGTCCATCATCAGCTCGTTCACGTCAACGCTGCCAATCTCCATCGTGCGCAGGCGGGTAAAGGAGAGGAAGTCCTCGACGATGGCGTCGAGCCGCTCGACTTCGCGGACGATGATGCCCGCGAGATGCTTCGAGTCCTCGTCGACGACCTTGTCCTGAAGCAGCTCGGCCGAGCCGCTCATCGAGGCCAGCGGGTTGCGGATTTCGTGGGCAATGGTGGAGGAGAGATCGACGATGGCATGCAGCCGTTCCGCGTCCCGCATGGTGCGCTCGCCGGCGCGCTGGTCGCGCAGGTCGCGGAACAGGACGATGTTGAACCGGGCCCGGCCGTGCGGCTGCTCGATGGGCGCGAACGTCACGGCGAGGGGGCATTCCTCGCCGTTGCGGTTGACGGCGACGAGCTCGGCTTCCTGCCCCTTGAGCAGCGCGTCGCGCCGCTCGGCGCTCTCGATCCGGTCGACGCCGAGCGCCTGCCGCCAGTCAAGCCCGGCAAGCCCGCCGGCCGCGCAGGCAAGGATGCGCTCCGCCGCCGGATTGGCGTAGGTGATCCTCCCCTCATCCGTCGTCATCAGCATGCCGGTGGCGATGCGGCTGAAGACGTAGCTGCTCTGCAGCTCGAGGTGCCGCAGCTCCTCGGTCTTCTCGCGCAGGAGCTTGCCAAGATAGTTCGAGAGATAGCCCACGCCGCAGAACACGGTCACATACATGTACGTGACGTAGAACGCATAGTCCGGCGCGAGCCCGCCGAAGGACGCGGGCTCGCGGCGGAAGAAGTAGAGCACGGAACCGACGTAGAGCACCGATGCAACGACTGCGGTGATCCACCCGCCGTGCCGCGGGAAGACGAACGTCGAGAGAATGATCGCCAGGACGTAGAGATTGCTGTACACATCGCGCACGGGATCATTCTCGAGCACGATCGACGTGATCGCCAGCAGGTCGATCGCGATCTGGAACACGCCGAAGAAGACATAGTGCCGCGTGCGCTGGATGAAGACGATGTACAGCAGCGAGATGGTGTAGTAGAAGTAGATGTAGTAGTAGAACGTGCCGAACGTGATGTTCAGCAGGCCGACGCCGGCCATGAGGCTGATCGTGATGACGGCCAGCCTGATGGTCATCAGCCACTGCAGCCTGGTGCGGAGGAAGAGCTGTTCGGCGCCGGAGACCACGCAATCCTCACGAGACAATGTTGGACAACTGGAAGATCGGCAGGAACATCGACAGGACGATGCCGCCCACGACGACGCCGAGGAAGACGATGAGCATCGGCTCGATCAGCGCCGTGAGCCCCGCGACCGCCGTGTTCACCTGGTCGGTGTAGAAGGCGGCGACGCGCTTGAGCATCACATCCAGCCGGCCGGTCGTCTCGCCCACCTCGATCATCTTCGTGACCATGCGGGGCATGTACTTGGAGGCGCGCATGGCATCGGCTATCGGCTCGCCCTTTTCCGTGCGCCGCATGGCGTCGCGGAGGACGTTGTTGATCAGCTCGTTGCCGGACGAGTCGGAGACGATCTCGAGCGAACGGATGATCGGCACGCCGCTCTCCACCAGGGCGGCCAGCGTTGACGTGAAGCGCGCGACGGCGATCTTCTGCATCAGCACACCGAGGATGGGGAGGCGGAACTTGAGCTGGTCGAACAGCAGGCGGCCGGCCGGCGTCTTGGCATACCACCGCAGCAGGAAGAACAGCCCGATCACCACTCCCAGCATGACGAACCCCCAGGTGCGCATCAGCCGGCTCAGCGCGATGAGCATCTGCGTCGGCAGCGGCAGCGGCGCGCCAAAATCCGCGAACATCTTCTCGAACACGGGGATGATCTTCACAATGAGGAACACCGTGATGCCAATGGCGATGAACACGATGACCGTCGGATACGTCATTGCCGATTTGACTTTGCGGCGGAGGGCGGCGGCGTTCTCCATGTACGTCGACAGCCGGTCCAGGATCTCGGAAAGGAACCCGCCCGCCTCGCCCGCGCGGACCATGCTGATGAACAGCTTGTCGAACACGAGCGGATGATTGGCGAGCGATTCCGAGAAGCTCTGCCCGCGCGTCACGTCCTCGACGAGCGCGTGCATGACTTCGCGGAATCTGCCGGGCTCGGCCTGGTCCTCAAGCGTCTGCAGGCACTGGAGCAGCGGCAGCCCGGCGTCGATCATCGTCGCGAGCTGGCGCACGGCGAGCACCAGGTCCTCGTTCTTCACCTTCCTGCCGCGCCGCCACCGGTGGGCGGCCGCGGGCGGCTCCTCGATGATCGAAAGGATAAGGAAGCCCTTGGCCGAGAGCAGATCGATGAGCTGCGCCTGCGACTCGGCCTCGATGCGCTCGGCTTTGACATTGGCGCCGGCGCGGTATGTGCAACGGAATATCTTCATGAACTGTCCAGCAGGTTAGTCGGATGCCGTCACGCGGAGCACTTCCTCGAGGGAGGTCAGGCCCTGCGCGGCGCGCATGAGGCCGACCCGGCGAAGCGTGTACATGCCCTGCTCGATGGCGAACCGTTTGATTTTCGAGGCATCCGTGTTCGTCAGGATCATGCGGCGCAGGTCTTCGTTGACGATGAGCGCCTCGTTGATGGCCGTGCGGCCCGAGTAGCCGGTCTGGCGGCAGTAGGGGCAGCCCACGGGCTTGAAGAAGGTGGGCGTTTCGCCGGGCATGGCCTTGAACTGCGCGCGTTCGAGCACCACGGGGTCGACGGTCGCCGGCTTCTTGCAGCGGGTGCACAGCCGGCGTGCAAGGCGCTGCGCGGCGATGAGATTCACGGCCGAGGCGACAAGGTAGGGCTCGACGCCCATGTCGGTGATGCGGGCGAACGCGCTTGCCGCGTCGTTCGTGTGGATCGTGGTGAGCACGAGGTGCCCGGTGAGCGCGGCCTTGATCGCGATGTCCGCCGTCTCGAAGTCGCGCACCTCGCCCACCATGACGATATCAGGGTCCTGCCGCAGGATGGAGCGAAGGCCCGCGGCGAACGTGAGCTCGATGTCCGGGTTCACCTGCACCTGGTTGATGCCGGGGAACTGGTACTCGACGGGGTCTTCGACCGTCACGATGTTGACGCCGGGCTGGTTGAGGCGCTGGAGGCAGGCGTAGAGCGTGGTGGTCTTGCCGCTGCCCGTCGGGCCGGTGACGAAGATCATGCCGTGCGGCGCATCGAGCGCCTCCTTGAACCGCGCGAGGCTGTGCTCGTCCATCCCGATCTTGTCGATGTCCATGTTCTGGTAGGACTTGTCGAGGATGCGCATCACGATCTTCTCGCCATGGACGGTCGGCAGGGAAGAGACGCGGAAGTCGACTTCGCGGCCCTTGGTGCGGATGCGGAACCGCCCGTCCTGCGGCAGCCGGCGCTCAGAGATGTCGAGCTGGGACATGACCTTGATGCGCGAGATGATCGCGCGGAGCATGGCGAACGGCGGGCTCGGGCGCTCGTAGAGCACGCCGTCAATGCGGTACCGGACGCCCATGCGCTTCTCGAACGGCTCGATGTGGATGTCGCTGGCGCGTTCATCGATGGCCTGCGTGAGGATCACGTTGACGAGCTTGACGACGGGCGCCGCGTTCGTCTCCTCGCGCATCCGGTCGATGTTGATCTCCTGCGTCGCGACGACGGCCTCGGTGACGTCCTCTTCGCCGAGATCGGCGATGATCTCCTCGAACCGCTCGGCCTGGTGGTAGTGCTTGTCGAGCGTGGCCTGGATGTCGGACGGCAGCGCGACGACGGGAATGACTTTCAGGTTCGTCATCAGGGCGATGTCGTCCACGGCGAAGACGTTGAGCGGGTCGGCCATGGCGACCGTCAGGTAGCCGCCGACGCGACCGACCGGCACGGCCTTGTAGTAGAGCGCCACCTTCTCGGGCACGAGCTCAAGCGTCTCCTGGTCGCAGGTGATCGTATCGAGCGACACGGGGGGCACATGGCACTGGCGCGCATAGCAGCCCAGCAACTGCTTCTCGGTGACGAGGCCGCGCGAGACGAGAAGCTCGCACTGTGATCCCCCGCGCAACTGCTGCTCGCGGAGCACGTCGAGCCGCTGGTCAATCGTGATCAACCCGCTTTCGACGAGGACGTCGGCGAGTGAATCGGGAAAACTGGTGCTCGGTGCAGCGCTCATGTCGTACGCGTCTTCTCCTCCGCCAGCCGCCGCATGCATTCACGCCATTCGCTGACGCGGCAGACGAACAGGAGGACTTCCTGGTATTTCGAGTTCCGGCTTCTCAGCAGTTCCGGCTGGAACGGGTTGGGCGTCGCGAGTGTCAGCACGGGCCCAAGGCGGTCGACCGGGAAGCACTCGAAGGAGGTCATGAAATCCGCGGTGAACTCGTGCAGCAGCTCCTCGTTCGGCGCAACCTGGAGCAGCGGCAGATAGGGCAGCCCCGTCTCGGCGAGGACAAGCTGGAGAAGCTCGTTCTCCGTGAGACAGCCCGCGTCGACAAAATGCCCCGCCCAGCCGCCACCCTCGGCCGCGCGCACACGCTGGATTTCCGCAAGCTGCTCATCCTGGATCTTGCCGCGCTCGCGCAGGATCGTGTCGAGCGGCTTCCTCACCCATTGCGGTGCCGTTGCCATCAGCGCACCCCCCTGTGCTCAAATGAATCCAGGAGCTGCCGCACGGTGACCGCATCCGTCGGATGGCTCCACGCGCCGATGAGCACCTGGCTGTTATGCGGGGGAGGGAGCGCCTGCTGCATCGCTTCGGCGATTGTCTTCACCTGCTGCGGATTGCGCCGTGTCACCCAGCCGACCCAGTAGCCGGCATCGGCGCGGCAGATCGCGTCGGGCACGCAGTTGACGCGCTTGAGCATCTCATAGAGCCACTGGGGAACACGCGTGTCGTCCGCTGCCTCTTCAGGCGTCACCAGGCTGTTCCGCCAGGAGAAGAAGCCGACGGGGTAATGGTTGCGTTCAGCCTCGCGCGTGACGTCCTCGACCCGCTGACGCAGCAGCGACGCCGGCACCAGCGGCGGCAGGCGAAAGCGCAGCGACTGCTGGCGCATCATCGCCCGGTACTGGTCGAGTTTGCGCCGCGCGGTGCGCACCTGGTCGTCCATATAGAGCACGAGGCGCTCGACGCGGTCAAGTTCGCGCGCGTTGATGTTCCGGCTGGCCGACTGCTCTGAGCCCAGCAGTTCATCCATTGTCCGCGCAATGTCAACGACGCCCCAGACGGTCGAGCGCATCACCACGAAGCCGACGCAGGCAAGAAAGATGCAGACAAGCAGCAGGATGCACAGCACGGCGTAGATGTCATGGGAGCGCGTGACATGCGAGGTCACCACATAGACGCCCGCAAGCAGGGGGATCACGGCCATAAGCGCAAATGCCGTCACCATCCGCAGGCGAACACCGCGCGGCAGCATGAACAAATGGCGGATTACATGTTTCATCAACGCCCCCGGGTGCAGGCAGGGCCAGGGTTATGGCAGGAATGCCGGTTCACGGTCCACAGTCCGTATTGGAGCATGCTACCAAAATCTCCTCTGTTTGTCAAGTCGCAATGATGCAAAAATACGCCGCATGGTTCATTGCAGAGTCATTATGAATAAAGGATTCACAGCGGGCGTCACCGCATGGCCTCTGTCTCAATTGCGCAAAAATCACACGCCGTCGCCCTTCTGGCGCACCAGGCTGCCACAACGCGGACAGCGCACAAGCCGCTCGTCCTTGTCGCAGAAGAATTGGTGCAGGCATATGTCGCATGTCGCCAGCACCGCCGACGTGGGGACGAACCTCTTCCGCCGGGCGCGCCATTCGTCGAACAGCCACAGGCCGAGCAGGCCGGCGAGCGGCAGCATCACATAGAATCCGATCAGTGTTCCAATGGATACCGTCATTCAACGCGTCTTCTCGAACGTGATGGAAAGCCATGCGGCGGCGGTGCGCCCTGAAGCCGCGCCGTCATCGGGAAGCACTGCGCCGGCCGCCGCGAGCATGCGTTCGGCCATGGCGCGGGCCGCGCGGTCGAACCGGGGGTCGCCAGACGAGCGCGCAACGGCGATGGCCCGCGCGATACCGCCCGCATCGAGCTGGACACAAAGCAGCGCAGGCCGGAGCGGCACGCCGTCCGGCGCGGGCGATGACAGGGGCGCCATGGTGTGCGCATGGCGCGCAAGCGCCGGGTCAAGCCGCACTGCCCAGCGTCCGCCCTGGGCTGGAACCGTTGCCGTCAGCGAGCCCCGTGCGCCGGTTGCAGTGCGGACACCCGTGCCTTCTCCGCCGGGCCACGGTGCCAGGCGCACAGGTTCGGTGGATGGCGGCGTCATGGGCGGTTCCTCCAGCCAAAGACGGTGGTTGCCCATGGTGTCGGGCGCGGCGGGGCGCGGCGCGGCACGGGCAAGGACGCGCGCTTCATGCGGCAGCGTCATGAGGACCAGGGCGGGGCGCACCGCCCATGAGCCCTGCGGCGACGGCGCAACACGCACAAGCAGCAGGAACAGCGCATGGACGCCCACCGCCGCCGCCAGGCACCACAGTCCTATGTGCCGCGCATTCATTCGGTCATTTCCTGCGGCTTCGCGTAGACCACGTTGGAGAACACCACACCGAGCATCCGCTCAGCCGCAACCATGTTGCTGAACGTCATGTCCGCGTAGCCTGCGTGGATGTAGCGCGGATATGTCTTGCGTTCAGTAAGATCGATGAGGATTTCCTTGCTGTACAGGTCGTCGTTCAGGTCGCGGGCGATGGCGCAGCGAACGCCGTCAAGCACGACCAGTTCGCACGCCGCGTTGGTCAGTCGCAAGGGAAATGCCGGAGCGTCGCCCGCGTGGACACCCAGGATCTGCATGTCATCGTGGAAGAACTGGTACACCGTCTCACCCGGCGGCGTGTTGCTCGCAAGCTCCATGCGCACACCGGCCGGCAGCGATGCAGCGGCAACCAGCGCGTTCGTCGTCACAGGCTCTTCGCCAAAGGGCACGGCAAGCCGGTCCACCCGGCAGGACACGGCGAACAGCGCGCAGGTCGCCAGCACCGCGGTCAGAATGCTGTCCTTCTTCGCTGCCACGTCGCTCGTACAAAGGATCACGCCGCCCGGCCAGGAGCGCCTGCTGGCGGCACTCCCGCATTCACTCGTCGCGCAGGCGCGCACGCTCGATCACGCCATGCTCCATCGGCTTGTTCTTCAGCACCTCGCCGGGGCCGTACACGCCGCTGTTGATGCGCGTGAGCGGATAGACAATCGTCCGCGGCCTGAGGAAAGTCCCTGGATCGGACACCGCGTTGCACCCGACCTGCGCGTAGTCGCCGAGGATGATGCCGACCTTACGCCTGCCCAGGTCAATCCGCCGGCCGTTGACCGTGATTTTTATGGTGCCGTGTCCGCCGAAGACGTTGACGTTGGCCGCCGTGGCCTGGTTGCCGAAGTGGCTGCCATAGCCGCATATGCTGTCGCCAAGGTAGGAAGGGTGCGGAAACTGGGCATTGTCCATGACCACGGCATTCTTCAACTCGCCGCGGATCACATCGTTGCGGCCGATGATCACTCCGCCGCGCAGGTACGCACCCGGGCGGATTTCCGTGCCGCAGCCAATGAGTGCCGGGCCCGCGATCCACGCGCCCCAGACGCTCGCCCCGGCGCCGATGTGCACGTCGCCGGCCGCCACATCGTACTCGCCGCCGCGCACCACCGCGCCCGCGCCGACGATGATCCGCCCCGGGCGCCCGCCGCCAAACACTCTGCCGGGCTGGAACACCGCGCCGGCCTCCACATGCACCGCAACACCGTCGATCCGCTCCACGCGGCACGCAGGCCCGTGCTGCGCGGCAAGCCACTCGGCGCAGTAGGGCGCGATCTGTCCCAGAGCGTCAACAACCGTCTCGACACCCGCGCGGTGGAACAAGGCCTCGTGCTCGAAGGGATGGGCCGCAAAGTCGAAGTACGCGGCGACACGGAGTTCATCTGGAGCGTCGGGCATGCGTGCGTGACCGTTTGACGTTCTTGAGAGGCATTCTCCCGCCGTCGTGATAGAGGAACCGGAACTGCGGCGTGCGCTTCTCGACTGCCTGGAGATAGCGGAAGAATTGCTCGCCCGTGTCGAAGACGTGGCCTTTCTCGATGTAGCTGTCGGTGACGAACGGGCTGAGCGCGCGGGGGAAGATCATGTAGCGGCCCTTGTGGTAGTCGCGCGCGTGGCCCAGCTCATCCATCATGCCCGTGCTGAGCGGGGGGCGTTCGAGGTAGGGATGGATGGCGACGACGGCGTCGCACTTGCCGACATACCAGTGAAGGTCGCGGTGCACGGTGAACGAATACGTCGCCTCCTTGTCCTTGAGATCGAGCCCGAGGTCCCCCGTCGCGATCTCGATCTTCTGCGGGTCGATGACCACGCCATACTCGCGGAGGCGCTCGATGAACGCGGTGATCTGGCCGCGCACCAGCGGTTCCGAGTGCGTCATGCTGTAGCTCGCGTAGTACACCGGCGCATCCCTGTCCGCGAAGAAGGAAATGAGATTCTGCGGGGGCTCGCCGACTGCCATCACGATATGGCGGACGCCCATGACCTTGGCCCAGTCCTCGCTCAGGCTCACTTCCTCGTTCATCCAGGCGAGCACTTCGTAGATGGTGTGGTTGCGTTCCTTGATCACCTGGAGGAACTTGTCCGCCTCGGGCGGATGTTCGAGGCGTTTCTTGATAAGCCACTCGGCGTCGATGAGGGTGACGATCAGGTCCGGCGCGATGAACTCCCGGATGTACTTGCTGTCCTTGAACTTGCGGTTGATGCGGTTCCACTCGACGGTGGCGGGCGCACGGACGATGACGTGTTCGTGGCCGTGTTTCTCGATCTCGAAGCCGATGCGCTCGTACTCGCGCTCGCGGATGAGTTCGAGGATGTAGTCGGTCGTGCCGAGCAGGCGCTCCATGGGCTTCTCGCCGCCGCGGGTAAGGCGGTCGACGACATCGAAGTACGCGATGTCGATGCCGTGCTGGCCGGCGCTGTCGCACACGCGGCGCAGCCATGCCCGGTCTTCCAGGCCGGCAATGATGCCGGTAACGAGAATGCGCATACCTGTCCGTGGTCGGCGGCTGTTACAGCTCGTAGTTTCTCTGGTATTCGGCGATGACGTCGCCCGCCATGCGGATGTCCCCGTTGGGGCATCCCCATATGTTGCAGAAGCAGACGGCGTTCTGGTTCGTCGGGTTCTCGTCAAGGGAGAACATGACGAATTCGCCGTTCCACTGGCAGTCGCACGGCGCAAGAACGGGCATCTCGATTCCGCAGGCGGGGCAGCAGATGTGCAGGCGGTCGCCCACCTGGAACTGCTCGCCGCCGATCCGGTCGCGCCGTTTGAGAAAGGGGGTGATGGTAACCAGCTCGTCGCCGCGCTCACCGACCACGTGGACCTTGATGCCGGGCAGGCCGTTGAACTGCTTGTTGTCGTCCGACACGAGCATGTGGCCGCGCGGGCAGAACGCCTGGTGAATGTGGATCGAGCCCTCGAGGTGCACGCCGCGCTTTTTCAGCTCGTCCACCAGGTGTGTGCGTTCGGGCACAATCAGCCGTCCGTCATCGTCAAACCGTTGCATAGATGCACCTTAAGTGTCTGGGAATCTGTTGAATCATGTCATCCAGCAGGGCTATTATACTCCTTTGCCCCCTTTTTCGCCAGTGGCGCACGGCGTGAGCGCCGCGTCGGCAAACTCCGTGAACGCCGCGATGTCCGGGAAAATCCGCGTGCAGTACCGCTCGAAAAACGGGCTCCGCTGCCCGTCGAAGATGGCGTACACCGACTTGTTCCTCGTGTGCGCGTAGATCATTTCGCTGATCACGCCGGGCGAAAGCTTGTCCGTCGGGTAATAGACGACGATGAAATCGCTCTGGTCGATGAACCGGTAGTCGCGCGTGACGGTGCGGTGTTTGACCTGCTGGACGACGGTCTCGTTCAGCTCCATGATGTCCAGCGCGCCGGTCTCGAGAGAGTCATGACGCTTCTCCGTTGCGTGCGCAAGCTCCATGTCCTTGATATGAAGCGGGTCGAAGACGACGAACCGCGCGGTGAGGTCGCGGCCGAATTGCTGGATGGTCGCAAGGAGCTGGGGCCGCTCCCGGCGGATCGTCGTGATCGGGTAGCTCAGGTACATCCGCGGCATCGCGCTGTCGAACAGCAGCTTCGCCAGGTTGTCCACGTAGTGATCGCGCGCGATCACCCAGCAGGGCTTCTGCTGGAAGTCGGCAAGCGTGCGCGTGACGAAATCCTCCTCGTCAAGCCAGGTGTTCAGGTCGTCAAGCGTCGGCGTGCGCTCCCACTCCTTGCTGTGCCTGATCCGCTCGTGGATTTCCTTGAGATTGTCGACCACGTTGATGTAGACGTCCGGCTTCAGCTTCATGATGTCGCTGAAGTTGAACCCCGGGAGCAACTGGTTCCGCCACCGGAACGTCAGGTGAATGCTGATGAACGCGTCCTTGACCGACTCGATTCCGCGCAGGATGCGCTCGCACGCCGCAACGCGCAGCGCCTTGAGCAGGTTCGTGTCCACGTCAAGAATCCTCCCGTCCGAGATCGACAGCTTCTGTTCGTCTATGATCTCGAAGATCGTCTTGCCGATGTCGAAGACGCCCACGTTGTGCCCGTGCGTGTTGCAGTGCGCCGCCAGTTCCCCGGCCAGATCGCCTTTCTCGCTCCCGCTGATTCCCGTGAAGAGTACGCGCATAATGCCTGCTGAATGTCCGTGGTTAGCCGCTGGTCGCTGCAGCGCCACGCAGCCTGCGCAGCTGGCCGCACGCGGCGTTGATATCCACGCCCTTTCTCCGGCGGACGAGTGCATGGACCTGGTTGTGTTCGAGCTGGCGGAGGAACTGCGCCGTCTGGTCCTCCGTGGGCGCCTGGAACTCGTTGCTGAACACGGGATTGTACGGAATGACGTTCACCTTGGAAGGCACCCGGTGGGCCAGCGCGGCAAGCTGCTGCGCATCGCGCTGCGAATCGTTGACATACGCGAGAAGCACATACTCGAACGTGATGTCCCGCCCCGTCGCGCGATGATAGGCTTCGAGCGCGCGCATCAGATCGAAGATCGTCGACGGGCAATGCGCGATCAGCCTGCGGCGCAGCGCGTCATGCGTTGCATGCAGCGAGATCGCCAGATTCATCTGCGGCGCGTCATGCGCAAGCTGCCTGATGCCGGGGATGACGCCCGTGGTGGAGACGGTCATCCTGCGCGCGCCGATGTGCATGCCATGCTCGTCGTTAAGGATGGCCACTGCCCTGATGAACTGGTCGTAGTTCAGCAGCGGCTCGCCCATGCCCATGAAGACGACATTGTTCACCGCCGCGCGCGCGTGGGCGTGCTGCGCGTGAAGCACCTGCTCGACGATCTCCCCCGCCGCAAGGTTCCGCGTGTACCCCTCGCTGCCGCTCGCGCAGAATGCACAGCGGATCGGGCAGCCCACCTGCGTCGAGACGCATACCGTCGCATGCGCGCCCATGGGAATCCAGACGGACTCGACCGCCTCGCCGTCGGGCAGGCCGATGAGCCGCTTCTCGCTGCGGTCGCTGCTCGTGTGCGTGGTGATGACATGCGTGCGCATTAACACGAGGCGCCGGGAGAGCTCCGCGCGCATCTCGCGGGACAGGTTGGACATCCGCGCGCCGTCGGCGGCGTTTTTCCTGTACACCCAGTCCCACAACTGCGCGGCGCGGAAACCGGGCCATCCCTGCGCGGCGCACCATGCGGCCGTTTCAGCGAAGGTCCATCCGGTGAACACCGGAAGCTCCTGTGCGCCCGTGCGCTGCGGCGTGCGACCGCCTGTGTGCAGTGTGCCGGTCATAGATCGTCTATGTCCGCCTGTGTGCCGCGAAGATCAACCACCTCATACCCGTCAAGCGCCGGCGTGAACGCGGCGGCGGCGACGGCAACGTTGGTCGTGACGCGCGAGATGGTCACAAGGATCACGTTGCCGTTCACATCCTCGATCGAAATGTTGTCCGGCAGCACCGCGTCCTTCGCGAACGAGACCGTGCGCCGGCGGCTTCGGCTGCGTTCCTCGATCCGGTACATCCCGTCGGCCTCCTTCACGGTCGCGCCGGACAGTGTGGAAGGCCACCAGCCGCCGGGCAGGCGCTGCAGCTCGGCAAAGAAGTACGCCGGGATGCGCACCGAGCGCAGGTGGTCGACGCGGTCGCAGACGTATGCCTGGCCCTTCATTTCGTCGATCAGGTACCACGTGCCGCCGGTATGGAGCACGTCAAAGACCGGGAGGCCGAGCCGCGAGATGCGCATGCGCAGCGCCGCGCCGGGCTGCCAGAGGCAGACGGCCTTTGCACGCACGCTCTGCGCGGCGTCGCTGCGTTCGATGCCGGTCCCCACGTCAATGTCGTGGATGCCCGGCATGTCGGCCGCGATGTTCATGGCGAATTTCGTCACGCCGACGCCGTTGGTGCCGCGGGGGATGCCGGCGAGCACCGCGTCCGCCCGCGGCGCGTCAAGCGTGGTGAACGCGGGCGCGGCGCCGCGCCAGAACGCACAGCCGCCCAGCGCGAGCGCGCAGGCGGTCATTGCGACTGCAGAACGCCATTGATCCATAGTTCACGGAAGGAAAGGGTTGTGTCATCGCCGCCAAGCGTGCGCACGCGCGTCTGGCGGATGCGGCCAGTCACCGTGTTCAGCCACACCACGTGCAGCATCGCCGACCGGCCATACTCGGCGAACGCCTGCTCGCGCTTCTCCCGCTGGTCCGGCCTCAGATACGCCGTGATGACCGTCTCGTCGCCCTCGACGCGCAGTTGGAAATCGAACGCGCGCCCGTCGGCAAAGGTGGCGATTCCCAGCACGTCGTCGAGCACGCGCTCATGGCCGGCAAGAGGGCGGACATCCTGCCAGTCGTGCCCGGCGGACGCCGTCGTCGCCACGCCGTTGCTGACGAGAAGAAGGTAGCCGCACGGGCCCGCGACGTCCATGCGGAGCACGTCTGGCGCGGCGTATGCGATCGCGCAGTCGGCGTTCACCGGCTCGCGCAGCCCCGCTGTCCGACGCACCATGTGTGCCCTGGCAACAAGCGTGGTGATGCCGGCGACCGTGGCGCGCAACTGGCGCACGGTTCCCTCGAGGAATGCAGGCACCTCGCGCGCACCCGGCTGCTCGGGCGGGGCGCTCACCGCCGCGGGCGCCGCCGCGCAGCACAGGAGACAGATGCTCAGCCAGGGCTTCATCGCCATCGTGTCCGTTCACGTCAGGCGCGCAGGTCGGGCATGCCGATCAGGTGCAGGAACTCCTGCCGCGTACGCGCGTCGCTTTTGAACCGGCCCTCCATGGCGCTGGTCGTCGTGTGCGAGCTCACCTTCTGCACGCCGCGCATCGCCATGCAGAGATGGGTGGCCTCGCAGACCACGCCGACGCCCATCGGCTTGAGATAGTCGTGCAGGCATCGTGCGATCTGCATGGTCATCCTCTCCTGCAGTTGCAGCCGCCGGGAGAATACATCCACAATCCGCGGAATCTTGCTCAGGCCGATGACGCGCCCCTTGGGCAGGTAGGCCACGTGGATCTTGCCGAAGAAGGGCAGGAGATGATGTTCACAGAGGCTGTAGAAATCGATGTTCTTCACGACCACCATCTCGTCGTAGTCCTCCTTGAAGATGGCGCCGTTCATCTCCTGCTCGATGTCCGCGGCGTACCCCGAGGAGAGGAACGCGTAGGCGTCAACCATGCGCGCGGGCGTGTCCCGCAGGCCCACGCGGTCAGGATCGTCTCCCAGCCTCTTGATGAACTCCCGGTAGAATTCCAGATCAGTCATGCATGTTCCAGTGTCACCTTGTTGCGTTCCGATTCGGCGAGATCGAGCCGCACGAGCCGCACGCCTATGGCAGCGAGGGGCTCTTCGAGCCGGTGCGCGAGGACAAGGGCGACGTTCTCCATCGTGGTCACCACGCCGCGCAGAAAGGGAACGTCAGTGTTAAGATCGCGGTGATCGAGCTCGTTGACCACCTCGCGCAGCAGCACCTCGTGCAGCAGCGTCACGTTCACGATCATCCCCGTCTTCAGATCGTGCGGCCCGGTCACGCTCACCGTCAGGGCGTAATTGTGCCCGTGCCCGCCCGGCGTGGCGCATTTGCCGAACACGGCGCAGTTCTGCTCGTCGGTGAGCTCCGGGCTGTGCAGGCGGTGCGCGGCGCTGAAACAGACTGTGCGGCTGACGGTAAGCATGGTCACTTCAGTATCGAGCTCGCCATGAGCGAGAAATTGGAGAACACGAAGTTGTGCACCTGCTCGCCGTTGAAGAAGTACCTGCGCTCGACGCGCGCGGAGATCGAAGTGTACACCTCGTAGGGGATCGTGTCCATCTCGCGGGCAAGCTCGTGCACGGTGATCTCGTCGCCAAGCTGCCTGCCGAGGAGGACGACTTCGTCTCCCACCATCACGTCGTTCACAAGGCCCAGGTCCACCGTCGTCTGGTCCATGCTGATGCGGCCGACCACCGGGTAGCGCATGCCGCGGATGAGCACATGGGCCCTGCCGCTGAGGATGCGGTGGAACCCGTCGCCGTAGCCCACCTCGATGGTCGCGATCTTCGTGTGCTTCTTCGCCTTGTGCGCGGCGCCGTAGCCGATGCACTGCCCCGTGTAGACTTCCTTGATGAACGTCACGTTCGTCTTCCACGCAAGCAGCGGCCTGCCCGGGGCGTCCGTCCGCACTTTCCCGCCCGCCTGGGGGCAGCCGCCGTACAGCAGTATCCCGGGGCGCACCATGTCGTAGTCGCAGTGCGCGATGTTCATGAACCCGCCGCTGTTCGCGATATGCTTGATCGGTATGTCGACGTTGCGTTCCTTCAGGTACTTGAGCACCCGCTTGAACCGGTCGTGCTGGCCGATCGCGTAGTGGATGTCATCCTCGTCGGCGGTGGCGAAGTGGCTCATGATGCCTTCCACCTGCAGGTTGCTGAGCTGCGTCGCCTTCCAGATGTCCTCGAGCGTGTGCTCGGCGTCGAACCCGATGCGCCCCATGCCCGTGTCGATCTTCAGGTGGACGGGCAGCCGCGTGTGCAGCCGGCGCGACGCCTCGTTCATCGCATGCGCGTTCTCGAGGTCGACGATGATTGGCGTGATGCGGTGGACGAAGAGCGCCTTGGCGTCGTCCGGCTCGCACGGGCCGAGCACGAGGATGCGCGCCTCGGGCACGTAGGCCTTGATCTCGAGCGCTTCGCGCAGCGTCGCCAGCCCCAGCCATTCCACCCCGAACTCGTGCGCCGCCTTGGCCATCGCTTCGAGCCCGTGGCCGTAGGCATTGGCCTTCAGCGGCACCATCAGCTTGCACCCCTGCGGCAAAGCGGCGCGCACAAGCCGGATGTTGTCCCGGAAGGCATTAAGGTCGATTTCCGTCCACGAGTAGTACATATCCGTCCTATTATACCCGCAATCTCCCGCGCGGTCAATGTCTGCCGCCGAAGCGCGCGGGAAAGAGCGGCAGCCGGCGCGCTCCGCGCTTCTGTGTCTCTGTGGTGAAATCGCCGGAGGGGGATTCCGTTCCTTTGGAGGATGCGCGCCGGCGCGCGCGAACGACGCTATCCGTTCCGCCGCTGCTTCTCCTCGTATGCCTTGACGAGGACGGCCTCGGTCTCCCTCGCGCAGCGGTCGATCGTGTACGAGGTGACGATCTCCGGCGCACGGCGGGAGAACCCGGCCGCCATGTCCCTGCTGGCGAACAGCGCCGCGCGGGCGGCCATCTCGCCGACGGCGGTGTAGTCGCGCACGACAAACCCGTTCGTCCCGTCGATCACCATTTCCGCCCCGCCGGCCTGCCTGGTGGTGATCACGGGAAGGCCGCAGCACAGCGATTCGCCGATCACGTTGGCGAACGAATCGTACTGCGTGGGGAAGAGAAACACGTCGGACCCGCGGTAGTAGTCCGCCGGATTATGCACACGGTCGAGCCAGACGGCGTTGAACGCCGTGCCGATCCGCGCCTTGAGGCGGCGCGCAACATGCCTGTTCGACTTGCCGATGACCACGAGGGAAAAGCGGCGCGGGTCGGGCGTGCGCAGCAACGCCTCGACCGCCTGCGGCAGCCCCTTGCGCACGTGGTTGTTCGCCGCGAACAGCACGACCGTCGTGCGCGGATCAATGCGCAGCGTGTCGCACAGGATGCTCCGCGCGCTCGCCCGGTCGCCCGGGAAAAAATCCTTGTGGTCGAACCCGTTGTACACCGTCTGCACGCGTTCGGGCGGCACGTCGTACGCGCGCAGGAGGAGCTCCCTGTCAAGGTTGGAGATGGTGATGACCTGGCGGACGCCGCCGGGAGCGTACATCCGGCGCTCGAAGCGCAGCGCGCCGCCAACGCGCGGCAAAAGAGTGTGAAGCGGGAACCAGCGGCCGTACTTCCGGCGGTACCAGTAGTCGTACACGCCGCCGCCAAGCCGGTGCACGTCCTGCGGGCACAGTTGCGTCAGGCCGAAGACGATGTCGTACGATTCGTTCTGCGCGCGGATGGCCGCCCAGACATTGCGCGAGAACTGGCTCCACGGATGGCGCATCCCGCGCGGCCTGGGCACGGCGACGAAGCGGGGATCGAGTTTCTCCGCCTCGTCATCCCATTCGTGGCAGAAGACGGTGATGCGGTGTCCGCGCGCGTTGAGCCCGCGGATCAGGTTGCAGGCAAACCGCTCGGCACCGCCGGCAGAAAGGACGAGCCCTTTGATGACCAAGGCAATGCGCATGGCGCGGGCGGAAAGGCCTATTTCTTCCGGTACGGGACGAACAGCTTCTGGCCGGGACGGAGGGCGGTGGTGTCGGAGATGTTGGGATTCGTGTTGAGCAGGTCGGTCACCGACACTTCATAGTCCCGCGCGATTTTCCAGAGCGTTTCGCCGACCTCGACCGTGTGCTCGTAGCCCTGGTTGTAGTCAATCTCAGGGCTCGAGGGCGTGCCGGTGCGCTTGTACGCGCTGGCGACGGGCGCGGCGCGTTTGGGCGCCGGGGGCGTGGCGGCGGCCGGCGCGGGCGCGGTTGCAGCGGCGTGGACGCGCGATTCGAGCCGGTCAACGCGGTCCATATAGGCATTAAGCTGCGCCTGCATGGCCTTCATGTCCCGCTGGAGCGCGGTGATGTCTGCCACGACGCTTTTCTGCAGCCTCTCGGAATCAGCCTTGCTGGCGCCGACGATCTCAGCCATCTTCTTGTTCAGGCCTTCGATTTCACGCGCCTGTGTGGCGAAGGCGGCGCGGACGCGCTCATCGATTTTCGCCTGCTGCTGCTGGCCGAGCTGGGCGAGCGTGCCGCGCATTTCCTGCTGGCTCTGCTGGGCGGCGCCTTGGGCGCTGCTGCTCTGCCGTTCGACCAGGGTGAACTGCTCCTGCAGCGCATCGACGTTCTGGCCCAGAGAGCTCACCCTGTCGTTGATCTGGCGCACGTCGCTGCGGAGCTGGGCGATCGAAGCGGTCGCCGGGTCGTACTGAAGTTCGTTCTCAGTGGCACAGCCGGCGAACAGGAAGGGCAGGCTTGAGAGGGCGGCGGACAGGAAGGCGATACGTTTCATGGCATGGCGTCCCTGCCCGGGAGGAGATGAAGTGATGAACGGTTGGACGATTCAGCGCTTCGCCCCCCTCCCGGGAGGGAGGAATCACTACTGTCTGCTTGCGCCGGCGACGCCGATCAGGAAGTGGTCGCGGCGGTTCTTGGCCCAGGCGGTCTCGTTGTTGCCCGGGTCAACCGGTTGTTCTTCGCCGTAGCTGATCGTGAAAATCCGGTTCGGATCAACGCCAAGGTCGGCAAGGAACTGGCGGGCGGCATTGGCGCGGCGCGAGCCGAGGGCCATGTTGTACTCGTCGGTGCCGCGCTCGTCGCAGTGGCCGCCGATCTGGATGACGACCGTCGGGAAGCGTTTCATGAACGCGCCGATCTGCTGGAGGATGGCGGCGTCAGCCGGCATGATCTGCGAGCTGTTATACGGGAAATGGATGTCGCGCAGGACCATCTGTGCCTCGGCGGCGATGGCCGGGTCGAGCAGCGGCGAATTGGGCTCGACGAACTGGGCTCCCGTGGCGCCGAGGGGCAGATCGCCCGCGTAGGGGCCCGTAAGGTCCTGGCCGCCCCCGAGCGCGCTGCTGTCCACCGCGCCGAGGTCAAAGCCTTCGCCCATCTCGCCGGAAAGATCGCCCTGTGTCTTCTTTTTGCCGCAGCCGACGATGAGCAGGGCGAAGAGAGCCAGCAACAGTAACTTGCGCATTGCATCCTCCACAATCACTTGATGTTTAGACGTACGTTCCGTGTATTCCCCAGACACGGTTCATGCATTGTGTAAACCGATACCACAAGCGCACTTATTATAGCATAAGGCCGTGCAAATGTAAAGCATTGCAAAATCCGGCGGAAAACGCTATAATTCAAACTAGTGATACTGTGCTGCGTGCGCGGCACACCGGATGGAGGGGGAATAACCATGCCCCGGCGGGTTGTGATAGACTTCAAGGCAGAACTCAATCCCGTGCAGTACGAGGCGGTGACGCACGTCAACGGCCCGCTGCTCATCGTTGCCGGCGCCGGCAGCGGCAAGACGCGCATTCTCACCTACCGCGTCGCCCATCTCGCCGCGCGGGGCTGCCAGCCGCAGCGCATCCTCGCGGTGACGTTCACCAACAAGGCCGCCGATGAGATGGCGCGCCGCGTGGACACGCTCGTGCGCGCCCGCGTGCCCGTCTCCACCTTCCATTCGTTCTGCCTGCGCGTGCTGCGCGCCGAGGTCGCGCACATCCCCTACCAGCCGCAGTTCGCCGTCTATGACAAGGGCGACCAGCTCACGCTCGTCAAGGACTGCATGCACCGGCTGAGCATCAGCGAAAAGCATGCCAAGCCCAAGCTCTACGCGAACGCGATCAGCAAGGCAAAGGACCGGCTCATCACCGCGGCCCGGTTCTCCGAGTCGGTCGACAATTACCTCGACGAGACGATCGCCTCCGTGTACGAGGAGTACCAGCGCGCGCTGCTCAAGGCGAACGCGATGGACTTCGACGACCTGATCATGCAGTGCGTCCTGCTGTTCGAGCAGCATCCTGACGTGCTCGAAAAGTACCAGCGGCGTTTCGAGCACATGCTCGTCGACGAGTTCCAGGACACGAATCACGCGCAGTACCGGATGACGCGGCTGCTCGTGGCGGCGCACAGGAACATCTGCGTCGTGGGCGACCCGGACCAGTCGATCTACAAGTTCCGCGGGGCGGAGATCAAGAACATCAACGATTTCGAGCGCGATTTCCCCGACGCGCGCGTCATCCTTCTCGAACAGAACTATCGCTCGACCAAGACCATTCTCCACGCGGCCAATGCCGTCATCGACAAGAACACCGGCCGCAAGGAGAAGAAGCTCTGGACGACGAACGACGACGGTACGCCGCTGCTTCTCTACCGCGCCTCGGACGAGGAGGACGAGGCGCAGTTCATCTCCCGCAACATCGAGCGCATCCTCGAATCGGGCAACGGCGTCTCGCTCAACGAGATCGTCGTGTTCTACCGCGTGCACGCCCTGTCACGCGTCGTCGAGGAGCAGCTCCGCCGCGCGCGCATACCGTACGTCATCGTGGGCGACGTGAGTTTCTACAACCGCCGCGAGATCAAGGACATCATCGCCTACCTGCGCGTCACCGTCAACCCGGCCGACGAAGTCAACCTGCGCAGGATCATGAACGTCCCCGTGCGCGGGATCGGCTCGACGTCGCAGGAGGCCATAGCGCAGCATGCGCGGCAGCAGAACGCCACGCTCTTCGAGGCGCTGGAACACTGCGGCGAGATCACCCGCCTCTCCCATTCGGTGCGCCGCGCGGCCGCCTCGTTCGTCAAACTCCTCAAGAAGCTCCAGCGGGCCAGCGAGGAGATGCTGCCCACCGAGCTCATCCAGCTCGTGCTCGCGGAGACACGGTACCTCGAAGACCTCCGCGGCTCCCAGGACGTCCAGGACCGGTCGCGGATCGAGAACATCAAGGAGCTCATCTCCGCCGCGGCTGCCTACGAGAACACCTCGCCCGAGGAGCGGCCCACGGCGGCCGGCTTCCTCAACGAGGTCGCCCTCAGTTCCGACCTGGACAACTGGAACTGCGAGAGCGAGGCCGTCTCCCTGATGACGATCCATAATGCCAAGGGGCTCGAATTCCCCTATGTGCACATCGTGGGCCTCGAAGAGGACTTGTTCCCGCATTTCAACTCGCTCGAAGATCCGACGGACATCGAGGAGGAACGCCGGCTGTGCTATGTCGGCATGACGCGGGCGCAACGCCGGCTCGCGCTGACACACGCGTACCACCGCACGATCTTCGGGCAGCGGAAAGTGCGCGAGCCTTCCCGCTTTCTCCGGGAAATCCCCGCCGGCGCAGTCGATGTGATCGTCAGTGCCCAGCACGATTCCCTCGCCACAGAGCCGCCCGCGCAACGCAGGCCGGGCGCGGAACCGGCGGACGAATGCGCGTTCAACAAGGGCATGCGCGTCCGCCATACCCACTTCGGCCCCGGTGTCATCTCGAGCGTGCAGGGCAGCGGGCCTGATGCGCGGCTTACCATCACGTTCGACAGCCTGCCCAATCCAAAGGTTCTCGTGGCGAAGTACGCGAAGCTTCGCGCGGTATCATGAAAGCCACCGTCTCCCTTGCGCGCGCCGGATCGTACGACGGGCACGAACTCCTCGAGCGGATGCGCGCGTGCCTCGCGCCGCTCGGCGGCATGGCCGCCTTCGTCAGGCCGGGCCAGCGCGTGCTGCTGAAACCGAACCTCCTTGGCGCGTTCCATCCTGACAGGGCGGTCACCACGCATCCCTCGGTGCTCGCCGCGGCCATCACGCTCGCGCAGGAATGCGGCGGTGTGGTCACCGTCATCGACAGCCCGGGCACCGGCAGCCTCGCGTCCGTCGCCCGCGCCACGGGCATCGATGCGGTCGTCCGCGCCGCCGGCGCAACACTGGGCGACGAGACGGCTGTGGAGACGTTCGAGACTCCCGGCAACATCATCGGCAGGAAGCTCACGCTCCTCAAGGCCGTTGCCGACGCAGACGTGCTCATCACCCTCCCAAAACTCAAGACGCACGTCCAGATGACCTTCACCGGTGCCGTGAAGAACCAGCTCGGCCTCGTTCCCGGCGTGCAGAAAGGCCAGTATCACTTCCGCCTGCAGAACCGGCTGCGCCTGGCTGAGCTGCTGCTTGACATCAACCGCACGGCAAAGCCGGCTCTCGCCATCATGGATGCCGTGTACGGCATGGAAGGCAACGGGCCAAGCGGCGGCGAACCGCGTTTCATCGGCGCGCTGATCGCCAGCGCCGACCTGATGGCCCTCGATGTCGCCGCGTGCGATCTCGTCGGCATCGATTCCTCCGTCGTGCCAACGGTTCAGGCAGGCATCCAGCACCGCTTCGGCACGACGGCGCTCGACCATATCTCCATCGCCGGCGAACCGCTGGACGCGCTGCGCGTGCAGGGCTTCCGCACGGTCGCCCACCTCAAACACGTCATGCGCATCCTGCCGTTCCCCCAGTTCATGCTCGACTGGTTCGGCAGGCACTGGGCTCCAAGACCGCGCATCGACGCGGCGTGCTGCGTGCACTGCGGCGCGTGCCACCGCGGCTGCCCGGTCGACCCGCCGGCAATCGACCCGGAGATGCCGCCCGCGCGCCAGGTCAACGACCACACTTGCATCCGCTGCTACTGCTGCCACGAGTTCTGCCCCGCAAAGGCCATTCTCCTCAGGCGCTCACTGGCCGACCGCATCGGGCGGTTCACCGCATCGCTTGACTGGCTCACCACGCGCATCCCCGGCATATGAGCCCCTGCGCGCCACACAGACAACCGTTCATCTGCATTGATCACCAGCAAAGGACCGCTCAATGGCTTCCAACGCCGAATGGCGCCACCGAATAGACCGGTGGATCGAGCATCTGAGGGAATTGTTCTACATACCGCTCGGCCCGGTCGGGTTCAAAGGCTTCACAACCCATGATCAGCTCACGCCGCAGCAGGCGCTGCGCGGGCCGTTCAAGCCCATGCCCGCCGGCACGAGGTACGGCGCCAAGTGGGAGTACGCATGGTTCAAAGCCACGCTCACACTGCCGAAGGAAGCACGCGGTGAACGCATCGTCCTGCGCGCCGACACGGGCGGCGAGAGCGCGATCTGGGTGAACGGCACGGCCGCGGGCGCGAAGGACTCCGCACACCAGGAGATCACCCTCGCCATGAATGGCACGCCCGGTAGGACCTGCGACATCCTCATCGAAACCTACTGCGGCCATGGCCCCACACCCTCTGGCGACGGCCCCGTCCCCCATGGACAATCGAGCGTGCCCGAGCCGCCTGCCGCACAGCGCGAGGTCAAACAGAGCTCCTTCGGCATCTGGGATGAGGCGGTGTACCAGACATGGCTCGACGTCCAGACCCTGATCGAGCTGCGGGACAACATTGACCGGGATTCGCTCCGCGCCGCCGAGATCGACGAGGCGCTTCGCGCGTTCACTCTCATCGCCGACCTCGAACTCCCGCGCCACGAATTGCATGCCTCGCTCGCCAGGGCGCGCGCACGGCTCAAGCCCCTCCTCCACTGCACCAACGGCTCGACGTCCCCGCTCATGTACTGCTTCGGCCACTCGCACATCGACATCGCCTGGCTCTGGCCACTGGCCGAAACGGAGCGCAAATGCCGCCGCACCTTCGCCACCCAGCTCGCTCTCATGGACGAATACCCCGAGTACAGGTTCCTTCAGAGCCAGGCGTATTTGTACTGGGTGACGAGAAAACGCTATCCCGACGTGTATCGCCGCATCAAGCAGGCCGCCGCACGAGGCCAGTGGATCGCCGACGGCGGCATGTGGGTCGAGCCCGATACCAATCTCGCCTCGGGCGAATCCCTCATCCGCCAGTTCATCCACGGCAAGCGGTTCTTCAAGGAGGAATTCGGCGTTGACAACGAGCTGATGTGGCTGCCCGACGTCTTCGGCTACTCGGGCGCGCTGCCGCAGATCATGCAGGGCTGCGGCATCAAGTACTTCTCCACCCAGAAGATCTTCTGGACATATCACGGCGGCGACCAGTTCCCCTACCACACGTTCTGGTGGGAGGGCATCGACGGCTCGAGAATCCTCTCGCACATCCACAACGACTACAGCTCGAAGGCCTCACCGCGGTTCGTCATCACGCGCTGGAACGACCGCGTGCAGAAGCACGGCATCGTCAGCCGCCTCTTCCCCTTCGGCTATGGCGACGGCGGCGGCGGGCCGCTGCGCGACCATCTTGAGTTCTTCCGTCGCCAGGAGAACCTCGAAGGCGCGCCGCGCTGCCAGATCACCCACCCCGTCCAGTTCTTCAAGGACGAGGAGAAGCGCAACGCGCCGCTGCCTACCTACGTCGGCGAGCTCTACCTTCAGGCGCACCGCGGCACCTACACCTCGCAGGCCCGCACCAAGCTGGGCAACCGCAGGAACGAGTTCAACCTCCGCGACACCGAGCTCTGGGGCGCCGCCGCAGCCGCCCTGGCCGGACAGCCGTACCCGGCGAAAAAGATGGACGCCCTGTGGAAGCTCCTCCTGCTCAACCAGTTCCACGACATCATTCCCGGCTCGTCCATCGCGCGCGTCTACCAGGAGGCCGAGGCTGACTACGCGCGGATCGCCGCTGAGTCGTCGTCCCTCTCTGCAAAGGCGAAGGCGGCGCTGGTGAAAAAGGACGACAAGGCGCTCACCGTGTTCAACGCGCTGTCATGGAACCGCGGCGCGCTCGTTCCGCTGCCCAGGGCGTTCAAGGGCGCCGTAAATACCGCGGGCGCACCGCTGCCCGTCCAGACCATCCGCGGCACTGTGTTCGCTCGAATCGACAACATCCCCGCCTGTGGCTGGACGACCGTGCGCAACGGCGCGCCGGCGAAGATCGCCAAAGAGATCTCCGCCACGCCCTCGCTGCTCGAGAACGCGTGGCTGCGCGTCAGGCTCGATGCCAAAGGCACCATCACCAGCGTGGTGGACAAGGTGACCGGCCGCGAGTTCGCCGCGGGACACTGCAACGCACTGCGTTTGTACAAAGACGTGCCTTCGCGCGCTGACGCCTGGGACATCGACAGCATGTACAAGCAGCAGTCCGTGCCGCTCGATGCCGCCGCGGATATCTCCGTCGTCGCCGCAGGCCCGCTCGAAGGCGTCATCCGCGTCACGCGCTCAATCGCCCGCTCGACCTTGACACAGGAGATCGCGCTGCGCGCCGACAGCCGCCGCATCGATTTCCGCACCGTCGTCGACTGGCGTGAGAGCCACCGCTTGCTCAAAGTCAACTTCCCGGTCAATGTCCACGCCAACGATGCCATCCACGAAATCCAGTTCGGCCATCTGCGCCGCCCGACGCACGCATCCCGCCAGTTCGACGCCGACCGGTTCGAGGTGAGCAATCACAAGTGGACGGCGCTGGCCGAGGAGGGCTGCGGCGCCGCCGTGCTCAACGACTGCAAGTACGGCGTGAACGTCGAGGGCAACACCATCAATCTCACGCTGCTCCGCTCGCCGCTGATGCCCGACATGACGGCCGACAAGGGCGTGCAGGAGTTCACCTACGCGCTGTATGTCTGGAGCGGCGCGCTTGCCGACAGCGGCATCGTCAGGCAGGCGTACGACCTCAATGTGCCTGTCACCGCGGCGCGCGGCAACGGCGGCACGCGGTCGCTCTTCTCGCTCGACGCGCCCAACGTGGTGATCGAGACCGTCAAACCGGCCGAGGACGGTTCTCGAGATGTTGTCGTCCGCGTGTACGAGGCGATGCGCACAAGGACGACGTGCACGCTCGCCACGGCGCTGCCGGTGAAGACGGCGGAGGAAACGAACATGCTCGAAGCGGACGGAAAGCGCATCGGCTGCCGCGGCGGCAGGATTGCCCTGGCGTTCAGACCGTTCGAGATCAAGACGCTGCGGCTGAAACTCTGGGAATCTGGCACCGGGCACGCGCACCGCGTACCCAACAACCTGTTCACCTCATCATGAACCAAGGACTGCATCATGGCTCCCAACGCTGAATGGCGCCACCGGATAGACCGGTGGGTCGAACATCTCAAGGAATTGTTCTACGTCCCGCTGGGCTCGGTCGGGTTCAAAGGCTTCACAACCCATGATCAGCTCACGCCGCAGCAGGCGCTGCGCGGGCCGTTCAAGCCCATGCCTCCCGGCACGAGGTACGGCGCCAAGTGGGAGTACGCATGGTTGAAAGCCACGCTCACGCTGACAAAGGAAGCACGCGGCGAACGTATCGTCCTGCGCGCTGACACGGGCGGCGAGAGCGCTGTCTGGGTGAATGGCACGGCAGCAGGCGCACAGGACTGGATGCATCGTGAAATCACTCTCGCCGTGAAGGGCGTGCCCGGCAAGACGTACGACATCCTCTTCGAGACCTATGCCGGCCACGGCCCCACACCCTGTGGCGACGGCCCCGTCCCCCATGGACAATCGAGCGTGCCCGAGCCGCCTGCCGCCCAGCGCGAAGTCAAACAGAGCTCCTTCGGCATCTGGAACGAGGACGTCTACCAGGCATGGCTTGATGTCCAGACATTGCTGGAACTGCGGGACAACATCGAGCAGGACTCGCTGCGCGTCGCCGAGATAGACGAGGCGCTTCGCGCGTTCACCCTCATTGCCGACCTCGAGCTTCCCCGCGCCGAACTCCTCGCCTCGATCGCCAGGGCGCGCGCGCGGCTCAAGCCCCTCCTCCACTGCACCAACGGCTCGACGTCCCCGCTCATGTACTGCTTCGGCCACTCGCACATCGACGTTGCCTGGCTCTGGCCACTGGCCGAGACGGAGCGCAAGTGCCGCCGCACTTTCGCCACCCAGCTCGCCCTCATGGACGAATACCCCGAGTACAAGTTCCTTCAGAGCCAGACGCATCTGTACTGGATGACGATGAAACGGTATCCGGACCTCTACCGCCGCATCAAGCAGGCCGCCGCACGAGGCCAGTGGATCGCCGACGGCGGCATGTGGGTCGAGCCCGATACCAATCTCGCCTCGGGCGAGTCCCTCATCCGCCAGTTCATCCACGGCAAGCGGTTCTTCAGCGAGGAATTCGGCGTCGAAAGCGAATTCATGTGGCTGCCCGACGTCTTCGGCTACTCGGGCGCGCTGCCGCAGATCATGCAGGGCTGCGGCATCAAGTACTTCTCGACCCAGAAAATCTTCTGGAACTACCACGGGGGCGACACGTTCCCCTACCATACCTTCTGGTGGGAAGGCATCGACGGGTCAACGATCCTCGCGCACATCCACAATGACTACAACTCACAGGCCTCGCCCGTGCACGTCATCACGCGCTGGAACGACCGCGTGCAGAAGCATGGCATCGTCTCCCGCCTCTTCCCCTTCGGCTGGGGCGACGGCGGCGGCGGGCCGACACGCGACCATCTCGAATTCCTCCGCCGGATGAAAAATCTCGAAGGCGCGCCGCGCTGCCAGATCACCCACCCCGTCCAGTTCTTCAAGGACGAGGAGAAGCGCAACGCCGCCCTGCCGACCTACGTCGGCGAGCTCTACTTCCAGGCGCACCGCGGCACCTACACCTCGCAGGCCCGCACCAAGCTGGGCAACCGCAGGAACGAGTTCAACCTCCGCGACACCGAGCTCTGGGGCGCCGCCGCGGCCGCCCTGGCCGGACAGCCGTACCCGGCGAAGAAGATGGACGGCCTGTGGAAGCTTCTGCTCCTGAACCAGTTCCACGACATCATCCCCGGCTCGTCCATCGCGCGCGTCTACCAGGAGGCCGAAGCGCACCACGCGCAGATAGCCGCTGAATCAGCCGCGCTGTCAGCAAAGGCGAAGGCGGCGCTGGTGAACAAGGATGACAAGGCGCTCACCGTGTTCAACGCGCTGTCATGGAACCGCGGCGCGCTCGTCCCGCTGCCCAAGGCGTTCAAGGGCGCCGTGGATGCCGCGGGCGCGCCCCTGCCCGTCCAGAACATCCACGGCACTGTGTTCGCTCGAATCGACAACATCCCCGCCTGCGGCTGGACGACCGTGCGCAACGGCGCGCCGGTGAAGATCGCCAACGAGATCACCGCCACGCCCTCGCTGCTCGAGAACGCGTGGCTGCGCGTCAGGCTCGATGCCAAAGGCGCCATCACCAGCGTGGTGGACAAGGTGACCGGCCGCGAGTTCGCCGCGGGACACTGCAACGCATTGTGCATGTACAAGGACGTGCCTTCAGCCTTTGATGCATGGGATGTCGACAGCATGTACAAGCAGCAACCCGTGCCGCTCGATGCCGCCGCGGATATCTCCGTCGTCGCCGCAGGCCCGCTCGAAGGCGTCATCCGCGTCACGCGCTCCATCGCTCATTCCACGCTCACGCAGGACATCGTGCTGCGCGCCGACAGCCGCCGCATTGACTTCCGCACCGTCGTCGACTGGCGCGAGAGCCACCGCTTGCTCAAAGTCAACTTCCCGGTCAATATCCACGCCAACGATGCCATCCACGAAATCCAGTTCGGCCATCTGCGCCGCCCGACCCACGCATCCCGCCAGTTCGACGCCGACCGGTTCGAGGTGAGCAATCACAAGTGGACGGCGCTGGCCGAGGAAGGCTGCGGCGCCGCCGTGCTCAACGACTGCAAGTACGGCGTGAACGTCGAAGGCAGCAGCATCAACCTCACCCTCCTGCGCTCGCCGCTGATGCCCGACATGACGGCCGACAAGGGCGTGCAGGAGTTCACCTACGCGCTGTATGTCTGGAGCGGCGCGCTTGCCGACAGCGGCATCGTCAGGCA
>JAAYZF010000160.1 GCA_012514975.1 bacterium
ACGCCCACCAACGTCATGGCCGTGTCATCGCGGAGCAATGCTGCGCCTCGACGGCGGCAATGTCTTTGGATTTGGTTAGCACGCCCACCAACGTCATGGCCGTGTCATCGTGGAGCGATGCTCCGCATAGAAGACGGCCATCCACGCAAGTGTCAGCGCGCACACCGCATTCCGTCGCCCACCGTCGTTGAAGGGTGTCGTGGATGCCTGCCGTCGCAGGCATGACGGCTGGGTGGCTATTCGCCGACCTACTCCGCCGCGGCCTTCGTGTATCCGTACTTCTCGTTGAGCTTCTTGATGAGGTCGGCGGCCGCCTGCGGGATGTTGGTGCCCGGGCCGAAGATGGCCGACGCGCCGGCCGCATACAGCGCCTCGTAGTCGTGCGGCGGGATCACGCCGCCCACGACCACCATGATGTCCTCGCGGCCGTCCTTCGCGAGCGATGCCTTGAGGTCCGGAACGAGCGTCAAATGGCCCGCCGTCATGGTCGAGACGCCGATCACGTGGACGTCGTTCTCGACGGCCTGGCGCGCGGCTTCGTCCGGCGTTGCGAACAACGGTCCGATGTCCACATCGAAGCCGAGGTCGGCGAACGCGGACGCGATCACTTTCTGCCCGCGGTCGTGCCCGTCCTGGCCCATCTTGGCGATCAGGATGCGCGGTCGCCGTCCGTCGACTTTTTCGAACTCCGCCGCCATCTGGATCACGGTGCCGACTTCGTCGTTCATGGTGCCAGCCTCCGATCTGTAAACGCCGGAGATGGCGCGCACCTCCGCCCGGTGCCGCGTGAACACACGCTCCATGGCTTCCGACATCTCGCCGACGGTCGCCTTCGCGCGCGCGGCGTTGACGCAGAGTTCGAGCAGGTTCGCGCTGCCCGCAGCTCCCACGGTGAGGGCCGCCAGCGCCGCCTTCGTTGTCGTCTCGTCGCGTTCCTCGCGGAGGCGCTTGAGCTTCGCGATCTGCTGCTCGCGCACGGAGGCGTTGTCGACGTTGAGGAAGTTGATCGGGAAGTCGTCCTTCACGCGCAGCTTGTTGATGCCGACGATGGTCTGCCGGCCGCTGTCGATGCGGGCCTGCGTGCGCGCGGCCGCTTCCTCGATGCGGATCTTCGGAATGCCCGCGTCGATGGCCTTCGCCATGCCGCCGAGCTTCTCCACTTCGTCGATGTGCGATTTCGCTTTCAGCGCCAGCTCGTAGGTGAGCCGCTCGATGAAGTGGCTGCCGCCCCACGGATCGATGGGCCGCGTGGTGCCGCTTTCCTGCTGAAGGAGAAGCTGCGTGTTGCGCGCGATGCGGGCCGAGAAGTCGGTCGGCAGCGCAATCGCTTCATCGATGCCGTTGGTGTGGAGGCTCTGCGTATGGCCCTGCGTCGCCGCCATCGCTTCGATGCAGGTGCGCGTCGCGTTGTTGAAGATGTCCTGCGCCGTGAGGCTCCAGCCCGACGTCTGCGAGTGCGTACGCAGCGAGTACGAACGCGCGTCCTTCGGCGCGAACTCCTTCTTGATGAGATCGGCCCACAAGAGGCGCGCGGCGCGCATCTTGGCGATCTCCATGAAGTAGTTCATGCCGATCGCCCAGAAGAACGACAGGCGCGGCGCGAACTTGTCGATGTCGAGCCCGGCGGCGATGCCCGCGCGCACGTATTCGATGCCGTCGGCGATGGTGTAGCCGAGTTCGAGGTCAGCCGTCGCGCCCGCTTCCTGCATGTGGTAGCCGGAGATCGAGATCGAGTTGAACTTCGGCATGTTGGCGGACGTGAAGCCGAAGATGTCGGACACGATCCGCATCGAAGGCCCGGGCGGATAGATGTAGGTGTTGCGGACCATGAACTCCTTGAGGATGTCGTTCTGGA
>JAAYZF010000161.1 GCA_012514975.1 bacterium
AGTTCATCGTTCATCGTTCATCGTTTCCCCCAGATGCGTCTTGGGGGATTCATCGTTCATCGTTCATCCTTCATCGCCATCGCCATCGTAATCGTAGTCGTAATCGTAATCGTAATCGTAATCGTCGTCGATAGTCGATAGTCGATAGTCGATAGTCGATAGTCGACGGTCAATGGTCAATGGTCAGTCCCTACATCCTTGTCCGTCAATGATAGTACGGCACCCCGAGATCCTCGGGTTCGAGCGCGATGCGCAGCGTGCCGTCGTCATTGCGCAACGCCATCTCGAATGCCTCCTCGGCTCTTTCCCATGGGAGCCGGTGCGTGACGAGCGGGCCGAGGCACACGTCGCCGCGCTCGACCAATTCGGCCGCATTCTTCATCGTGTGGTTCGAGCGGTAGACGAATTGCACGCGCAACTGCTTGCGCCGGCAGGCGGAGACGGGGAAGCCCCACTCATCCTCGTGCGGCGTGCCGATGACGGCGATGCGCCCGCCACGCGCGGTCGCCCGCACGGCATCGCGCAGCGCATCCGGCGCCCCGGCAGTGACGAAGGAAACCTCGACGCCTCTGCCTGCCGTCAACTCGAGAATCCGTTCCCCGGCGTCTTCAGCCGCATTGTACCCTCGGCCCGCGCCCAACTGGTCCGCGAGCGCAAGACGAGACGGCACCATGTCCGTCACCGCCGTCACGCGCGCGCCGGATGCGTTCACGGCGATCAGGAGCGCCTGGCCGATGCCGCCGGCGCCGAAAATCGCCACGCGTTCGCCCAGGCCCACGGGCACGAGACGGAGCGCGTGCAACGCGATTGCCAGCGGTTCGATGCACGCGATCTCGGCGTACGAGATGCGCGCTTTCACAGGGAACACATTCCGCGCGGGCATCACGAGATACTCGGCCAGCGCGCCATGCACGGGCGGGCTGCCGAGGAAGCGCATGCCGGTGCAGAGATTGTGCCGCCCGCCCAGGCAGTAGTCGCACGCCATGCACGGCATGGCAGGCTCGACGGCAACAGGCATTCCCTCGACAAGCCCCGTCACGCCCGGCCCGACCGCGTCGACGAGCCCCGCGGCTTCATGGCCGAGCAGGAACGGCACCGGTGCGGCCAGCTCGCCAATCCTGCCCAGCTCGTATTGCGTCTTGTCCGACCCGCAGATGCAGACCGACTTGATGCGGATGCGCACGTCGCCGGGGCCGGGATCGGGTTTCGGCCATTCCTCCTCGCGCACGTCGCGCGGGCCGTATAAAGCGATGACTCTCATGGCGTGCTCCGTGTGCCGCGTGGTCAGATGACGACGCGGACCTTGTGCGTTCCCTTGCCGAGGTCGGGGAGAACGTTCCCGTCGATCTTCTTCCCGTCAAGGGTGATCGACCGCGCGCCGGTGCAGCGCCCGGCCGAATTGTCGAGCGAGATCTCGTACCGCGCGCCGCGGAACGTGCGGACGACGGATGCCGTCTTGAGCCGCTTCGTCATGCACGGGTCGATCAGCAGCCCCTTGTAGCCGCGCCGCGCGCCGAGAATCCACTCGATGAGCAGCATCGCGAACCACGCCGCCGTGCCCGTCCGCCACGGGTAGCCCGAGCGGCCGTAGGCGTATTCGCACATCGAGTAGCTGTTGGTGAATGAGAACGGCTCGATCTGCGAGCGCGAGACGGGATTGAGCGGGCTGTCCGGCGCGACCTTGATGAACGTGTCCCACGCCTGCTCCGCGCGGCCAAGCATGCAGTCCGCCACACCCTTGAACCCGGCGGCATGGTTGTAGCACCCGCCGTTCTCCGCGTTGCCCGGCATCGAGTTCGACATGTGGCCGACGCGCGGGTCGTACTTCGAGAAGCCGGGCGCGCAGATGCGGTACCCGACGTCGACCGTCAGCAGCTTGTCCACCATGCGCATGCACAGCGCCGCGCGGTCCTCCGGCGCGGTTTTCGAGAGGATGGCCCAGCTCTGCGTGTTCACGAACATCTTGCCTTCCTCGTTCTTGTGCGAGCCGATGCGGTAGCCGTCCTCGCAGTACGTGCGGATGTACCACTTGCCGTCCCATGCGCCCTCGTTGAGGCGTTTCTTGAACTGGTCGTACAACGCGCGTGCTTCCTTTTGCACCGCCGTGTCGCCGATCATTCCCGCGATCTCCTCGACTTCGAGCAGGCCGAAGCAGAGCTGCTGGGTGACCATGATGCTCTCGCGGTCGCCCGATTCCTTCGTGGCTTCGAGCCCGTCGTTCCAGTCGGCATGATGCTGGCGGCAGAAGCCGTGCCTGCCCGTGTCGCCGGCGAGGAAGCGCATTGCGCGGAGCATGTGGTCCCAGACGGTGCCCTTCTCGCGGCTCTCGAAATAGGGGACCTTGGCGTCGAGGAGTTCCAGATTCCCGCTCTCCTTCATCAGCCACGGCACGGCCATGAGAATCCACGCAGGCTTGTCCGAGTACTGCAGGCGGTTCAGCGGGCGGAAGCCGTGGGGCACCTTGCCGTCGGCGTACTGCGAGCCGAGCGCGCGGAGGATGTTGGCCTCGGCCGCCGGATAGTCGCACAGGGCGAGCGCGCAATCGAGCTGGAGATTGTCGCGGAAGCCGCTCTTGTTAATGAGGTACGAGTAGAGCTGTTTCTTGACGAAGATGTTCATCAGCCCGTTGATGTTCCTGTTGCCGACGTCGACGAGGAACCGGCTTGCGCGCTCTTCCTCGATGGCCGTCTGCTCGTCGCACATGGCGTCGAGTTTCCTGGGCGTGATGGCTTTGCGGATGGTCTTGACCTCATCCGGGCCGGTGGCCTGGCCGATGAGGAAGTCCACACGGCCGGTTGCCTTCGCCGCAATCGATACATGCACCTGGACGGCGCCGGCGCAGTCGGGGCCGAAGCCCGGCTTGTTGTCGCAGTCCCATCCCCACAGGATTTTCGGCGTGCCCGAGGCGAACTCGCTGCGCATGAAATGGTCGCGGTACCCCGTGCCCGCGAACATCTTCTGCAGCGTGACGATGTAGCCGTTGAACCGGTCGGTCGGCGCCTGCGTGTTGCGGTTCCTGATGAACACGCCGTTGATGTCGCGCATGACGACCGCGTAATTGTCCTTGCCGACGTACCTGCCTTCCTTGTCGCAGCCGCCGAGCTGGAACATGGCGTAGGCGAACACGGAGAGCGCGCGCGGCCTGGCCGTGAGATTCCTGATCGTCACCGTCCATGCCTGGATCACATAGTCCTTCGGGCAGAACTGGCGGAAGGTGACGCGGAGGCCGTTGCACGTGCTGCTCACCTCGGTCTTCGCGGCGTAGTAGCGGCATTCCTTGTCCTTGACTTCCTGCGGCGCGGGCGCGCCCCAGGGGGAGAACACGACGCCGTTCTCCTCGTCGCGGATGTACAGGTACTTCGCGTCATAGCCGACGATCGTCATCGTCACGCCCTCGTTGTCGCGCGTCCAGACAAGGCCGTCGCCGATGTTCGTCGTCTCGGCATATATCTCGCGCTCGCCGATCGTGTTGAAATGGAGATTCACCCACTTGCGCGGTGGTTCATTGACGAGCCTGAAGCATTTCTCCTTCTCATCGAACCGGCCGTACTTCTCAATACTGGACATGGCAAGCTCCTCGATGGTTGTTACTCAAGCGGGTATCATTGTACCAAAAAGCAGGGAAAAGGGTTAGTGACCCGCAGCGCCGCCATGGCCAGGGCAGCGCTGCGGTGGCAGGTCTGCAGGTCGGTGCCTCGGTGGGGCGGTGCCGAGGGTCGCCGTTCTCGGCGACCGCATGTTGGTGCGTCCCTGCAGCGATGGCCTCAATGGCGCACTTCTGAAGATTGTCTTCACCTACCTCATCCTCACTCTGCTGACGGAACCTGCCCGATGGGCATCCTGGCGCGATTCGCACTCCGCCACAAAGATGTCGCCGCCTTCGCACCATCCGTTCCATCCGTGCAATCCGTGTACTCAACACCGCCGTTCCAGGATTCGTGCCATTCGTACGATTCGCTCAATTCGTGTACATCCGTTGCTGCCGCCATCCCGCGCCCTTCGTGGTGTTTGACTTTCCCGGCCGTTTTGTATAGAATTTCCGTGCCGTACCATAACGTTGTTTCCGACCGTTAAACGTGATTGAAGGAAGACCCATGGCCACTGTCTCCGCACTGACCAAGGAACGCGCGAAATATCAGCCCAAACTGCCCAGCGTGCTTGCATCCGCGGGCATGAAAGTCAAGGCCGTCAAAGGCGGGCCGACCACGTGCATCGGCCCTTCGGGCGAGATCAGGAAGCTGTTCCCGCACCTGTTCGGCGCGCCCACGGTGACGTTCGCCAGGGATGCAAAGGCGAAGCCCGCGGCCATGAATGTCGGCGTGATCCTCTCGGGCGGCCAGGCGCCCGGCGGGCACAACGTCATCGCCGGCCTGTTCGACGGCATCAAGGCAGCCAGCCAAAAGAGCAGGCTCTACGGCTTCCTCGGCGGCCCCTCGGGCGTCGTCGACGGCAGGTACAAGGAGCTCACCGCCGCGTTCATCAAGGACTACCGCAATACCGGCGGCTTTGACATCATCGGCAGCGGCCGCACGAAACTCGAGAAGGTCGAGCAGTTCGAGAAGGCCAGGGCCGTGCTCGAATCACTCGGCATCCAGGCGCTCGTCATCATCGGCGGCGACGACTCGAACACGAACGCCGCGCTGATCGCCGAGCACTTCACGCAGACCGGCGCGCCCATCCAGGTCATCGGCGTGCCCAAGACGATCGACGGCGACTTGAAGAATGACCAGATCGCCATCTCGTTCGGGTTCGACACGGCGTGCAAGACGTACGCGGAGCTTACGGGCAACATCTGCCGCGACGCGAATTCGGCGAAGAAGTACTGGCACTTCATCAAGCTCATGGGCCGCAGCGCGAGCCACATCGCCCTCGAAGTCGCCCTGCAGGCGCAGCCGAACGTCACGATCATCTCCGAGGAAGTGGCCGAGAAGAAGATGACGCTCAAGCAGATAGTTGACGATCTTGTGCGCGTGATCGTGAAGCGCGCGGAGCAGAAGAAGAACTTCGGCATCGTGCTGGTGCCCGAGGGGCTGATCGAGTTCATTCCCGAGGTGAAGCAGTTGATCGGCGAGCTGAACGACATCATGGCCAGGGAGGCCGGCTACTTCAAATCCCTCCAGTCATACGACGACCAGTCCCAGTTCGTCAACCAGAAACTCTCGAGGGATTCGTCGTACGTGTTCTCGTCGCTGCCATTCTCGATCCAGCGGCAGTTGCTGATGGACCGCGATCCGCACGGGAACGTCCAGGTGTCGAAGATCGAGACGGAGAAGCTGCTGATCGACATGGTGAGCGACCGGCTGCGCGAGATGAAGGCGCAGGGGGCGTACAAAGGCAGCTTCAGCGCGCAGAACCATTTCTTCGGGTATGAAGGCCGGTGCGCCGCGCCGTCGAACTTCGACGCCGATTACTGCTACTCGCTGGGCTATGCAGGCGCCGCGCTCATCCAGGCCGGGCTGACGGGCTACATGGTCTCGGTCAGGAACGTGACAAAGCCCGCGGCGGCGTGGGTGCCCGGCGGCGTGCCGCTGGTGAGCATGATGACGATCGAGCGCCGGCACGGCGCGCACAAGCCCGTCATCCGCAAAGCGCTTGTCGATCTCGATGCAAAACCGTTCAAGACATTCGCCGCGCAGCGCGAGGAATGGGCCATGAACGAGCGCTATCTCAACCCGGGCCCGATCCAGTACTTCGGCCCCGCGAGCGTCTGCGACGCGACGACGATCACGCTCGCGCTCGAACAGAAAAAGTAGAGGTGCCCCATGAGCCGAGTGCTCCGTCTGTCCTGTTGTCTCGCGCTGCTTGCCGGCTGTGCCGGGCCGAATCGCGTCGCGCCGAAAGGCGAACCGCTCGCCACTTCCGCGCGCGCGACGGATGACCTGCATTCCGCGGCCGGCAAGGCGGCGACGGAGATCGCGTCAGCCAATGCGTTCAAGCGGATTCCCGCGCCCGTGCTCATCGCCTTCAGCTCGGTCGACGACAACACCGGCGAAACCATAGACGGCTACAACCTGCTCACCGAGCTGCGCGCCGCGCTCCTCGGCGTTACGGACAGGCCTGTACGCTTTGTTGACGATTCGCCCGCGCCGCTCCAGCCGCTCGAAAAGCAGTGCCCGTACCTCATGAAAGCCCAGCTTCTCAAGGCCCCTGAAACCGCCACTCCCGTGCCAGAACGTTATTACCGCCTCGTCTTCCGCGTGATCGAACGCGCGAACGGCAACACCCTCTGGGAAGGCGAGTACGAGATCGAACGCAGAGGCTGGTAGGGGAGTGGGGACCGGGGCTCCTGCCGCGCTCATCGCCGCGCACGGCGCCGCACCGTCAGCAGCACTACCGCAACCGCACAGGCCGGCTCCGGCACAAGATTCCAGTTCAGCGCTATCGAACCCGTGTCGCCGCCATAGCCATCCACAGCGATCTGGTACGTGATGCCCGCGGCGGGATTGGTGACGACGACACGGCTTGTCAGCAGCCCGTTGCGCTCATCGTCGTTCGCCACAATCTGTCTGAGCGTGCTGACCGTCGTGCCGGTGAACACGCCGAGCACGGTGTCGAAATCGCTGCCCTGGGTGTCAATCTCGAACTCCGAGGCGGACCATGGCGGCGTGAACGACCACCAGAGCGAATGGCGCGGCGTGACGCCGGCGATCCGCGGCTCGCCCGGCTCTGCCGTTGCACCCTCGTTGTTGCCCGCCGTGCTGCCATACGCCGTAAGGAGTGCGTACGGGGAGGTGAAACTGTCATTCGCCGGGGGGGTGGGCTGAAGCGCGCGGATGAACTCGTCCCATTGGGTGTCGCGGGCGAACTGGATGTGTGCCGCGGCGTAATCGCTGTCAACGGCTCCATTGGGGAAGTAGACCGTCAAGCCGCGGCCGCCGAGCACGGCGGCGCTGTAGTTCGTGATCAGCGCCTGGTGGAACGCGGCTGAGACTGCGCGCGCCTCGTTCGACAGCGACGACGACGAGAGCTGGCCCGCAATGCCCTCGAGGTCGCGGAACGCCTTGTCGCTGTACCAGCTCGCCGTGGCGCGGGCGGCGATGATGCTGTTCCATGCCGGCGGGGCATCGAGCGCCGCAACGGCAAAGGCATCCACGGCCGAGGACAGGGCGGGGAGTTTCGTCAGATCGAGACATGACTGCGTCACCGCTTCGCCTCTCGTCGCGTAGTACTTGCCGTAGCGCGCCACGATGCAGGCGCCAAGCTGCGCAGGCGTCATCAGCGGGTTTGCCTTCAAATCCGCAAGGAACAGATCATACGGCCAGCCGTCGCCCGGTTCGAGATCCTCGGACGCGACGAACACGCC
>JAAYZF010000162.1 GCA_012514975.1 bacterium
CCCGCGTGTCGACGTGACTGGAGTCGCGTCGTACCCCGCGCGCCGGCGAACGCGTGTGAGCATGCATGCGTGGTAGGCCGCGACTGTCGCGGCCACGCGCGGCGTCAATGTGTCAGCCAGACGCGCGCATTCCAGGCGTCGACGTGACTGGAGTCGCGTCGTACCCCGCGCGCCGGCGAACGTGTGTCAGCACGCATCACCTCGTGCCCAGGCACGTCACGCGGCCGTCGCCAAGCGATGCATATATCCTGCCGTCTGCAATGGCCACGCCGTCAAACCGCGGTGCGCCGGGCAACGGGCACGAGCCTGCCTGCTTCCCCGTTTCGCTCGAGAAAAACAGCAGATTGCCTGATGCGTTGTCGGGATTCCTCACCGCAACGGTCACCGTGTCGCCCGCGACGACGAGCGCCGCGGGGATGTCGTTGGTCGAGAGAGGCACGCTCCAGACTGAGTTCCTGAGGGGTTCCTCACCGGCAGGACCTTTTGGCCGCTCCTTTCTGAACAGGTAGATTTTCCTCGAGTCCATCAGCACGCCATACGCGTGTTCACTGCCGACGGCAAGGAGGTTGGCGCTGATGCCCTTCGCGCGGAAGCTGCGCCACTCGGGCCCGCTGGTTTTGCCGGCGAGGAGCCAGCGAACAGGTTTGTTCAGCCATGCTGACTCGCCGGTGCTCTCGTAGAGCAGGCCGGGGCCGCCGCTGTAGAGCGCCTCGCCTACCGGGGCGCCGACGGGAGCGCGTTGCGCCTTGTCGACTGCCATGGCGCCGATATAGACGGTGTTGTCGTCAGAAATAAGCAGATCGTTTCTGAACGCGCGCACCATGCCGGCCACGAGGTCTGGCTCCGCGATCTTCATCGCTTCTTCATCGTAGGGGATCGGGAACGGGTCGCGCGCCTCGATATAGTTGCGGTGCGGGTCGGTGCGGTAGGGTGGGAAGCCTTCGATGCGGAGCCTCCACAGCACATCGCCGTTCGCCGGGTCGAGCGCGCAGAAGCGGACGCCGCCGTCAGCGTCGCCATGGCGGCCGGCGGAGGCATACGCGACGCTGTTGTCCACGAGCACCGCGCCGACGACCGGCCACGGGGATTCGAGCTGGCCGCGGACGCAGATCTGATCGTCGCCCGGCGCGATCCGGCGCTTCCACTTCAGCGCGCCGTCACGCGCGTCGGCGCAGTACACCCAGCCGTCGTGCGCGCCGAACAGGACCGTGCCGTTGTGGTACGTCGGCGGCGTGTCGACGCGGCCTCCGGCGTAACATGACCACAGGCGTGCTCCGCTCGACGCATCGAGCGCCAGGACCGTATGGTTGTCGGGGATCGCCACGAAGACTTTGCCATCAGCGATCACGGGCGCTGAGACATGCGGCCCGGCCGGCGTGCACCACTGCTGCGTCACGGCGGGCGTGATGCCAGCCATGGTCACGGCGCTTCTGAACGCGTCGTGGCGGTAGGTGGGCCAGGGGGCGGATTGGGGATTGGGGATTTCAGATTTCAGATTGGAGGCAGTTGACGCATCCATGCGCGCCGTGACGAAGTCGGGGCCGGAGCGGGCGGCGAGCGTCTTGTCGTCAGGCGAGGGGACGGAGGTGAGGCCGGCAACGCCATGCACGTACGGCAGGCATGCGCACACATTGCCGTACTGGTAGTAGAAGCCATTGGCGGCGAGGCCGCCGATCTGGCAGTCCTGGCGCGTGAAGAAGCAGTCATACACACATGGCGCGTTGAACATGTCCTTCTTCACGTCAAAGTCGTTCGTCAGGTAGTAGATCGAGAAATCCGTGCCGATGATGAAACGATCGGTGGCAAGATGCGGGCCGCAGCGGCCAAAATCCTTGTTGCGGCCGAGATCGGCGCGCGGCGGTCCGCCGTTCGTCGGATCGAA
>JAAYZF010000163.1 GCA_012514975.1 bacterium
GTTCTGCGCCGCGAGCCTCTTGAACGTGCCCGCCTTAACCTCGGTGTCGAATTTCGTCGGAACCGAGTACAGGCTCTTCCCGCCGTCAATCGCGGTATGGCGGACGCGCCAGTAGTACCGGCCGGAGAACTGGAGCACATTGCTCGCCACGGTGATCTGCGTGAACGCGGTCGTGCTCGACAGGTCCCAGACCGGCGCGGCGAACGACGGCTCGGTCGCGATCTGCCACTGAGCGGCGCCCTGCGGCGACGCGCCCGAGTAGGCCGACGATTCAAGCGTCGGCATGAGCTGGAGGTTGATCGCGCCGTCCGCCGGCGAGACATTCGCCGGCTGGGCGGGCGGTACGGCGTTGGTCGTGCTCAGGTCGAACGTCAGCGTCGGGGGGGGCGAAGACCGCTGCGTCCTGAGTTCGCAGTTGCCGGTTGCCACGGGGATGAGGGCGATGCCGAGGTTCTGGTTCGGATTGTCGATCCAGTTCTGGAGCAGCGACTGCGGCACGGTCCAGTGGTAGACCATGCCTTCCACATCGATGAGGTTCGCATCGAGTTCCGTGCCGTACTTCGTGGCCCATGTTCCCCAGTCCGCGCCGATGAAGTTGTTCCACGTGGTGTTCGATGCCGCCCAGCCCTGGAGCACGGCATACAGCTTGAAGTTCGGCGGATGGTTCACATCCGTCCATGCGACGCCCACGGCGAAGTCGCCGTCGCTGTCAACGCTCATCCCGGAGTACTGCGAGAAGACGCGCAGGTCGAACCAGTACATGCAGGCGCCCGCGGGCGCGATGTTCGTTGCGGGGTTGACCGGGTTGAACAGTCCGACCGCGCTGCCGCTCACATTCGAATCCGGGAACGTCGGCCAGATCATTACGCTCTGGTTGACAGTGCGCACCTGCGCCTGCATCAGGTTCAGCGCCGTGTCGAAGTACGTCGGCGCCGACCATGAGCTCCACTCGGGCGATTCGCCATTGCCGTCGCGGTAGCGGACGCGCCAGTAGTAACGCGTCGAGTACTGGAGCGGCGCGAGCGGCGTGGCCGTGATGTTCGTGCTTCCCGACACCGGTCCGCTGTCCCATGCGGGGCTGGCGAAACCCGCGTCAGTCGAAATCTGCCACTGGCTGTTGCTGAACGCGTCGCCATTCGGATCGACGAACGGGGATGCGGTGAGCGGAATGCCCGTGAGCGGCATGGCCATCGAGCCGGTCGCCGGGGTCATGTTGGTCGGCGTGTTCGGCTTCTGGTTGTTCGAGGCGAGTGACACCACGAGCACCGGGCGCTTGCCCAGCGGCTGCCACGTTGCCGCGCGGTTCCACCAGATCTTGTTGGCATAGTGGTCCGGCCGCATTGCGATGCCGTGGTTGCTTGCCGGGTCGTTTATCCAGCGCTGCACAACGTTCGAGGGTATGGTCCACGTGGTGTTGGCGTCGCCAACCGCGGTCGCCATGCTGATCTCGGGGCCGAAATAGCTGTGGAAGTTGTTGGTGAAGGCAGGGTTGTTCGTCATGCCCGGGCCGAGATAGTTCTCCCACGTCACCACCGTCTCGTCCCATGCGGTCAGACACTCGAACTGGCGGAACACCAGTGCGCCGGTGTCGCCCCACATCATGCCGATCGTGAGATCCGCATCCCCCGTCACGAGCCGGCCCGTGTAGGCGGACAGGTCGAAGCGCCAGAGGATCAGCCCTGCCGTCGGATAGCCTGCTTCCGGATTGACCAGGTTGTAGGAGCGTGTGATGCTGGGATTGATATTCGAGACGTAGCACGCGCCGGCGGAGCCGCTCTTGGGTGTGGCCTGCGGTTCGATCATCGCGCTCGCTGTCTCGCCGACCTGCACTTCGAGGGCGCGCGTGGGCGTGGCCATGAACATGGCCGCGACAAGCGCAACTGCAACTGCCATCCACGTCATTCGTGTATTCATGAGCTGCTTTCCTTGATGTTGGTTTATCGCTTATCCGCAAATAACTATGCGCAGTACGCCATCGAGATATCCGCCGCCGGAACTGGAGTCAACAGGAGCGGACGGCCTGCCGGCGCCGCACCGCCGCGATGACGGCAAGAGCCAGTGCGGCCGCCGCCGGCTCGGGCACCAGCGCCGTTACGCTCACATTGTCAAACGCCGAGCCGTTGTTGCCGCCGCCCTGGTTCAGTCTTGTCTGCCTGAGCGTGACGTAGAGCGAGCCGCCATTGGTAACGGGGAGATTGACGATGGCGCTGACGTTCGACTTGGCGCTCCAGCCGGCTCCGCTGTTGCTTGATTGGACGCCGCCTACCTGCGTCAGGCCGCTTTTCCACACATCGTATTCCGTTCCGGCGAGCACCTCGGCGACGATGGCCCCGTTTGCGGCATCGTACGTCCAGACATCGGCTGAGAACCGCCATTGCGACCACGGAACGCCCACCTTGTTGACAAACTTCATCGTTACCTCGCAGTCAATGAAGCGGGAGTGCATTGTCGAGATGGCGTAGTCGTCCGATGATTCGAGTTCCGGCATCTGATTGCTGCTCACCACCTGAAACTCCCACGGAGTCCAAGTATACGCGGTGCCGCCGTCATTGTTCACATCCATTGTGAAGGCATTGGGGATGTTCGAGTTGCCGGCCATGAACGTTTCGGGCGGCGTATTCCAGCCAATCCATTTGCAGAACGCGAAAGAGCGGGTGTCGAGCGCGAGCCGCGGATTTGTATTCCACTCCGACAGCCGCCATGCATCACGCTCGTCAAAAGTGGCAGACGGGCCGCCTTCCGCGTATGTGGTGACGAGCCCGGCCACGATATGCTTCACGCCGTCAACTTTGCCCTCATTGAACGTCTCCACGATGTTCGTGTTGTCCGCGGTAATCTCATATCCGGCCGCGATCGCTGGCGCCGCCAGAAGGCTTGCGCATACACAGATTCTCAGGGTACCCACGAGATGCTGGGTCGTTCTTCCATTCATGGCGCTCCTTGCAGATCGGTGGTTAGGGGAAAGCGGCTTTGATGCGCCTTCCTTGCATCGCCTTCACAATCAACGCCAGACAGTCTACCAGATGCCATGCCGAAAGTAAATGACTGAATGTGCCCGTTTTGTCCGCAGTGTGCATCGGGACCAGCGCTTTTATACTCCGAACAGTCACTGGCGCAAATGGGCGCACACGGGCCCCGGTCCGCATGCGCGGTCATCAACGCACGTTCCACGACCGTCGACGGAATTCCTTCGGTGTGCATCCGGCCACCTTGCGGAACGCGCGCGTGAAGGCGTACGCGTTGCCGTAGCCGACCCGTTCGCCGATGACGTAGACCTTCCACATGGTGTACAGGAGGAGGCGTGAGGCGATTGACATGCGCAGGCGCAGCAGCCATTGCTGATAGCTCATCCCCAAGTGCTTGATGAAGAGTCGCGAGAGGTAGTGGGGAGATACTCCGGCCTGGCGAGAGAGAGACACCAATGCACAGGGCTCGCTGAGGTGTTCGAGGACATGGGACGCAACAGTTTCAACCGCTCTCGGGAGCGGCCGGCCCCGCACGTCATTCGGCTGCGTGCGCATCAGCTCGAGGATCAGCTCATACGCGAACGCGGATGCCCGCCGCGACGAGTCCGGCTTCGCGGCGCGCAGGACGTCGA
>JAAYZF010000164.1 GCA_012514975.1 bacterium
ATCCCCCACACCGAGTACCCCACGCGCCGGCGAACACGCGTATCCCCCACGCCGACCTGCACGCAACCGCGGCGGACACGCGTCTGCGAATGAACGTAAGAACCGGTTGACATCATCCTTTCACACCGGTATAATGAGTCGGAACACACCATGGCCCCGCCACGCAACGACAGCAATCCGCCCGATGCGCACGCCGCGCTCCCCTACCGCGACTGCGTTGCCGCCGTCATTCTCGATGGCCACGGCAATGTGCTCGCCGGGAGGAAACACACGGCATGGCATCTGCCGCAAGGCGGGATCACACAGGGCGAAACGCCCGAGCAGGCGCTCACGCGCGAGCTGGCCGAGGAGCTCGGGACGGACAAGTTCATCATCCTCTCCTCGTCGCCCACATGGCGGACGTACGACTGGCCATGGCCGATGCGCAAGGGCGGCACGCTGTACCGTGGGCAGCGACAGCGGTACTATCTCGCCATGTTCGACGGCACGGCCGCGGACCTCGATCCACACCGCCACGGCGAGTTCTCCGAGCTGGCATGGATGACACCCGCCGAGCTTCTCGAGCGCGCATGGGAGGTAAAGCGGCCCGTCTATGAACAGGTCTTCAAGGAATTCGGCCTGTGCCGCCCTTGACGCGCGCGAATTTGGTATAATGAATGCAAGAGGCAGCAACACAATGACATTCCCAGTACGCACCATGGAAGGGCGCCCATGAAGAACGGCACGGAGACATTGGAAACCTACACCACGCTGATGACCATGAATGGCGCGGCACACGCCTACGCCGCCGCGTTGTCCACCGGCATCATCAACACCATCGTCGAAGAGCCGCGGACAGCTCACGACATCGTCCGCATCTGCGGCACGGTCGAACATGCCACCGTGCTGCTTCTCGATGCGCTCTGCGCGATGAATGTGCTCGTGAAGGACGGCGAGCGGTATGGCCCGGCCCCTATTCTCGGCATGCTCAACGGGCAGCAGCGCATGCTCGGCAACGACCATTGGGCGCATCTGCCCGCGTTTCTCCACACAGGGAAACTGGCCAGGCACGCCGGCGACGCGGGAATGGCCGCGCAGGAGCAGGAATTGAGCAGCGCGGCGCTCGAATGGCTCATGGCGCCCGTGGCGCAGGAGGTTGCCGCCCTGATCGGCATCGGCGCGAGGATGCGCGAGTGCGCCATCCTTGACATAGGGTCCGGCGCGGCCGTGTGGAGCATCACGTGCGCAAAGCTCGATACCGCCGCGCACGTCACCGCGGTTGACTGGCCCGCCATGCTCGTCGCGGCAACCGAGGCAGCCAGGGCCGCGGGCGTGTCAGACCGTTTCACCGCCATGCCGGGCAATTACGAGACGATCGAGTTCGGCGTCAGCACGTACGATCTGGCGATTGCGGCAAACATCATTCATCGCGAGACGCCGGAGACGTGCCGTTCGCTCTTCAGCCGCGTACTCGCCGCGCTCAAGCCCGGCGGCACGCTTGCGATCATCGACGTGTTCAGCGGGCAGGAAGCCGGCGAGCTCACCCGGGCGATCTCGGCGCTCGAACTTGCGCTCCATGCCGGTCACGGCGGATACAAGCGGAGCGAGGACGTGATCCACTGCCTTGGCGAATGCGGGTTTGTGGAGGCGGCGTACAAGCCCGTGCGTCTGCCGCCGTACACGATGGGCGCGGTGCTGGCGGCGCGACCTGCGTGAGCGTTCCGCTATTTCCTTCCCACGGCGAGGATGCTCTGGGCGAAGTCGCAGTGCAGCAATTCGAGCAGGTTGCGGTACCACCATGCCACGAGGCGCTTGTACAGCGAAAGCTTCGCGAGGCGGTAGACCGCGATCTCGCCATAGCCGCTGCGGGCAAGCAGGCCTGAGAGGTCGTAGTAGTGCATGGGCGTGATGTGCGAGAAGTCACGCCAGAACACATTCGGGTGGCAGACGTTCGGCGTCGTTACCGCCACCCAGCCGCCATCGGCGCTGAACTCGTAGACGGCCTTGAGAAACCCAGGCAGTTCGACCGCGCGCAGATGCTCGATCACCTCGGCGACGACGACAATGTCGAACCGGTCCCGTATGTCCGAGAACGAATAATAGTCGTGCGTGCGCTTGGTGTCGATGTCCTGGCTCTTGTAATCGATCAGGTCGCGCACCGGTTCGAGCCGCGCAAGGAGCGCGCGGTCGCCCGCGCCGATGTCGAGGATGCGCACCGGCTGCCCGGCCGCGTGGTGCATGAGGCGCACCCGCTCGATCAGCCATGCATCGAGCGAGGGAAGGA
>JAAYZF010000017.1 GCA_012514975.1 bacterium
CGCGATCGACTGGCGGGGCGACGTGCGCAACGTGCTGGTGCAGCGGTGCGTCATGCACAACGATTACGCGGGCAACGTCATGGAGATCGGCTTCGAGACGCGCGCGGACCGCATCGGCGACATCGTGTTCCGCGACTGCGACGTGATCGCCGTGCGCGGCCACGGCGCCGTGTTCAGCATTCACAACGGCGACCGTGCGCTCGTCGAGAACGTCCTGTACGAGAACATACGCGTCGAACACTATTATGACAAGTTCGTTGATTTCCGCGTGCTCGACTCGCGCTACAGCAAAGACCATGAGCGCGGCCGGATTCGCAACGTCACGCTGCGCAACATCGCCGCGGTCGCGAATACGCACAACACGGTGTCCCTTATCGGCGGATTCGATGAGGAACACCTTGTGGAACATGTGACGTTCGATCGCTTCTTCCTCGGCGGCGAGAAGGTGCGTGATGCAGACGGTCTGCACTTGTTCGCCAAGTACGCGAAGGGGATTGGGTTCCGGTAGGAAGCATGCAGAGACAGAGCACTGGCGTGCCGGCAGCGCTGTGTGCATGCGCGCGCCAACATTTCGGAAGAAAAGAGCCCCGCGGCATCCGCCGCGGGGCTCTTGTGTTCGTGCCACGGGCATCCTGCCCGTGAAGCGCGCCGCTACGACCGGCGGCGGATGAGGACCGCGGCCGCGAGGGCAACCGCGCCAAGCACCATCGGCTCGGGAACCGGCTGAAGATCAACGAGAATGCTGTTCCCGCTGACGTACGGCGCTGCCGGCGCGTAGCCGCTCGACGCCACGTCCAGCTTCAGGGAAGCGACGTCGCCGGCGAGCGAGCCGAACTCGTAGAGCGCGGCGGTGAACGTCCCCGAGCCTCCGCTGAAGTTCTGGAGCGTGACAGTGACGCTGTTCGCCGCGGAGGGGAGGGTGAGGGTGTTGACGACATCCACCAGGTCGGCTGCCGGCCCCGTGTGGTCGACCTCCCAGTCATAGGCGCTTCCTTCGGCGACTGCAAGGTTGCTGGCCTGGAAAACGCCGATCGAGGCGCCCGGGGCGACACCGGCGCCGTTGGCGATGGTCATCGTGCTGTTCGGGCTGCCGCTGCCGCCGATCGTGCCGGAGCTGACGGTGGTGTTGCCCGAGTAGTCGTTCGCGCCTGCGAAGGTGACCTTGCCCGTGCCGGTGAGTTTGAGCTCGCCGGAGCCGGTGACGCCGCCTTCCAGTGCGCAGTCAACCGTCGGCGCAAATTCGAGCGTGCCGGCAACAATGGCCGTGGCGCCTGTCCAACTGCATGCGCCAGTCAGCTTCAGAAGGCCGTTGCCGGCCTTGTTCAGGCCGCCATTCGGGTTTGATCCGATGTCGCCCGCGATCGTCAGCGTTCTGCCATCCACCACCTCGAACGCATTGGCCGCATTGAGAAGCTGTACGCCGCGGTTGGCATGGAGGGTGAACGTCTCGGTCGCCTTGAGGATGGCGTTGTAGGCCAGTTCACCCGGTGAATCGCCGCCCATGATGAGCGAGTTGACCAGCGGCTCCGGAGGCGGCGTGCCGAGGCAACTGTCCGCGGAGATGGACAACGTGCCCAGGTTGACCGTGGTTCTGTTGGTGTAGGTGTTGCCGGGCACGAGAACGAGCGTGCCA
>JAAYZF010000165.1 GCA_012514975.1 bacterium
CGGCCGTACGCGCTTGACTATCATGTGTACTTCAACGGCAGGCCCGGCGGAGGCAACACCGAGAATCCCAACCCCACGCTCTGGCAGCTCGATGCCGGCAGCTCGTCCTGCCCGATGCCGTGGAACTACAGCAACAACACCCGCTACCAGCAGTTCGTCGGCTCGCCCTTCGTCGCCCGCATCCCGCGCCACGGGCCGTACGGCCCGGGCACGCCCTACGCCGTCATGTCCGTGCAGTTCCAGTTCAACAACCAGCCGAACGGCTTCGTCGGCCTCGCCGCCGACGATTTCCGCGGCTCGCTCAGCAACCGCGCCGGCTTCCTCAACGAAAGCGGCACGCTCTACGCCTACTCGAGCGGCCCGGCCGGCGCGTTCGAGAAAACGCCCCTCGGCGCTTCGTGGTCTTCCTATGCCGTCGGCGCATGGGCGGACTTCACGTTTGACTGGCAGGCGGACGCGATCCTCTTCTACGTGGACGGCACGCTCGTCGCCACGCACACCAACGCGTCCACGTTCCCCTCCCCCGCCACACTCGAACCGACGATCGAGGGCCGCACATGGCCCGCGCCGCTGCTCGCCGGCCTGCGGTTCTGCGCCACGCATGCCGAGAGCCAGGTCATCTTCGCCGACGTGTTCGACAAGACGTACAGCAAGTACTGGACGGTCGTGCAGGACGACTTCGAGTCGAACCTCTACAATGCAGCCGGCGCGTGGACGGGCTATGTGCACAAGAAGCCCGACGGCATTCCCGAAGTGTATCCCGAGATCGAACCGGTCGAGGACAGCATCTGGAGCAACGCGCTCATGTTCAAGACGCGCAGTCTCGGCGGCAGCTTCCAGGACGGCCATCGCGACCTGCTCGGCCTGGCGCGCCGGGGCAACGTCACCCCCTTCGGCGCGAGCCCGGTTGCCTTTGTGCGCTTCTACTTCAAGGTGGACAGGCATTGGACGTTCCACGACACGCGCTATACCGATGACCCGAACACCACGTGGCAGGACGGCAACAAATACATGAAGCCTGGCGGCTACCTCGCCCAGCAGGCGTACGTGCTCTCCGTCGTCCTCGGCAACCCGCATTCGAGGGAGATCGATTTCGGTATCGGCGACCCGCAGAACGGCTCGACCGTGCGCGGCATGCGGCTCTATACGACGACGCAGGCAATCGCCGCCGACGGCACGGGCTGCGCGCTGTATCCCGACACCGATTCATCCGCAAGCTGGATTCCCGGCGCGCTCGATCTCTTCCGCGCGCATTACCCGAACCGCAAGGCCATCGGCGCGCCCCTGCTCGCCGGCACATGGCAGGAAGGCCACGATGAGCACCGCGTCAACATGGCTGACTACAACCTGTTCTGGTATGGCTCCATCTACGGCACCGGCGATGTCGCGACCGCCGTCCTCGCCAACTCGACACAGATGAACGGCGGCGTCATGCGCGGCGGCTACCTGCCCCTCCTCCGCGATCTCTGGTACTACATGGAACTCGAAGTGCGCTCGACCATGGGCTCGAGCAACGGCGTCGGCCTCTTCATCGGCCGCGCGGACGACCCGGCGGCGGACGACCGGTACTACGCGCCCGACCTCCATTTCACCGCGAGCAAGTGCACGCTCCCCGATGCAGCCTTCTTCTCCTTCGGCGAAAACCGCGTCAACGGCGGACGGGACAAATGGGCCGGCATTGAAATCGGCCCCCTGTGGAACCAGTTTCAATACATGAAAGGCGTCTACCTCAGCGACCTCGTCATCAGCAAGACGAAAGTCGGCAACACGTGGGCAGCATCGATCTCGAAACCCGTGTGGAATACCGCCGCCTCCATCTCGATCAGCAACAACCCCGCCCGCCTCGATTACCGCAGCCGCACCGTCACGCTCAACCTCGATTGCCCCGGCGCCACCGGGATGATCATCCACCATACCCGCATGCCCGCCGGTATCAGCCGCTGGACGAACTATGCAACCACGGCAACGTGGACGCTGCCCTACGCATGCGGCCCCGTGGCCGTCTACGCCACGTTCCGCAATGGCTCGGGCGTCGAGACGACCGCCGTATGCGCTCGGACCTGTCTCGACATACCGCCCACGCTCTACTCGAACGTGCACACGAACCGCATGGCCCTCAACACTCCCTCGGGCGCACTGACCGCCGGGCCCTACCAGGTGCGGTGGCTCCCGGAAAACATCGTCGACGACGAGCCCCTGGCGGGCATCGCGCTCGATGCGTTCTACGCGGGCGCATGGCACCAGTTCGCCTCCGGCCTTACGAACGACGGCGCCGCAAGCTGGATGGTCCCCGTTCTTCCTGCCGCCGAGACCGATGCGCGCCTGCGCATCATCATTGGCGATTCGTTCGGCCATTCGGTCACCGGCACGACGCCCGCATTCACCATACTGCCCGAGCCGGGGGTGAGTGTGGGAGTGCTGCTCCTCTTGAGCGCATGGAGGAGGGCAGGGAGAGGAACAGCAGGACGGCACGGAGTGGACCACAGAGACACAGAGGCACGGAGAACGGCGCATGGAGGATTCGGTGCTCCGTGAACGTGTCATCGCATCTGCATGCCAGACATCAAATGCCAAATGTCAAATGTAAAATAAGGCATCTTCCATGAACGTATCCACACTCGCCATCCTGGGCGGCAGGCCAATCGCGCAGCACGCCAAGCCGCGGTTTCCCGCGTTTGACCGCGCAACGATCCGCGCGGCCACGTCGCTTCTCGAACGCGGCGAGACGGTCGGGCTGGGCAGGACCAACGAGACGATCACGCGCGTCGAGAAGATCATCAGCGCATACCATGGCGGCAGGGAGGCGCTTGTCCTCAGTTCCGGCCATGCGGCCCTGATGTGCGCGCTCATGGGCCTCGAGATCGGCCCGGGGGATGAAGTGATCACCACGCCGTACACATGGGGAGCGTCAACTTCATGCATCCTGGCTGTCGGCGCGCTGCCTGCGTTTGCGGATGTCGACCCGGTGACCGGCCTGCTTGATCCGGCCGGGATCGAACGCGCGATCACGCGCAGGACAAAGGCGATCCTCGTCGTCCACATCTTCGGCCAGCCGGCCGACATGCCGGCGATCAACCGCATTGCCAAACGCCGCGGCCTGTTCGTCATCGAGGACGGAAGCCACGCGCACGGCGCGACGATCAACGGCCGCGTCGTCGGCAGTTTCTCCGATGCCGCCGGCTTCAGTTGCATGGGCGGCAAACTGCTCGCCACGGCTGAATCGGGCTACCTGGTCACGCCGCACAAGGACGTGTTCTGGAAGGCGGCGATGATGTGCCAGCACTATGGCCGCAGCGCCGAGCAGGGCTTTCCCGAAGCGTTCAAGCCGTTTGCCGACAGCCTTGTCTACACGTTCCGGCTCAGCCCGGTGATTGCCGCGTTGTTCCCCGGCCAGTTCCGCCGGCTCGACGCCCAGGTCAAGGCCCGGCAGGAGAACGCGGCGGTATTCGAGCACGGCATCAAGGACTGCCCCGCGGTCATCCTTCCAAGATCGCGCAAGGGCTTCGCCTCCTCCTTCTATTACTCGACCATGAACTTCGACCCGGACGTCGCAGGCATCTCGCGCGAGACGTTCTGCAAGGCCCTGATCGCCGAAGGCGTGGGCGCATGGCCCTATGTGCCCGACGGCATCCATCACTGGCGGCGCCTCCAGTGGAAAGCCTATGACGGCCCGAAACCGTTCTGGCTGCCGTGGCTGGAAGATGCACACACAGACTACGCCGCGCTCGATCTGCCCGGCTGCGACCACAAGGTCGAGCGTGCAATTGAAATCTGCCTTGTCAGTTACTACAAGCCCGCGCACTCGTTGATGAAACGCATGGCTGCCGCGTTCACCAAAGTCATGGACAATCTCGCCGCCCTGCGCGCGCATGAGGACGATCAGAAGCGCACGCACGCGAAGCGCGACTCGCGCATCGTCGCCGCGGCCAAGCGCGCGGCGGCATCGTATGGCACTAGGAAGAAATAGTGTTCAGTGTATAGTATTCAGTAACGACATCGTCCTCGTCGTCGTCCTCGTACTCGACCGTTTGCAGGATCACTTGAGGCGGGCTGTTCGTACCCGGCGATCTGGAGTGGTGAACATCCATGAGACATTTCTCACTTCCCTTCCTTCTTGCAGCGGTGGCGTGCTGCCTCCACGCCAAGGCTGATCCGTACTACAATACCACGCCGCACGGATTCGTCACGGCGAACTGCACGGGCGGCATCACGGATGTCTACGTGGTGAACAGCGAGTGGCTCTGCGTTGTCAACGACTTCATGTCCAATTACTGGACGGACATCATCGAGACGGACAAATGGGCCTTTGGCGGCGGGATCACCAATCGGTATGCGAAGATCTACCAGGCCCATCTTTCTGGGGCCGCGCCTGCGTATCTCTACCCGCTCCAGGTGGTTGACATGCACGATTACTGGATGCCCGTGGTCCGGCCGGGCTATGATCTGAGCCTGAACGCCGCGGGCTTCTTCTCCGTGTCGTCGCCCGACGATCCCAACTTCGCCACGCCGCGCACGCCATCCAGCCTCGGCAGGTTCATCAACAGCATCGGCCAGTGGCGCGACTGGCAGAACGGCGACCTGGTGGGCTTCCCCCACAATGTCAACTTCTCGTGGATCAAGCTGCCCGTCTCGCTGTCAAACGGCTGCCGCTACGCCGTCAGGCTTGGCAATGGCATGACCGGCGCGTTCCTCTACGATGAGGATCGCACAATCAGTTGGGCACTCCACGCCAACCAGGTCGGGTACCTCGACTGGGCGCCGGAGAAGTACGCCTACCTCGGCGCCTGGGGCGGCACATTCGGCCCGATCCCCTTTCCCGCGGTGACGAACAGACGGTTCTCGATCGTCAGCGCCGCGGGCACGTCAGTCTTCTCCGGCCCGATCACGCTTCGCTACATGCCCACGACGGCGGCGGTGGACCGCATCGGTGAATATGTCTACGAGATGGATTTCAGCGCGTGCCGTGCAACTGGGACCTTTTATGTATCAGTTCCCGGCGTCGGCCGCTCGTGGCCCTTCCGCATCGGGCCGGACGTGTACGGCGAGCCGTTTTACATGGTCATGAAAGGCCTCTACCAGCACCGCAGCGGCTTCACCGTCACGTCAAACCGCCTGATGTGGGCGCGCCCTGCCGGGCATCTCAAGACCCACCGCTCGCACTGCGGCTCCGTCGACCAGGACTGGGCGGACGCCGACGGTGTAAGAACCAGCGATTCCATCAGCTTCTTCGACCAGGCCGACGCGGAAATCTGGAACCTCCGCGACATCCCGGGCGACACCAATTTCGCCGCGTTCTTCGAGTTCCCCTTCTCCCGGCCCGAGTGGGTGGAGAAACTCGATGCCGCGCGTCTCATGACCAACTGCTATGGCGGCTGGTACGACGCCGCTGACTTCGACAAGCGGCCCTATCACCTCCAGGGCGCGCTCAGCCTCGTCTCCACCTACAAGCTCAATGCGGGCGCGATGACCGACGGCGTATGCAACATGGACGAATCGGGCAACGGCGTGCCGGACATCCTCGAC
>JAAYZF010000166.1 GCA_012514975.1 bacterium
CACGAACTATGTTTCGCTCACCGGCCTGCACATTGCTCCGTTCACCAGTTGGGTGAACGCCGCAACCAACATCCAGGCCGCCGTCGATGCGGCTAACGCGGGCAACCTCGTCCTCGTTGCCGCGGGCGAGTACCGGGGCGAGCCGGTCGAGATCAGCGGGAGCATGGTGGTGATTGAGAAGGGCATCACGCTCGAAAGTGTCGACGGCCCGGCCGCGACGACGATCAACGCCATCGGCTGGCACAAGCGCAACATCTACATGAGCCATCCCGACGCCGTTGTCCGCGGATTTTTTCTCGCGGGCGGGTACGCGCGCACGAACATGGGCCCGCAGACATATCCCGTGAGCTATGGCGGCGGCGTGTTCATCAAGGGCGGCGGCCTGGTGGATGCGTGCATCATCGACTATGCCCGCGCGGGCCTCGCCGCCGGCTCGGCCTATCTCGAAGGCGGCGGCGAGCTGCGCGACTGCCTCATCATGGCGGGCAGCGCGCCGTGGTGCGGCGGTGTGTACTGCTCGAACGGCGGCTCGATCGTCAACTGCACCATCGTCCAGTGCAGAACCCTCTCCACCAACTTCGCCGGCGGCGTCTGGTGCGTCAACGGCGGCACGGTGGTCAACTCGATCATCTTCAGCAACGTCAACGAAGCGGGCAGCGCGGACGACGTGCACAATGAGGGCACTGGCGGCACCTTCCTCTACTCGCGCGTTCCGGCAGGGATTGCCGGCACGGGCGTCATCACGAATGACCCGATGTTCACCTCGCCCCAGTCCGCCAACTACCGCCTCGCGCCCGGGTCGCCATGCGACGGCTCGGGAACGAATCTGCCATGGATGGACACGGCGACGGATCTTGACGGCGGGGCGCGCGTGCAGAAGGGCACGGTCGACATGGGCCCTTACGAGACGCCCGGCGTGTACTACGTCTCGACGAACGGCGCGCACATCTCGCCCTTCATCACCTGGGCCAACGCGGCCACGACCATCCAGGCCGCCGTCTCGGCCGCGTTCCCTGATACGATCGTCCTCGTCTCGAACGGCGTCTATGCCTCCGCCGATGGGGTGGGCATCGGCACCAACATCACCGTGCGCAGTATTGCCGGCCCCGCCGATACGATCATCGACGGGCAGAACCTCAGGCGCTGCGCCGGCCTGCGCCATTCCGCCGCGGTCCTCGATGGGTTCACCTGCGTCCGCGGGATGAGCACGGACAACAATGGCGGCGCCATTGGCATCGAGAACGGCACCGTGCGCAATTGCATCATCCGCGACAGCTTCAGCGCGATGCTTGGCGGCGGCGTTTCGATAGGCCCCGGCACGCTCGAAAACTGCGTCGTGCGCGACAACCACGCCGCGTGGGGCGGCGGCGGCGTGTTCGTCATGGGCCCGGCGCTCCTGCGCAACTGCGACATTATGCTCAACGCAACCCCCGCCGCGGCCTCGCCCTTCGGCACCTTCGGCGGCGGCGGCGTGTTCCTTGTCTCGGGCGGCGTCATCGAGAACTGTGGCATCGCGCAGAACTGGAGCGCCAATGACGGCGGCGGCATTTACTATACCGACCTGTTCGGCCCGGTGACGGCCGTGGTGAGGAACTCGATCATCGCGTGGAACAGCGCCGTGTCCAACGGCAACAACTATATCGGCGCCCGGCTCTCGTTCCTCTCTTCCTGCACCACGCCCGCAGTGCCTCCCGGCGCTGATGAAGGCGGGAACATCAGCGGCGACCCGCTGTTCGCCAGTGCGCCGCTCGGCGTGCTTCGCCTTGCCCCGGGCTCGCCCTGCATCAATGCCGCAAGCAATCTCGCCTGGATGGCCGGCACGTACGATCTGGACGGTGGCGCGCGCGTGGTGGGCCCTGCGCCCGACATGGGCGCGCATGAGCTGCAGGCGGTCTATCACGTCGCGCCGTCGGGCGCCCATGTACCGCCGTTCAGCTCGTGGGCCAATGCGTCGACAACCATCATCGCCGCCGCCGGCATTGCACAGGACGGCTCGGTCGTGCTCGTCAATACCGGCGTCTATGCGGCGACGGTGGAACTGGCGGTCACCAATGCCATTCTCGTCACCACTGTCGGCGGCCCGGATGTGACGGCGGTCGACGGCGGCGGCGTTATGCGCGCCTTCCACCTCATGGCCCCGGCCGCGGTGGTTGACGGCTTCACCGTGCGCAACTGCAACGCGCCGGCGGGCGAAGCAGGCCCGCTGGGTGGAGGCGTAGCGCTCCGCTACGGCATCCTCCAAAACTGCCTCGTGACGAACAATGTGGCGGCAGCGCTGGGCGGCGGCATCTTTTTCGAGATTTCTGACTCCAGCCCCGGTTTGGGCATCGCCTACCAGTGCCGCATCACGGGCAACAAGGCCTTCGGCGGCGGCGGGGGCGGCGCGATAATGATTGCCGGCGGCACGCTGCTCAACTGCCTCATCGACGGCAACCTGCAGACCGGGTCGTTCTCGGGTGTCTCTGGCGGCGCGGGCGTCATATGCGTTGGCGGCGGCACGATCATCAACTGCACCATTGCGGGCAACGTGGCAAGCAACAGCGGCGGCGGTGTCTTCTACACGCCCTTTCCGCCGGTGTTCACCAACGCCGCCACAATATGCAACTCGATCGTCTATGGCAACACCGCCGTGGACGGCAATGCCAACTACGGCGCTCTGGCCCCGTTGCTCTACTGGCAGAACTCGTGCACCATGCCCGAAGTGCCGCCTGCGACCGACCTTGGCGGCATCATCGCCACCAACCCGCTCTACGCCGACGCGCCAAACGGCAACTACCGCCCGCTCCTCGGCTCGCCCTGCATCGCCACAGGATCGAACATGCTGTGGATGATTTCCGGAGCAGACCTTGACGGCCATGGGCGCATCTTCGGCGCCTCGGTCGACATGGGCGCGTACGAATTCGTGCCCGAGCCCTGCTTCCTGGCTCTCGGCGTCTTTGCCGCAGTAAGTTTCCTGCGCGGACGGCGTGCGCAGGAAACTTAATGGAGGCACACCGCGGCGTGGTAACGGACAGCGCATGGAAAACCCGTTGCGATGCGCGGACTCCAAAGCTTTGGGGGGACTCGCGCCCTTGCACAGCCGACGACGAGGACGACGACGAGGACGAGTACGTACGCCGTCTCGCTGCTACCGATCACCTATGAATCTGTTGCTGGACGGCGCAATAGATTCAAGATACCGGCCTTGCCCCGTGCAGTTACTGAACACTGAACACTGATTACTGAATACTGAATACTAACCCCCGGCCGTTCTCCGCGCCTCTGCGTCTCTGCGCGATGATCCCGTACTTGCTGTTCCCCTCAGCCCCCGCCGTCCTTTGCGCCTTTGCACCTTCGCGCCTTTGCGTTGAATCCGTTGCCGTCCGCCGTTGCCGTTCGCCCAGACCGCTCCGTTGGTGTTTCCGTGTCTTCCGTGGCGAGTTCCGTCGCTGCCGTTCGCCCAAGCCCGCCGTCGTCCACTCCGCTGCCGTCCTCTGTGTCTCTGTGTCTCTGTGGTTCCAGTTGGCTTCGCTGTTCGGTGCTTTCCTCTCCTTCCGCGTGCTCCGTCGCCTCCCGTCTTTGCTATAATATCCCATGACGTTCTCCCTTCTCCCAACGCCGCCGCTCACCGTCGCGCAGCACATCGCGCTCGACAGGAATCTCCTCCCGCTCGTCGGCTCGGGCGACCTACCCCCGTTCCTCCGCTTCTGGGACTGTCTTGACGAAGCAGTCGTCCTCGGCGTTGCGCAGAAAGTCGACGATCACGTTCACGCAGACGCATGCGCAGCAGACAGCGTCCCAGTCCTGAAGCGCTTCTCCGGCGGCGGCACTGTATGGATCGGCCGCGGGTGTCTTGTCTTCTCCGTCATCCGGCCGTTTGGTGACGACATCAGGCAATACGACGTTCAAGGCGCGTATCGCACGGTCTTCCAACCCGTACTCGATCAATTCAGCCGGCGCGGTCTTGCAGTCACATTCGAGCCCCCATGCGATCTGGCACTTGACGGGATGAAAATCTGCGGGAATGCACAGGCGCAGCGCCGCGGCTCCGTTCTCGTCCACGGCAGCTTCCTCATCAATGAAGACATCAGCCGCATCGCCCGCTACGTGAAGCACCCGACCATCGCGCCGACATATCGGCAGGGGAGGCCGCACAACGATTTCATCTGCAATCTCAGCACGCGCGGCTTCACGCGCGCGACCCTCGCCGCTCTTCTCCAGGCCGCCTGGTCAGCCGGCCACCCCATCTCCACCGATCTCACCCCGCTACTCGACCAATCTCGCGCAGAGGCGCAGGGCCGCGGTGAACGGCCGGGAGTTAGTGTTCAGTAATCAGTGTTCAGTATTCAGTAACTGCACGGACAAGGCCGTTATCTTGAATCTGTTGCGCCGTCCAGCAACAGATTCACTGGTGATCGGCAATCGGTCGTGAGCGTGCTTCGCGCAGCGTCACTGAGGCGCGTACGCTGAAACCTGTCTCCCCGCACCGTTCGTGCCCCCCAAGAACGCCGTTCCCGCGCAGCGGGCCCAAATTGGTTGCGCCGTCTGCAACCAGTTTGTTGCGCATGATCGCCGTTTCTGGCATAATGTCGAGAGGGATCTTGAAATGAAGAGACAAGGGTCTGCCTCGAGAGTCCAGTTGCCTCCGCCGCAGACAGGCTCAGGGAGTTAAACACGCTGCATCCACGAATCATACATCCCTTGCCCGCAGTCCAGGCAAGAGATTTTCACACCATGGGGAACCTGATGAGCGCAGCACAGCGATTTGACATCCATCGCGCGATCTCACTCGTGCGCACAGCGCTCGATGCGCGCGGCGAGCATGTCACGGCGGTCGAGGCGCGCAGGCCCGATCCGTTCAAACTGCTCATCACCTGCGTGCTCAGCCTGCGCACAAAGGATGAGACGACCGACGTCGCGTCAGCACGGCTGTTCAAAGATGTGAAGACGCCGCGGGAGCTGATGACGCTCGGTGCGCCGAGGATTGCGAAACTGATCTTTCCCGTCGGGTTCTACAATGTGAAGGCGAGGCAGATCGTCAAAATCTGCAGGCAGATTCTCGATGATTTCAAGGGCTGCGTGCCGGATGAAATTGATGAACTGCTCAAGCTGCCCGGCGTGGGCCGCAAGACCGCAAACCTGGTGGTCACCGAGGCGTTCCGCAAACCGGGCATCTGTGTTGATACGCACGTGCACCGCATAACGAACCGCTGGGGGTACGTGCGCACAAAGGAGCCGAATCAGACTGAGACGGCGCTGCGTAAGAAGCTGCCGGAGGAGTACTGGCTGGGGATCAACCATCTGCTGGTGGTGTACGGCAAGCGGGTATGCACGCCATTGTCGCCGAAATGCAGCGAATGCCCGGTGAGCGTCATGTGTGCGAAGCGGGGGGTGACGCGGGCGCGATAGAACCTGTTGCGCGAGTGTTTGGAGGAAATTCCTCGCACACGACGCGAGGAATTTAAAGCAGGCACACGGTGGCGGGGTAACGGACAGCGCGTGCAAATCCGTTGCTGGGAAGCGCAACGTATTTGAGATTCCTTATTGCAGTTTGTCCAACGCCCGGCAAGTGTCATGTTACGCAGTTAGTGGATACTGAATACAGATTACTGAATACTCATGCTCTTGACCCTTGACCGTTCGGCCCTGACCCCTCATCGTCCCGTCCTCTGCATCTCTGTGGCTGGTTGCCGTACCCGTATTCGTGTGACCGCGTCATCCGCAGCCGAAGCAGTGAATGAGGTGTTCTGCGGCGCACAGGGAACGCTCAAATGGCGTAGATCGCGTACGCTGTCGGCGCGAGCGTGAGCATGGCTTTGCGGCCCTTGATGCCGAGCTTCGCATCCTTGCCCAGAAGGAGCTTCTGCACGCGCGAGGTCTTTGGCAGTGTGAACGCTGCTGCGGCGCTCCTGCCAGACGGGTTTACCGCGACGAGAATACGTTCGCGGCCCTTGCTGCGGAGATAGACCAACGGATAGGTCTCGCGTTTGAGATACAGGAACTCGAGCGAGCCGCTTGCGCACAGCGCGGGCGAGCTCTTGCGCAGGGCGGTCAACGCGCGCGTCGTGTTGAGCAGCGAGCGCTGGGTGGCGTCCTGCGCGGCGACAGTTGGGCGGTTCCTGTCGGGATCGATCGGGAAGTAGAGTTTGTCCGGTGCGGCAGTGGAGAAGCCTGCGTTCTTCGAGCTGTCCCATTGCATGGGCGTGCGGCATGACGCGCGGTTGTACGCGCCTTCCTTCGAGACGAGGCCTTTGACGTCCTTCATGCCGATCTCGTCGCCATAGTAGAGAAAGGGGACGCCGGGCATGGTCATGATGAACGCGAGGGCGACGGCGCACTCGTCGAACGTGCGGTCGTCACGCAGGCGCGGCATGTCATGGTTGCTCGACTGGAGCGAGAGGAAGCCCATGGATTTGGTTGTGCGATAGAGGCGCATATACTCATCGAGCGCGCGTTTGGCATCGCCTTTTGCATGGCGGCTGAAATACGCGCCGTTCATTTTCCATGGCACATTGTACGTGATGTTCGACCGCATGAGCGCGTTGAACACCGGGCAGCCGAAATGGGCGAGGAAGTCCATGTGGAACCCGACAGGGATCGAGCGGTCAGGATTCGATGCCTCGGAGACGAGCGCGGCGTCGGGGTACTCCTTGTCAAGCATGGCGCGCACTTCCTTCCAGAAAGCGGTGCCGAGAGACAGGGCCATGTCAACGCGGAAGCCCGACGCGCCCATGTCGAGCCAATAGCGGATGATCTTCTTGAACTCTGCGCGCACGGCTGTCGGGCCAGGGGCCGAGTGAAGCTGTCGCCACGGTTCATCCTTGCTGGGTTTGTCGAAACCGAAGTTGAGCTTTGGCTGGCACCAGAAGAAGTTGATCATGTAGTTGCCGTCGCGCTCGGCATAGCCATGGATGTACTGCTTGCCGCCAGTCCAGACGTTCGGCGACCAGATGAACCAGTCGGAATAGCGGTTGCGCTCGTGTTTGCACGATTCCTTGAACCAGGGGTGCTCGATCGAGGTGTGGCCGGGAACGAGGTCGAGGAAGATGCGGATGCCTTTCTCGCGCGCGAGGCGGAACAGGCGTTTCAGATCGCTGTTCGTTCCATAGCGCGGCGCGACGGTGTAATAGTCGGCAACGTCATAACCGGCATCCATGAACGGGGAGACGAAACACGGATTCAGCCAGATCGCGTTGACGCCGAGTGATTTGATATACTCTAGCTTGTCGATGATGCCTGGGATATCGCCGATGCCGTCGCCGTTGGTATCGCTGAACGACTGGGGATAGATTTCGTAGAAGACGGCTGATTCAAGCCAGGCTGGTGTGTGACGTTTCATAGAGCGGGGAAGTCGAGGAGTTGAAAGACTCCATTACAAAGAGACAAAGACACAAACAGAGATGAATGAGACGGCTGTCCACATACTGCAGCGGATGTGGCTGGCCTCTTCGAGGCCGGTTGATACATCACCGACGGGCGCAGAGCGCCCATCCACATACGGATCTTGATCAAAGAGCCGAGGGAGTATAGCAGGGATGGCGCGGGAAGTCAACACAACCGCCGCACGCCAATGTAGACGCCGATTCCGCGGTTTGGGATCGGCGGCCGTTCGCGACCGCGGACGCACACTGCCGAGTCCGCGTCTACTCGCAGCGTGCCCGTAAGGGCATATCGCGCCGCAACGCCTCATGGGAGAACCAGAGGAGGCCTGGAATGAAACTGCTGTTTGCCATTCTTCCGCTTGTATCACTGCAGAACATCTCTGTTCTGCCAGACAGTAACAGCCTTCCCAAGGGAGCCGCCATGTCCACGAATGCACTGCCCGTTGTTGACGAGAGTGCCGCGCCCGCCGAGCGGCCGGTCATCACGCACATGGCCGCACGCAAGGCAGACAAGGTGACTGTCTACAAGAAAACGCCGCAGGGCGACTTGGCGCTGCATCTGTACCTGCCGCCCGGATGGAAGAAAAGCGACACGCGGCCGGCGATCATCTTTTTCTTTGGCGGCGGATGGACGGGTGGCGGTCCGATCCAGTTCTTCGCCAAGTCGGAGTATCTTTCCTCGCGAGGGATCGTGGCCATCAGTGCCGAGTACCGCGTCAAGAACACACACGGCGTCACGCCGGACATCTGCGTCGAAGATGCGCGCAGCGCCATGCGCTGGCTGAAGAGCCACGCCGGCGGGTTGGGCATCGACCCGAAGAGGATCATCGCGTCGGGCGGGTCGGCCGGGGGGCATCTTGCCGCGGCAACGGCGGTGTGCCCGGGGCCGGATGATGCCGGGGATGATCTCGAAGTTTCGCCGCGCCCTGCCGCGCTCGTGTTGTTCAACCCGGTGACGGACATGCGCATCGAGATGATCAGCAGCCGCATGCCCGGCAAGACGGACGAGGAGAAGATGGCGGTTGCCGTGAAGATCAGCCCTGTTGCGCACGTGACGTCGAACACGCCGCCGAGC
>JAAYZF010000167.1 GCA_012514975.1 bacterium
AGACGGCATGCGGCTCACTTCGCACGTCACCTGCGCCAGCAATGTGTACAATGTGGCGAATCCCGGGAAGACGGTGATTGACAGCGATCCGTACGGGGCATGCCACGCCATGACCGACATGTATGGAGAGAAGCTCGACAGCGCGCATCCATTCTGGAAGCAGCTCGCGCTGGTGACATGGCAGGGCCGTGTGCAGTCATGGGAGCACGGCGTCGTGCCGGTGCGTCCACTCGCTCCCTGCGTGACGAGCGACCCGAGACTGTTGATCGACCCGCCGCCGCAGACGAACGAGAGCGCTGACACCGCCTCCGCCCGCTTTGCCGGCAGGGCCGCCGTGCGAATCGTCGAATCGGGCGCCATCGAGGCGTATGACGGTCCCTCGACGCAGTTTGTTGCCATTGCCCATGTTGGCGATGCCGGTGTGAGCGCATGGCTGGCCACGAACCGTTGCTTCTGGAACAACACCATCAGCAACTTCGTCACGCCGCTTGACATTGATGTGGGCGGCTTCACGGCGTGGGCGGAGGCGAACGCACCGGCGTTCAACACCGATCCGGCCCGGGCGGGCATCCTCTACGTCTCGCTCAGCAACAAGCCCGGTGCGGCGGTGCGGCTGACGAACGGCGCATCGCTGCCGTGCGCGGTCATCAATGGCGTCACCAACGGCTTCATGGTTGTCACGGCGAATCCGTTGTACCTGCGTGGCCACTACAATGTCAATACCGAATGTCCGGCGTGCGTGATGGCCGACTCGGTCACCGTGCTGTCGTCGGCCTGGGATGATGACAGTCACCTCGCCGCCGGCAGCCCAAGAGGGACGGCCGGCAGCACGCGGTATCTCACGTCCATCGTCACCGGCCAGGCGACGAACATCAACGCCGACACGGCCGCGGAATGGTTTGGCGGAATCGACAACCTGCCAAAACGCATCGAGCACTGGCAGAGCACCCCGGGGCCGGGCGTGCAGGAGATCCGCGGGACCATCTGCCCGCTCTGGCCCAGCAAGTATGAGCTGAACAACATGGTGGTTCCCGGCGACGGGCCGGACAGGACCTGGTGGCTCGAGGCCGCCCTTGGTTACCCGCCCGGCGCGCCGAGGCTGTTCGAGTTCGTCTCGAACGACCTGCGGCGCTCGACCGCGCCGTGCATCATCAGAATCACCGATCCATCTTCGAGCACGTCGCGATGGGTCGGCGCCTATGTCACTGTATCGACGGAATGCTCGGTGAATGCCCGGCCGACAGCCGCGCAGATCGGCTATGGAGCCGCCGCAGACGGTGCGGGATGGATATGGACGCCTGCCGCGGCGCCCTCGTGGCCGTCGCCATCGAGCAACTATTACGCATCGGCCGCGGTGACTCCCGCGCCCGGCGCGCACTACATCGCCGCGCGCTGGATGATGGAAGGGAAGACGAATGCCGGGTGGAGCCTTGCCGGCGAGACGAACGCAACGGCGCTGTGCTCGACGCTCCAATTGCACGTCACGAACACACCGGAGCAACTGCTGCCGCTGCCGTGGGATTTCGCCGCGGGCATCCTCGATGGCGTCGCCCCGGGCGGCGCGGGAATGGCAACGAGCCTCGTATCGGGGCTGCTCTCCCTCGATGGATTCTCGCACAGTCAGAGCCGCGACGACGCGAGCAGCATCGTCTTCACGCTGGCCACGGCGAAAAGACCGGGCGTCAGCTTCTTCGCCACCGTCAGGCGCGACGAAACAGGCCCGGCCAGGATCGATCTCGATTACTTCAACGGCTCTGCATGGAATTCCTTCCCCTTCACGTTCAACATCGACCAGGTGGGCGAATGGTACGCCATAGGCGGCCGCGTGCCGGGCAGCGCGCTCGATACGGTCCAGACCGCGCAATTCCGCGTGGTCGGGTATGCTGCCGCGGCAAGCGAGCTCGATGTGTCAAACGTGATTGTCACCACGACCGTGCCGGAGCCTGGAGCAGTGGCACTCGTGCTTGCGTGCTGGGCGTCCGTTCTCAGAATCCGCTTTTCGTCATGATGTGCCTCAGCAGGCGCTGCATGCGCTCGTCGCGCAGATAGCGCCCGTTGTGCGCAACCGTAAGCGCGTGGACGATGCCCTTCCCGTGCCTGCGCGTCCAGCCGACGGGATGGACGCCGTGCTCCTTCGAGTGGCCTTCGAGCCAGAGGATCGTGCCCGCCTCGTCGAGTGAAAAGCGATAGAGCTCGTCGCTCATGCCAAAGCCTTCGTCCCCCGGCCAGAGCGGGGATTTCTGCGCTGTGCCGCGCAGCTCGAACTCGTGCTCGGGCGGATGGCCGTGAAACCGCCCGCCGTACATCGCGTGAATCGGCCCCTCGGGATCGTATGAAGCGAGCCCCGAGTGCCAGCCGAAGAGCGTGCCGCCGTCCGCCACGAAACGCCCGATCACCTCCTCGCCCTTCCTGTCGATCCAGCGTTCGCTGATCGCCGCCCCGGGGATCACTCCCTCCTTGCAGAGCACAAGCACGTCGCAGTCCGCAAGCATCTCGTGCGCGAATGCCGTTGGGTAGCAGATTGTCCGCAGGCGCACGTCTCCGCCCTCGGCCGCCTTCTTGAGCGCATGGGCATACGGCGCGGCAGCATGATAGAAGTCTCCGCAGATCGCAGTCACATTCATGGTATTCCTCGTGGTGCGTATTCCTGGTGATAGATGGTTCGCGCGATCACAGGTCAAGCAGCAGATAACGGGTCTTGCGGCCCCAGCGGGCATTGACCAGCGGATCGGGCGTCTTGAACGGCTCGGCATGGTTGCACCGGGCAAACATGCCGCGCAGCACATTCCGCTTGAGCACGTTCTCGACCGCGGCCTCGTCACGATTCTGCGTCTTGTGGCAGCGGACGAGCTCGCGCTTGTGCTCGATGACATCCGATATGTTCACGTAGAGGTCGGGGACGAACTGGTTGGTCTGCCCGCCCATGCCGTTCTCGCAGAAGTAGATCTCGGTCGAGTGATATGCTCCCGACAGCGACAACGCCTTGGTCGCCATGGCGCTGACGGCAATGTGGTCGGGCACGTTGACGGGCCAGAGCGTGAACAAGGCGACGGGGCTGAGAGTGGCGAGGGCCTGCGCGAGTGTGCTGCATGTCTGCTGGTCGGCGTAGATCTCGCCGTCGATCTGGCCGAGGAACGTCAGCTCCGCGTCGAGCAGCCTGCACGCCGCCGCTTCCTCGGCGGCGCGCACGTCGCCGAACTCGGGGCGGGGCGGCTTGGGCTGGCCGGGTTGCCTCTGCGGGTCGGGATAGCCGCGTTCGCCTTTGCTCGCGCAGAACACGTGCAGTTTGTAGCGCTCCTTCAGCAGCCAAGCCGTCCCGCCCATCGCATGGGCAAGATCGTCCGGATGCGCGACGACAAAGGCGATGTTGGGTTTGCTTCCCGTGCTCATGGTTCACCCCATGTCAATTGGTTACCACGCATCAGCCCCCATCTCCAGCATCCGTTCAGGCGGCCCCTGGCGGAGAGGACAGCCGCTCGCGCAGCCATTCGCATTGCACCATCTTCTCCACCAGATCGTTGCGTGTATAGGAATAGTGATTCGCCGCCTCGAACCCGATGCGCGAATCGCGCTGCATGATGCCGTGCAGTGTCCGGGCAAGATCGATCTCCTCGTCCAGGAGCGGGAGCATGATGGCCGTCTGCTCCGCCGACGGCATCCCGCTGTCGCGCGTGCGCACGAAACGGATTTGCAGGCAGGTGCTGCGATAGTGGCAATAGGCCGCGCGGGCAACGTGATCGAGGTCATCGAAATGGTTCCGTTTCGCCTTCGGGACCAGCGGGCGCGCGCGTTCGAGCATCTCGAGCCCATGGCGCCAGCCGTCGCTCAGCAGGCGGAACTGCTCTTCGAACACGTCCTCGGGATAGATGTTCCGCCATTTCTTCAGGTCGTCATACGGAAAGCCCTGCACCATGGTGGCCGTATGGCCGGTCGGGCGCAGGTGGAGCAGGTTGGCCGGGCCGGTATTGACCGGCGAACGGTACAGCACGCCGCAGTCGAAAGGAAATTCCTGGAATGCCGTGCCGAACGCGCGCCACGCCTGCTGGATCAACGGCGCCGCCTTGCGGCCAAAGCGCATCACGGCCAGCTCCGCGGAAGAATGGTTCAGCAGCGCCAGGTTCCCGCCGGGATAGCCGCCGACCGTCCAACTGAGCATCAGACCGTTCACCCCGGCCTGCCGCAGGTTGCCGAGGTGCTGCTCGACGAGATCAGGGACGTGCAGGTACGGCACGGCGGAAAGCTCCCACGAGGTGTTGACCTGCACCTTCGCCACGGTCTTCAGGCCGCGTGCCTGTGCGCGCCGCCAGAGCCGCAGGCTCTGTTCGCTCGGGCCGACGCGCGAGATCGAGTAGTCGACGACGGAGCCATCTACTCCGCCAACGTGCGTCGGCAATCCCCATTCGCTTACGCACATGAGCTCGACGCCGTCAGGCAGGAGATCAACGGCCTCGAGGTCCCACTCAGGCTGCCAGCCCCACGTCCACACCAGCACGCGCGCCGCCGGATTCGCCGCATGGACACCCTCGGCAAGCAGGCGGTTCACTTCGGCGATGACGTCCGCCGCGCGCCGGTTCGAGCAGCGCGGGCACGCCTTCGATGAATGCCACCGCGAATAGCAGTTCGTCGGATTCTCATTCATCGTGATCGTGAAGATGCCTGCCAGGCCGGGCACTTCGCGGAACACGTGTTCAGCGCCCGCGCGGAGGAATTGCTGCACTTCCGGCTGCGACGTGCAAAGATTTGCCAGCCCCAGTTTCTCGAAGACGTAGTTCTTCAGCTCAGGGCGGTCGGCAAAGCAATCGACCGGCAATGCGCGCGGCTCGTTGAAGTAAAGATAGACGCCGATGCCGTGGCGGGCAGCCCGCTCCACCAGGGCGCGCAGATTCGCCAGGCGCGTTTCGCATCCCGCCGAGAGCGCGGGGAACGCATCCCACGGCACAAGCGTGTAGAGAATGCCCTGCAGCCAGACCGCGTTGACGCCCTCCGCGGCATAGCGGGCCAGCATGCCATCGGGATACGGGTCGCTCCGCGAATCACGCAGCGGGTCGCCATAGGCCGCCGCGTACGAGTACATCAAGCGCAGGTCGAACGCGTTTTGCGTCGCTGCCGCGCGAGCGGCCTTCGAGTCATTGCGGAAGGCACGGAGAAAACCGAACGGCTTCTCCATGCGCTGCGCCCGGGCATCGACAGTGCAGTGCCTCGCGACAGCCGCGCGAAGCGCTTCGGTCTGCCTGGTCTGCCCGGGTGTAAGCGGCTCGAAGCGGACCGGCGCGGCTGCAGGCTTGTGGTTGCCGAGTTTGACGAACAGGAAATCATCCTCGCGCAGCGTGTAATCCATCTGCCCGGCTGTCCAGCCAAGGAGCTCGAGCAACTGGCTGTACGGAAGCAGATGCCAGTTGTTGCGTATGAGCGTGCAATAGCCGCGTGAGATCCATTCCCTGCTCAGGCGCGGCGGGACGCGGAGGCCCATGCCGCGGGCGAGATCGAGCACGTCGCCGCGGCGGCAGCCTAGAATTCGCGCAAGCCGCGCCGGCGGCACGAGCTCCCAGTTGCGCCAGACAAAGGCCTGCTGCCGCGTGGGAAAATGCGGGAACGCCAGCGGATGCGGACCGTCGCCTGTGGGAAGGCTGGATGCGTTCATGGGATGGGATTCCTGCGCAGTGAGATTGCCGGCGCCATGCGGGTTCTTCCGTAAGGGAGATGTTGTTCGTCTTGCTCTCGCGATCCAAGTGTAGCAGATGTCTCCGCTGAATGCAATCGCCTGCATCAAGCGTCCGTCATCCGTAAATGTCCGAATACCACAAATTATCCTGCCGTTCCGCGCATTGCGGCGGCAGTGACGGAATGGTATCATCCGGTACGGATGCTGCATTGACGGACCGCACGAGGTAACCACCGAGGAGTTGCACATGAACAAGAGATCAGCCATCACTGCCATTCTGTCGGTCACCCTGCTCACCGGCGCTGCATTCAATGCGGCGGCGGCGACCATCACCAACGAGCCCAGCGGCGACGGCTTGTGGAGCACGCCCGGCAACTGGATCGGCGGCGTGCCGCCCGCAAGCGGCGACTCGGTCGTCCTCATGGTCAACAACGGCTATGCGCCGACGACTGTTGACATCGCCGGCCTGGAGCTCGATTACCTCAGCTTCTCGAATGACACATCGGGCATCACGCTCACCGGCAACGACTTCAGGTTCAACGCCATTCTCTGCCTGCGCGGCGCCGCGCCGCGCGTGACGAACACCATCCGGCAGAACATCGAGATGACCAGGATGGCGCCCAGCATCGGCGCCCCGTCGTTCGCCGTCGCCGGGAACTCGGCCCTGCGGCTCGACGGCGTGCTCGGCGCCACGAATCCCGCGTGCGGCATGTACTATAGCTGGAACTGGGGCGGGAGCCCCAGTGGTGTTACGCTTCTCATGAACACCAACACTTTCTCGAAGGGCATCCCCAGCCTGTACAACCGCGTGACGTTCTTCCGTGACGCCAATCTCGGCGTGGTGCCGCCGACGAACGTGCCGGCCTACATCAGCTTCGTCAACGGCGCAAGGCTGGCCGGAGGCACTCTCGGCGGGTTCAACAAGGCGGTGATCCACGAGAACCGCGGCCTCAGAATCTCCGGCCAGTCATGGTTCGTGGCTGACAATGACGTGAAGCTCGTACACAAGGGCACGCTGATGGACGGCGGCGGCACGCTCACCTGCTTCGAGCAGACGACCGGGAATGGCGTCATGGTGCTCAGCGGCAGCGGCACCTTCTCCGGCGGCACGACAATCAGCGGCGATGGAAAGCACAATGTCGTCGTCATGGACAACGATGCCGCCTTTGGCACAGTGAATCTGAACAATATCCTCACCGTGGCCAGCTCGTTCGATCTCAACGGCCATGCGCTGACGACGCTCCGCCCAAGCGTGTACAACAACTCAGGCTATTATTCGAGCGGCACGCTGAGGAACAACAATCCCGACACTGCGGCTGCCATCGCGACGGAGGTCCGCATCGGCGGCAGTTCGGCCGTGCTGTTCGGCGGCCGCGGTGACATCACCCTCTCGGGCAGTCTCGTCCCGGTCACTGCCGCCGGCCCGATTGTGAAGTCAGGCGCCGGCGCCGTCACGCTGAAAGGCGAGACCACCACGACCAATGATGTGTATGTACGCGCCGGCTCGCTCGTCTGCGATTACACCGACAGCAACACGACGAAACTCTCCGGCACCAACAGGCTGCTCTATGTGCGCGGCGCGGCAGTCAGCTTCATTGGCAATGACTCGGCGCCCAAGACGGAAGAGATTCTCGACTGGAGCAGCCTCGAGAGCGGCGTACCGCAGGGCGCCGCGGCGCTCAGCATCGCCTCGGGCGACGGCCAGGACTTCACGCTCTCCGCCCGCCGGCTGATCGCTGCGCTGGGCGACAGCCTTGACATTTCGCTCGCCAGCAATGGCGGCGGCGTTGCCGCGTTCACCAACGCCCTCTCCCCCATAAACAATGGCGTGACGAACTACGGCGGCGCGCTCGGCGGCAACGTGACGTTCAACAAGAGCACCTGGGCCTCGGTCGTCAACGGTAACGTCGAGGGACTGCCCGACGGCAGCTTCGAAACGGATTTCACCACTTCGACGTCCGATTCCCACATGGACATCGCCGGGGACATTGACATCAACAGCGCCACCGCCAATACCCTCCGCGCCAAGAACGCCGGCGCCACCACGCTCGATATCGCCGACGGCCAGACCCTCTCGCTCGGCCTCAGCGGCGGCGTGCGAATCCCGGGCATCCTGCTGACGCCTGACGCAGGCAGCGTTGACATCAACGGCGGCACGGTGGATATCGGCCTCAACAACTGGCTCCATGTCCACAACTTCAGCGCCAACCGCCTCACCATCAGCTCGCTCATCAAGCTCACCACGGTCAATTCACGCGTGATGAAATGCGGCCCCGGCGAGATGGAACTCGCCAACGCGGCCAACACGTTCTCCGACCTGGGCGTCTACGGCGGCACAGTGCTCTTCGACCAGATCGCCAACGCTGGGCAGGCGCAGCAACTTGGCGCCGGCCAGTTGTACCTCGGCGATGCAACGCTGAAGTACACCGGCGCAGGCCACTCGACTGATCGCACCATCGTGATCCGCGGCAGCGGCGTCATCGACGCCTCGGGCTCGGGCCCCCTGGCGTTCACGGCCACGAAGCATTTCATTGCAAACCCCAGCTCGTCTTTCAATGACATGCCATTGACGCTGACAGGCACGGGAACGGGCTCGGTTGCGGGCACCATGGCCTTCCCGGGCGGGTACCTGACGAAGAGCGGCAGCGGGCTGTGGATTCTCGGCAGCGGCTACACCAACTGGGAAACCACGGTCAAGGCAGGCACGCTGCAGGTGAATGGCACGCTCCTGAGCTGGAACGTCGTCGATGTCAACGCGGACGGGAAGCTGGCCGGCAACGCCGCCGTTCCGCGCGACCTCTCGGTCAGCGGCACACTGGCGCCCGGCGCGAGCGTCGGCGTGCTCGATGCCGGCTACCTCACCATGAATCCCGGCAGCGTGTACGAGTGGGAAGTTGATGCGAACAACGCGACCGCCGATGTCATCCGCGTCGCCACCGGGATCGAGCTTCCCGAGAACGCGGCGAACAGCGTGACGGTGAAAGTCGTCCAGGCGGGCGGTGCAAGCGCGATCTCGCTGCCGGCGTTGCTGTTCTCCTACCTCACGGGCGATACGAACGCGCTCGTCGTGGATACGGCCGGCACGGGCTTCACGCAGCCTGCGGTAGCGGTAACGGACAACGGCATATTCGTGTCAGTGGTTCCCGAGCCTGCCGCGATGATGGTGATGGCGTTGATGCTGCTTGGGCTGCGCCGCGCCGCGCAGCGCGTCCGCTAAGCATGCGTCACTGAGCATCAGTGGTGGACGATGAAGACGCCGCCTTCGCCCGGCCGCGCGGCGTGAGCGCGCGCCGGTAGTCCCGCGGCGCCTTGCCCGTCATGCGACGAAAGGTAGCGCTGAAGTGGTACGGATCGGCATAGCCAACCGCCTCACCGATCACGTGTACCGGCGTCAGTGTGGTGGCGAGCAGGTGGCAGGCGTGCTGCATCCTCGAGCGTATCAGCCACTCGCGCGTGGAGATGCCGACGTGCCGCGTGAACAGCCTGTTCAGGTGCCGCGTGCTGCAGTGCGCAGCCCTCGCCAGGTCCCGCGCGGTCATCGCGTCCGCAATGTGTTCCTCCGCATGGCGGATGGCCTGGCCAAGCGCCCTCGGGAGCTGCGTCCGTGGCCAGTGCGGCGGCAGTTCGTTTGAAAGCGCCAGCAGCAGTTCATAGCACGCCGCGGAGGCGCGCTCCCTGTACCCCGCCGCCTTGCCCCGCAGAAGTGACAGGATGCGCCGGAAGAGCCGTTCCACCCTCGGCAGATTCGCCGGCCCTACGTGCAGTGTGTCCACTTCAGACAACCCGAGCTGCTGCAGAATATCGTTTGACGTGCCCGGGAACAACATGAGGAAACGCTTGTGCAATACACCTCCAGGCCCGGTGCAGTAGTCATACGTCCTGCCGCTGTGAAGGAAAAACACGTCGCCAGGCGCCAGTCTGTGCATGCGCCCCGCCGCGACCATCTCGCCTGCGCCCTTCGCCACCAGCTCGATCGACGTCATGTCCTGGCGCTTTGCCTTGTTGCCAACTCCCGCGCCCCATTCCGACCAGCCGGCCGCGTAGACATCCAGCGGCAGCCCCAGATCTGGAGATAATGATGCGAGGAAGAAGTGGATGTCGCCCGGGCCGGGCATCCTCGATTCCACCGAACGCAGCTCGTCCTGTACGCGCTTCATGGCTAATGATACCCATGCGTCGACGGATTGTCAATCTCCATTGGCCGAAAAGCGCAAATCCGCCATGCCGCCCGCCGCGTCCCGCGCGCCTTCCTCTTGCATTCGCACAGGAACTAGGTATAATCTTCTCTTGAGGCGGATGAGAAATGATGTCAATGCCCCCGAAAATCGTCGCTGAACTCGATGACGCACTGAGCACCCCGCCGCCCGGCGTGGTTGACACGATGAACCGTCTCGATGGCGACCTCATCGTCCTCGGCGTCGGCGGCAAGATGGGGCCGACGCTGGCTCGCATGGCCAGACGCGCGTCGGACATGGCAGGCGTGCGGCGCCGCGTGATCGGCGTCTCGCGCTTCTCGTCCCCGGCGCTGCCTGACGACCTTCGCCGGAACGGCATCGAGCCCATCACATGCGACCTGCTCGATGAGGACGCGCTCGAGCGCCTGCCTGATGCGCCGAACGTGGTCTTCATGGCCGGGTTGAAATTCGGCTCGTCCTCCCGGCAGGCTCTGACATGGGCGATGAACTGCTACCTGCCCGGCGCGGTCAGCAGAAAGTACCGGCACAGCCGCATCGTCGCGTTCTCCACCGGCAATGTCTACGGGCTGTCGCCGGTGAGCCGCGGCGGCTCGGTCGAATCTGACGAGCCGCGTCCCGTGGGCTGTTATGCGCACACGTGCCTCGGCCGCGAGATGGTCTTCGAGCACTTCAGCCGCGCGCTCGGCATTCCCATGGCCATGATCCGCCTGAACTACGCCGTCGAACTCCGCTATGGCGTGCTCGTCGATATCGCCCGGCAGGTGTGGGCGCAGAAGCCGGTCAGCGTCCGCATGGGCCACTTCAACGCCATCTGGCAGGCCGAGGCGAACGCCATGGCGCTCGAAGCGTTCGATCATGCGGCCTCGCCTCCCCTGCTGCTCAACGTGACGGGGCAGGAACTTCTCAGCGTGCGCCAGGTGGCCGGTGAGTTCGGCCGCCTCATGGGCAAGCCCGTGCACCTCGAAGGCGAGGAATCACGGGATGCCTTGATCAGCAACGCACGGCGCGCCTGTGAGCTGATCGGCACGCCCACCGTATCGTCCGGACAGATGATCGAGTGGATTGCCGAATGGGTCATGAAGGGCGGCGAGCTCCTTGACAAGCCCACTCATTTCGAGGTGCGCGATGGAAACTACTGACATCAGGAACCTGCTGCAGAAAGGGCTGGTCATCCCCGCGCATCCGCTTGCGCTCACCGCGCGCCGCACGCTCGATGAACGGCACCAGCGCGCCCTGAGCCGCTATTACCTCGCCGCCGGCGCGGGCGGTCTCGCCGTCGGCGTCCATACCACGCAGTTCGCAATCCGTACTCCGCGCATCGGGCTCTTCCAGCCCGTGCTCGAACTCGCTGCCGAGGAAATGGACCGCGCCGCCAGGCCGCTTGCGCGCATCGCAGGCATCTGCGGACGCACGCGGCAGGCCGTGGCAGAGGCGGAGCTCGCCAGACGCCTCGGCTACGATGCCGGGCTTGTCAGCCTCGCGGCGATGAAGCACGACACCGTGGCCGGGCTCGTGTCGCACTGCCGCGCCGTGGCCGACGTGATCCCTGTCATCGGCTTCTACCTCCAACCCGCCGCGGGTGGCCGCGTGCTGCCGTACGCGTTCTGGCGGAAGTTCTCCGAAATCAGAAACGTCGTCGCCATCAAAGCCGCGCCCTTCAACCGCTACCAGACGATCGACGTCATCCGCGCCGTGGCCGATGCGCGCAGAGACGACATCGCGCTCTACACCGGCAACGACGACAACATCATCATGGACCTTCTCACACCCTACCGCTTCGGCAGCACGGTGCGCCGGTTTGCCGGCGGGCTCCTCGGCCACTGGGCTGTGTGGACGAAAACCGCCGTGCGCCTCCTCGCACGCTGCCGCCGCACGACCGCGCGCGGCGATTCGGTTCCCGCATCGCTGCTGCGGCTGAACATCGAGGTGACGGACGCCAATGCCGCGTTCTTCGACGCCGCCAACAATTTCTCCGGCTGCATCGCCGGCATTCACGAGGTGCTGCGCCGGCAGGGGCTGTTGCGCGGCACCTGGTGCCTCGACCCGCGCGAAACACTCGGCCCGGGCCAGAAAGCAGAAATCGACCGCGTGTACAAAGCCTACCCGCATCTCAACGACGACATGTTCGTCGCCAGGCACCTCGACGAGTGGCTGCGCTGATTAGGCAGCTTCGATCCGCCCCATCGGAATGCAGCCGGCAGATTTGCAATTTGGGGCCTGACCCCATCAGGCTTATTTGACTATACGTGGCTGCGTGTGGTATAATCTGTGCAGTGCCTGGCGTGGCGGATCTGTGGAGTTACACAGGAGGTACCCATGATCACCCCGCGGTTCTGTCCGGTTCACGCATCTCATGTCCGCCCGCTCATCCTTGCGCTGGTCTGCCTTTCCGCAGCACAGGCAATGCGCGCCAACCCCTATGGCGGCGGGCCGCCTTCGGTCGCCCTCACCCACAACACTCTCGTTCAGTACGTCCATCCCGGCGGCAACGCCACTGACCAGTGGTGCTGGGTGTGGAACGCCGGCACGGGCGCCATGACGTTTGCGCTGTTCGAGACGACAAGCTGGATGTCGGTCGTTGCGCCGACCAACGGCATCTCGACGGCGGGTGCTGCAGTGGCGTGCCATCTCACGTTCAGCACCACAGGCCTGCCGCCCGGTCTACACCGCGGGCCGCTGATGGTGATGGCGCCAGGCGCCACGAACTCGCCGCAGGTCGTTTGGGTGTTGGTCGACAACCTCGCCACCGGGGATTTCCGCGGCGTGTTCACGCGCCACATCGTGACCAACGTGCCGGGCAGCGGCTACATCGATTACGTCAACATCGCCGATGTCGACCGCGACGGCCATGACGATCTGCTTGGCGTGTTCACCTCCACCCTCGCCTGGTGGGCAAACGACCGCGCCTGCCTCTTCACGAACATGCACGTGATCGACCCAACGTTCAACGATGCCCGTTGCATCGCCGCACCCGACTTGGACAACGATGGCGACAACGACATCCTCGGCGCCTCGATGGCTGACAATGACATTGCCTGGTGGGAAAACAACGGGCAGCTCCAGTTCATCGAGCACTTCATCGACACCTCGTTCAGCGGCGCCCGCCGCGCCCTGCCGGCCGATCTCGACAATGACGGCGTGCCCGATGTCGTCGGCGCCGCAACGACCGTCGGCGACATCAAGTGGTGGCACAATGGCGGCTTCGGCGTCTTCAGCAGCGGCCAGACGGTCGACCTTAACTTCACCGACGTCCGCGATATCATCGTCAAGGACATTGACGGCGACGGCCGTCAGGATATCGCCGGGGCCAGCTTCGCAGGCGATCAGCTCGCCTGGTGGCGCAACACAGGCTCGGTCAGCTTCGCCAAGATCGTCATCGCATCGAATTTCGATGGCGCCGCATGCATCGATGCCGCCGACATCGACGGCGATGGCGACATGGATTTCGTGGGCGGCGCGCCCTCCGACAACGACCTCTCGTGGTTCATGAACACCGGTTCCTACACCAATTTCATCAAGTACCAGTTCCTCTACTCTCTCGATTGCAGCGCGGTGAAAGCCGTTGACCTTGACAACGACGGCGACATGGACATTGTCGGCGCTGACGATACAAGCGTCAGTCTCCGCTGGTACCGCAATGACGGCAGCGAGAATTTCACCGAGTTCGTTATCGACGAAACCTACAAGCCCATCTACCTCCAGACCGCCGACCTCAACGGCGACGGCTGGCGCGATCTCGTCGGCGGCGCGGGCACGCGGCTGATCTGGTGGGAGAATGGCGGCACCAATGCGCCTGTCATCGCCTTCACGCCGGCGGCGCTCTCACAGCAGATATCGGAGGGCGACACCGCCACTGACCAGTGGTTCACGGTCTGGAATTCGAGCATCGGCACGCTCTCCTATTCCCTCTACGAGCCCGCCGAATGGATGACGCAGTCTCCCACAAGCGGCGCCTGTGCGGGCAATGCCAACACGCACCGCATCGACTTCTCCACTGCGTCGCTCACCGCCGGCATCTACCAGGCGGAGATCGCCGTCGCTGCGCACGGCATCGGCGCGCTCAACGCGCCGCAGCATCTTCCCGTGACGCTCGACGTCGTGCCCGAGCCGTCCGTGCTGCTGGGCGTGTCGCTGATGATGGCTGTGCGGCGGCGCAGCGCATAGCAGGCGCACGGCGGGAAGTTGCACAGGCCCGATCATATCACGGGCCTGCGCGCAGCGCCACCGGGGTGGCGGTGCCCAGTTCCGGCGGCCAATGCGGCCGATCCCGCATGCAGGATTGGCCACTTGCTGTGCGCGGCATGCCGGCACAGCAGCGGGGTCGACTGCGCTTGCATTGTGCGGGGAAAGTGTGTATAATTCTGGTCTGAGTTGCTGGAAAGGCTTCAGGCCAGAATAGCTCAGTTGGTAGAGCAGCGCTTTCGTAAAGCGCAGGTCGTCGGTTCAAGTCCGACTTCTGGCTCCAGACAAAAGAACGGGCGGCCCAACGGGCTGC
>JAAYZF010000168.1 GCA_012514975.1 bacterium
AAGATCAAAGGACAGGACAACGCGACCTACATCATCAACGGGCAGCAGCAGTAGGACACTCTTGCGCCGGGAGGGTTCCCCGACCCCTCGCCCTCCAGACACTGTAACGGCCCTCCCGGCGCACCCCAGATGTACCGCCCGCAGTTGCTGGAGAAAAACGACGGCGCCGCAGCCAAAAGAGCTGCGGCGCCGTCGTTCCATGCTCATTCAGCCTTTGCGAGGAACGGCTTGACGGCCTGCACGCAGTCGGCGCACATGCCGTCAAGGCTCTCCTTGAATGCGGCCATCAAGGCATCGTACGAATCCGACGCGGCAGGCGTGGTACGGACGAACCGCTGGCGGCAGAGCGTCGTGCGCCGCTCGATGTCGACCAGTTGGGCCTCGATCTCGACGCGCGCGGTCAGGCCGTCCGCGGAACGCTCGTACGACCAGTCGCGGATCGTCGTTTGCAGTGCCCACCGCGCATCGCCGACGCTGCGGGCGGATGCTGCAATGCCGTTCTTCGAGAGCGCATCCGCCAGGCCAAGTGACAGCATCTGCGTCGGGCGCGGGGACCACACACGATAGGCATCCCGCACCAGGCGCAAGCCGCGCCGTTCGATCAGCGTCTGCTCGGCGAACACGCCGTACGCGGCGGCTTCGGGCACCAGCACCATCGTATCCGCCACGGTCTGCGGCGCCGGGTCAGCCAGCGCGGCCGGTTCGAGCAAGGTGTATACATCCACGGGCAGTTGCGGTGAGCTGCATGCGGCCAGCAGCAGCATTCCCGCGGCGGACAGAACGTGTTTCGTCATGGCGTTTCTCCCGGACGGTCAGGTTTCGGCACCGGTTCACTGAACAGCAGGCTCGAGGGATTGCGGTCGACGGCATCTATCACCGCGTTCAACGATGAGGCCACGCTGCGCAACTCGCCCATCAGGCCCTGCAAATCCTCGAGCGTTGGCGCGCCCGTGGCAATGATCCGGTCCGTGTTCCGCACGACCCGGCGGAGGCGTTCCTCGGGCAGCGCATCGTCAATGCGGCTCGTGATCACCATCAGGTTGCTGGTGGTGACCCGGAGGGACGCGATGGTTTCATCAAGCGTTGGGCCCGACAGCCGCCGTGAGACGTTCGAGACGAAGATGGAGCCTTCGCCCGCCAGGTAGTTCAGAGAGGTCAGCAGCTCGTCGATCCGCCGGTCCGAAAGGTAGCAGTTCACCGCCTGCAGCGTCTGCGTCAGTTCGTCGCTCATCGTTTTCATGCCCTGGTTGAACGCCTGCATGTCAACCGAATTCAGGTTCCCGAGCAGTGTCTGCACCTTCTCCTCGAGCGCCTCGATGCGCGTCAACTGCTTGGCGGGAATGTAGAACGTATGGTCCATGACGATGTCAACCGCCTCCGCCACGTCGTTCGAGCCCGGTGTGTAGATCTGCAGGCATGCCGGCCCGCCGATCAGCGGCGCTTCGATCCGCACCATCATATTGGTGCCGACCGGCTCGTCCTCGTTGACCGCCATGGCCACTTCGATCCACGGCGTCCCGTTCGTGCCGATCACGCGGCGCATGTACTTCACGCGCCCGGCTTCGAGCCCCTCGAGATACACCTGGCAAGAGCGCGACAGCCCCCGCGGGATTTTCCTGAAATACGTGTAGTACAGCTCCGTGCTCCGGAAAAACTTGTCGAACCCGATGAACAGCGTCGTCAGACACATCAGGCTCAGCGTGATCAGCACGAACAGGCCGATCTGGAAATAGTGCGCAAAAGATGTCTTCCCCGGCATACCGCCTCACAGCTCGTGTTATGCACCATCCCGGTTGAGGAACCGCCGGACTTCGTCGTTCGTCGAATGGTCGCGCAGCTCGCGCGGGTCGCCCTCGGCGATGATCCCCTTTGTCTGCGGGTCAAGCATGATCACCCGGTGCGCAATCGTGAAGATGCTTGGCAGCTCGTGCGTCACCACCACGATCGTCAGCCCCAGCGACCTGTTCAGGTTCACAATCGTCTGATCAAGCGTGGCGGACGTCAGCGGGTCAAGCCCGGCTGACGGCTCGTCGAAGAACAGGATTTCCGGTTCGAGCGCCAGTGCACGTGCAAGGCCGCCGCGCTTCTTCTGCCCGCCGCTCAGCTCGCCCGGCATGTGCAGCGCGCAGTCTTCGAGCCCCACCAGCCGCAGCTTCATCCCGGCCAGTGTCTCGAGCACCGGCGCCGGCAACACGGCGTGCTCGGTCAGCGGAAACCGGATGTTGTCCGCAAGAGACAGCGAGCCGAACAGCGCGCCGGACTGGAACAGGACGCCCATCCCGCTGAGAATCCCTTCCCGCTCGCTGTCACTGGCGGCCGTCAGATCGCGGCCGTTGATCAGGATCGTTCCGCTGATCGGCGGCGCAAGGCCGACCAGGTGCCGCAGCAGCGTGCTCTTCCCGCATCCGCTCCCGCCGAGGATGACGAACACCTCGCCCCGCCGCACAGTGAACGAGATGTCTTCGAGCACGGTGTGGCCTTCGTAGCCCGCGGTAAGGCTGCGCACGTCAATGGCGGGAATGTCTCCGTTTGCGCTCACAGCATGTAGCCGCTCATCGTTATCAGCGCGTCGGCGATGATCGTCAGGAAGATGCCGCTCACGGCAGCCGACGTCGCCGCGCGTCCCACGCTGTCGGCGCCCAGGCGCACCTGCATGCCGCGCAGGCAGCCGATGCCCGCCACCAGGCACGCGAAGATCACGCTCTTGTACAGCCCTTCGCCCAGGTCGCCGATCGTCATGTTCTGGAATGATTCCTTCAGGAACACGTATGCCGGTATGTTCAGGAACTGCGCGCCCACGAACACGCCGCCCAGCAGTCCCGCCAGATCAGCCAGCATCGTCAGGCACGGGAACGCAACAAGCGACGCCAGTATCTTCGGCGCGACCAGATAGCGGTACGGGTTCAGCAGCATCACTTCCATCGCGTCAAGTTCCTCGGACACTTTCATCGTGCCGATCTCGGCGGCAAAGGCCGAGCCCGTCCGCCCCGCCATGATCACCGACGTCATGATCGGCGCCAGCTCGCGGAACAACGCGAAGCCGACCAGTTGCGCCACCATGATCTGCGCGTTGAACCGCTCGAGCTGCGTTGCCGCCTGGAATGCGACAACGAAACCGACGAGGAAGGTGATCGTGCACACCACCGGCACCGCGCCCGGGCCGGACAACTGGAGGCAGTGCGCCACCTCCTTCCAGCATTCCGCCGATGGCCTGCGTAACACGCTCACCACGCCCGCCGCGGTCCGCCCCATGAACACCACCATGTCGCGGAAGTCACCCCACCAGGTCAGAAGAACCGGCCCGGCAGTATCCCTGTGCGGCGGCCTTGCCGGAACGGCGTTCACCAGCGCCTCCTCGCCGCCGAGCATGCCGATGAATGCCGAATGCTTGGGCCGCAGGCCATCGAGCGTGACGGTGTGGCCTCGTGCTTTCTGCGTGCGCACAAACGTCACCAGCGCCGCCACGCCCGCGCTGTCAAGCTCGGTTATGCCGGCGCAGTCGACACGGATGTCGGCGCGCGCCCCGAACGCGTGTGTGCCCAGCGCACGCCACACGTCAGCCACCCGGGGCAGCAGCAATGGCCCGCTGATGGCGCAGACGCACGCGCTGCCGCTTTCATCCCAGGCGACATGCGTCTGCTGCGGAGCCTTGTCTTGATGGTCGCTCATGCCTTCCGTGATTTCGCATAGTATAGCATTTCGCGCCGCGGATGGGGAGTCAGTCTTCTGCCGGCGCCCCCTGCCGCCAGCGCCCAACCGTATCGAGGCGCTCACACCTGGATACTCGTGCCGCCGGCCGTGCGGTTGCGGGTGCGTTGCTTGTGGCACCGGGAGAGGTCGTGCATGTCCGTACGGCGGGTCGCACCGGGCGCGCGCATCACGTGCCGTGCCTGGGTCATCCTGGAGCTCTGCATAGACGAAGGCCAGCGCACGGCGGACCTGTGCCGGCGTGCCCTGCCCCGCACGGCGATGGTACACCCACAGGCCGCGCATGCTGGCACCGCCGGCTCCGCATGCACCAGCACGGCCTTGTGGTTTGACACGGTCGAGAACGCGGGGCGCAGCAGGGCAACGAGTTTGCACAGGCACGGCTCGCCGCTGCGGAGCGCCGCGAGCGCCCACAGCCGCTGCCTGTCCCCCGGCGCCTTCGTGATGCCCAACACAGAGTCCATCGGTCTCCAACTCTCGCGCCAATAATACTATACTTCGCCAAGTAACAAAGTATTGCCGCATGGAACGGCAGCCGTGTCAGAAGCGCCGGCGGGTTGTGGGGCTACTACAAAGTAAGAGGCTGGGAGTCCACCTTGCGTGCGCACGCGTTCGGCCCGGCTGCATTGAACGCGAATGCAGATGAACTCAGGCGGACGGTCGTGTGGCCGACACTGGACGCGCCCGTACTTCGCGCTGTGGGTGGACAACGACGAACTGCTCATTCCCTTCGCGACGGCGGGCGGCCGGGCTGGCAGCGCTCGAGCTGCGCGAGAATGACGTCGACCGCGTTGAGCGGTTTCATGCCCGCGATACGCGGCAGTTGCGTGGTGGGATTTGCGATCGCGCCCTTGTGCCGCAGGATCAGTTTCCCGTCAAGCATCTCGATACAGTCGATGCCGCGCGTTCGTGCATGCAAACGCACCTCGGCAAGGCGCAGCAGCAGCACTGCCTGCTGCGGCAGCGGGCCGAACCGGTCGCGCATCTCCTCCTCGATCGCCTGCAGGTGCTGCACGCGTGATGCGAGGCCGGTACGCCTGAACAATTCGAGCCGCAACGCCGGGCTCGCAATGTACTCCTCGGGGAGGTTCCCCGAGAAGGGAAGGCGGATGTCCACCGGCTGTGGCCCGGGCTGGAACTCGGGGATTTCCTTGCGCCAGTCGGCGGGGAGGATGCCGCCGCGCCTGCGCCGCTTCGGCCTCTCCTCGAGTTCCTCGAGCGGTTCCTCGAGCGGTTCCTCGGGCGGGATGCCGGCGGCTTCCTGGATCGCCTCGGCGGCTTCGCGCTCGCGTTCCTTCATGCGGTCGAGCAACGGCTGCAGGCGGCCGGACTTGAGCAGATCGACCGCGCGCTTGAGCAGCTTGCAGTACAGGTTGAACCCGATCGCCGCGATGTGGCCCGACTGCTGCGGGCCGAGCAGGTTGCCGGCGCCGCGGATTTCGAGGTCCTTCATCGCGATCGCATACCCGGAGCCGAGGGCGGTGTTCTCGAGGATGGCCTTCAGCCGCTGGCGCGCCGCGCTGTCGAGCGCAAGATCGGTGTTCACGATCAGGTACGCATACGCCTGCCGGTTGTACCTGCCGACGCGGCCGCGCAACTGGTAGAGATCGGCCAGGCCAAACCGTTCGGCATTGTCGACGAAGATCGTGTTGACATTCGGCAGGTCGAGGCCGGACTCGACGATGGTCGTGCAGATGAGCACGTCGTACTTGCGCGCGACGAAATCCTCCATGGTCTCGGCGAGCTGGTCCTCATGCATCTGGCCGTGGCCGATGACGTAGCGGGCGGAGGGGACAAGCTTTTTCAGCCGCTCGCACAAGGTGCCGATGGTCTCGATGCGGTTGTGGATGAAGAACACCTGGCCGCCGCGGGCGAGCTCGTGCATGAGCGCCTCGCGAATGATCCGTTCGTCGCGCTTGATGAGGAGCGTCTTGATGGGGATGCGGTCCTCGGGCGGCGTCATGATCGTGCTCATGTCGCGCGCGCCGGTGAGCGCGCCGTAGAGCGTGCGGGGGATGGGCGTGGCGGAGAGGGCGAGGACGTCGACCTGCGAACTGAGCTTCTTCAGGCGTTCCTTGTGGCGGACGCCGAACCGTTGCTCCTCGTCGACGATGAGCAGGCCGAGCTGCTTGAACCTCATGTCGGCCGAGAGGAGGCGGTGCGTGCCGATCAGGATGTCCACCGAGCCGTCTGCCACGCCGCGCAGCACGTGCTTCTGCTCGCGCGGAAGGATGAAACGGCTGAGCACGGCGACGCGCACGGGATACTCGGCCATGCGCTCGGTGAACGTGTGCCAGTGCTGCTGCGCGAGCACGGTGGTGGGCACGAGGAGCGCGACCTGCCTGCCGTCGAGCACGGCCTTGAAGGCGGCGCGTATGGCGACCTCGGTCTTGCCGAACCCGACGTCGCCGCAGAGCAGGCGGTCCATCGGCCTCGGTGCTTCCATGTCGGCCTTGACGTCCTCGATGGCGCGGTCCTGGTCGGGTGTCTCCTCGAAGGGGAAGGCGCGTTCGAACGAGCGCTGCCATTCGCCGTCGCGGCTGAAGGCGAAGCCGGGCTGCGCTTCGCGCTGTGCCTGGCGTTCGAGAAGCTCGGCCGCGAGGTCGAACACGGCGTCTTCCGCGCGGCGTTTGCGCGCCGCCCAGCGCCCGCCGCCCAACGTGTCGAGCTCGGGGGACATGTCGCCGACACTGACATACCGCTCGATCAGGTGCGCCTGCTCGAGGGGGACGTAGAGCCGGGCGTCGTCGGCGTACTTGATGACGATCATCTCGCGCGGCACGCCGTCAAGCTCGACGAGCCTGATGCCGTCAAACTGGCCGATGCCGTGGTTGATGTGCACGATGTAGGCGCCCGGCTCGATCGTCGCGATGTTCTCGATCGGCGCGCTGCGCGGGCGGTGATGGCGGCGCGCGCGGCGTCGCTGGAGGAACCTGCGCTGGAACACCTCGTCCTCTGTCACCACGGCGATGCGGCTCTCGGGAAGATAGAACCCGGCGCTCAGCGGCGCGACGACGAGGCGCACCTCGGCCTCGTTCATCAGCGCCTCTTCCTTGAACAACTCGGTGACGCGCTCGCGCTCGGCTTCGCTGGCGCAGAGCAGGAAGGCCTTGTCGCCATGGGCTGCCCACTCGCGCATGCGCCGGGCGAACATGCGGACGCAGTACTGATGCGGTTTCTCACCGGCGAGGAGCCCGCTGTCGCCGCTCTGCGGCACGAGGTTCAGCGGCTGCTGGCCGATGTGCACCGTGGTGCGCCGGTACTGCTCGGGCGTGTCGAGCTCGAGCTCCTGCGCGAACACCGTCGGCAGCGTGGTGCAGCGGCGGAGCAAATCGTCGAGACGTGCGGCCGCCCTGCCTTCCATGCCGGGCAACTGGTTCTCCTGCCACTGCTTCGCCTCGTCGAGCGCGTGGCGGAATTCATGCCAGACGATCAGCGGAGGGACGGAGAAATACTCGAGCAGCGTTGCCCGCTGCGCCGCCGCGCCCGCCTGTTCGAGCGCGACGACGCTCGACTCGCGCGCAGGCGGAATGCGCACGGACGGCAGTTTCTCGTCCGCCGAGCGCTGGGTGTGGATTTCGAACGAGCGGATCGAGACAATCTCGTCCCCGAAGAACTCGATGCGCACCGGCTCGTCCGCCGTGACGGGAAAGAGGTCGACGATGCCGCCGCGCGCGCTGAAATCGCCGCGGAACTCGACGAGCTCGCTGCGCTCGTATCCCTGCTCCGTGAGTACGTGGAGCAGATCGTGCAGATCCATCGACTGGCCTTCGGCAATCGAGAGGATGTGCGTGCTGAACGACGCGGGCGGAGGCACGTCCTGCAGCAGCGCCAGGCACGGCGCGACGACGATGCGCGTCTGGCCGGCGAGCAGGCCGGTGAGCGTTTCCATGCGCTCGAGGTTCACCGAAAGGTTCGGCATCAGCTCATCCGCGTCGCCCGTGTGAGGCGAGAAGAGCGCGACGCCCTCGGGGAAGAACGTGCGCAGATCGAGGAACAACTGGTCGGCCCGCTCCGCATGCGGAGCGATGACAAGCACCGGTCTGTCGTACTCCCGGTCGTACCACCGCACGAGCGCGGCGAGCAGCGACGGGCCGCAGCCCGTCAGCGCAACATGCTCGCCGCGGCCGAGCGCATCGAGCGTGTCGTGCAGCCCCGGCAGCCGCGAGAGACTATGGACGATTTCATTCAGCATGGGCAGCGTCACCGGCGGCGCGCGACACGGACGAACGCGTGCGTGCATGGATGCCGGTGGTCAGCGTTGCGTGCGGACGCGCACGACAGCGCAACGGCTAGTTGTAATCGACGTTGATGTCGACATACTTGTGCGAGAGGTCGCATGTCCAGACGGTGGCGTTCGCGTTTCCGTCGCGCAGGACGATGGTGATTTCGAGGTCGTGCTGCTTGAACGCGTTGAGCAGCCCGGCCTTGTCGAACGCGCGCGGCATGCCCTTCTCCATCGTGAGAATGCCGTTGAACGAGATGTCCATCGTGTACTGGTCGAATGCGACGCCTGCGCGGCCGGCGGCAGCGGCCACGCGGCCCCAGTTCGGGCTCGAGCCATACAGCGCCGTCTTCACCAGCGGCGAGTTGGCGACCGTCCGGGCGATCGCGTCCGCATCGGCCACGGTGCGGCAGCCTTCGACGCGCACGGTGACGAATTTCGTCGCGCCTTCCCCGTCGATGGCGAGCATCCTGGCAAGCTCGATGCACACGGCTTCGAGCGCGGCGTAGAAGGCCGCCTCGTTCTGCGCGGTGATCCTCGCGCCGGACGCGCCGTTGGCCATGACGAGCACCGTGTCGTTCGTGCTCGTGTCGCCGTCCACCGTCACGCGGTTGAAACTCACGGCGACGGCGCGGCTGAGCAGCCGCTGGAGATGCGCGCTCTCGATCGCCGCGTCGGTCGTGATGAACGCAAGCATCGTCGCCATGTTGGGCATGATCATGCCCGAGCCCTTGGCCATCCCGCCGATGCGCACGCGCTTCCCGTCCACGGCGATCTCGACGGCGCGCTGCTTGACGCACGTATCGGTGGTGAGAATCGCCTGTGCCGCTTTCGTGCCGCCGTCGGGCGAGAGCGCGGCGACGAGGGCTTCCGTGGCATTGGTCACCCGTTCCGCCGGGAAGGGGATGCCGATCTTGCCCGTCGAGCACATGAAAACCTCGGCGGCGGCGCAGCTGAGCGACGACGCCAGCGCGTTCACGCATGCCTCCGCGGCGCGATAGCCTGCGTCGCCCGTGGCGGCATTTGCATTGCCCGAGTTGCAGAGGAACGCACGCGCGCGCCCGCCGGCAAGATGTTCCTTGCAGAGCAGCACGGGCGCCGCGCAGAACCGGTTCGTGGTGAACGCGCCCGCAACACTCGCCGGCGCATCGGAGACGACGAGCGCGAGATCGTCGCGCCCGGTGCGGAAGCCGCAGTTGGCCGCTGCCGCGCGGAAGCCGGCGGGATAGGTAACGCCCTGTGTGTCAAGGATGGTCATAGTTCCTCAATGCATGAGAATACGTGCCGCGACATGCCGGGCACGTCATGGCAGATGTATTATAGCGAGGAAGGGCCTGCGGCGCAAGGGGCTGCGTGTCCGGCCGCGTCATGCCCTGTCTGGACTTGACAACCCGCGGCTAATATGGTATAATAGTACCATAAATCCAATAATGGTCGGGGTAGCCATCACCACAACACAAGGAGCATCATGAAGACCCCCATTCTCGCAGCGCTCGCCGCGGCCATCGTTATCACAGCGGCACTGCCCGCGGCGGCAGCCACGCCCCAGTGGTCAAGCACCAATTCCGGCACCGTTTACCAGATGGTGCCCGATGGCGCGGGCGGCTGCGCCCTGTTCATCATCCGCACCAATGGCACCTTCTCGGTTGTCTGGCTCGGCAACAAAGGCGCAGCACGCTACACCAAGGACAATGTGAATCCGATAAGCGCCATGGCCATTGTCGAGTGCACGTCGAAGGCGCTCTCGTATTTGAGCACCACTGGCATGACCACGGTGGACAAGAAGGGTGTGGAGACCTTCTTTGTGCCGCCGCCGGGCGGAATCTTCTATCCGGCGCTGCTGCCCTCCCAGGCCATCGCGCAGGACCGCAAGGGGTTCTTCGTCAACGAGTACCGGACGAACATCCTCAACCAGATGAGCATCATCTGGCGGTATTTGCACAAGTAGCGCACGGACGAGTGGCGGGCAGGCGTTTTTGCTATAATGCCCTTCAAACATTTTCACCAATCGTTTGGAGAGCACTATGGCAGTCAAGGTTGCCGTCATCGGCGCAGGCAGCATCAGCTTCACCCGCCGGCTCATGCGCGACATTCTCAGTGTGCCCGAGCTGCAGGACACGCGGTTCGCCTTCATGGACATCAACAAGCGCAACCTGGACATGCTCGTCCGGTTGTGCGGGAAGGACATCAGGGCGAACAACCTTCCCGCAACGATCACCCCCACGCTCGACCGGCGCAAGGCGCTCGAGGGCGCCGATTACGTCATCAGTTGCGTCCGCATCGGCGGGCTCGAAGCGTTCCAGACCGACATTGACATTCCGCTCAAGTACGGTGTCGACCAGTGTGTCGGCGACACGCTGTGCATCGGCGGCATCATGTACGGCCAGCGCAACGTGCCGTTCATCCTCGGCTTGTGCAAGGACATCCGCGAGTTGTGCGCGAAGGACGTCCTGTTCCTGAACTATGCCAATCCCAATGCGATGAACACCTGGGCGGCCATTGAGCATGGCAACGTGGATTGCGTGGGGCTGTGCCACGGCGTCGAAGGCGGCCACTGGCAGATCGCCAGCGCGCTCGGCGCGAAACACAAGGATGAAGTTGACATCATCTGCGCCGGGATCAATCATCAGACGTGGTACCTCCAGATCGTCTACAAGGGCAGGAAAATCTCCGGTGCCGAGCTCCTCAAGGCGTTCGAGAACCATCCGCAGTTCAGCAAGACCGAGAAGGTGCGCATCGACGTCCTGCGCCGCTTCGGCTATTACTCCACCGAGTCCAATGGCCATTTGTCCGAGTACGTGCCGTGGTACCGCAAGCGGCCGAGCGAAATCCGCAGATGGATCGACCTGTCAAGCTGGATCAACGGCGAAACGGGCGGCTACCTGCGCGTGTGCACCGAGGGGCGCAACTGGTTCAGGACGGATTTCCCGAACTGGCTGAAGGCCGCTGACAAGCCGATCGGGCCCAAGGACCGCAGCGGCGAGCACGGCAGCTACATCATCGAGGCGCGCGAAACCGGCCGGTGCTACCGCGGGCATTTCAACGTCCGCAACAACGGCATCATCTCGAACCTGCCTGATGACTGCATCGTCGAAGTGCCCGGGTATGTTGACCGCAACGGGATCAGCGTGCCGCACGTGGGCGACCTGCCGCTGGCATGCGCCGCCACGCTCTCGGCCAGCGTGAACGTGCAGCGCATGAGCGTCAAGGCGGCTGTCGAGGGAGACGTGACGCTGCTCAAACAGGCCGCGATGCACGACCCCCTCACCGGCGCCGTGTGCAACACCGAGGAAATCTGGCAGATGGTCGACGAGATGCTCGTCGCCCAGGCGCGATGGCTGCCGCAGTACAGGAAGGAGATTCCCAAGGCGCGCGCGCGGCTCGCCGGCGCCAGACGCCTCGGCACGCGCACATGGAAAGGCGCGGCGCGGCTCCACGTGCGCACTGCCGCCGAGATGCGGAGGAAATGACTCTGCCACGCGAGACACGCGCGCGGCAGGCTCAGGATGCGGCCGCCGCGCGCGTGTGCCGCGGCTCGCGAAGGCGGACGAGGAAGTAGAACGACAGCGCGAGCAGCGCGGCCGACAGCGCGGCGGCAAGGGCAATGCCCCCCGTCGCCACGCGCACCACCGTGCTCACGGCCGCCGCAAGCAGCGTGCACGGCATGATCACCGCCGAGATGAATGCCATGTACGTCGGCCGCCGGTCATGCGGGCACAGCTCGATGCTCAGCGTCGTGGCGCCGACGTTCTCGAGGAACACGGCGAACCCGAGCGTGAAATAGATCACGACGAAGCCCGTTTCCGAACGGTTCACCACGGCGGCGATGCTCAGCGCCAGCAGCAGCACGCGGCCGATGAACACGGGCAGCTTCCCGCCATAGCGGTCGCCCAGGTAGCCGGCGAGAAGATTACCGATGATGCCGCCCGTCATCTGCGCGGTGACGAAATGGCCGAGGAAACTCTCGTCATGCCCGGTGACGCGCAGCGCGTAGATGGCGAGGAACGGGATCATGATATTGAGCCCGAGGCCGCAGACGCGCATGCCAAGGAAGCGGCGCAACTGGATGTCCGAGCGGAGCAGATGGGGAAGAGAACGCAGATTCTCGTGCAGGCCGCGCGGCGTGGCAATGATGCCCGGCGGCTTGCGTGTCTCGCGGATGGCGGCAAACGCCAGGTATGACAGCCAGAGGAAGGCCGATGCATGCAGGTGCAGCATCGCGTACCCTGCCGGCCCCGGATGGTCCCGCAGCACGGACCTGATCACGCTGCCTGCCCCGATGCCGATGGCGGCGCCGATGATGTAACGCACCGCCCACGCCGACGACCGCCGGCGCTCGGGTATGATCTTCGATATCAGCTCGATCCATGCGCTGAAACTCAAGCCGCCTGCAATGCCCCCCACGAGCGGCGTGGCCGCGACGATGGCCAGCGTGAGCATCGGATGCGTACCCGCGAGCAGAAAAAGCGCCAGCGCGGCGGCAAGATACGGCGTGCGCTGGAAAATGCCCGTGAACATCACAAAGGGCTTCACCCACTGGAGCTGCTCCACCCGGTGCGCAGTCAGCAACTGCGGCAGCATGAACCCGAGCGACATGATCACCGGCATCAGCGCGATCAGCCACTCGGGCCCTCCGAGCGACTTGATCATCGAGGGCATCACCGTGTCGCCGGCAAGAAACGCCATGCCGCCGATGAACAGGCCGCCCTCGATGCTGTGCGACACATAGTTCCGCCAGAAAAACTGGCGCACCTCGGCAATGTGGTCCTGGTGCTGCTCGCTCATGTGCCTCTGCCCGGCGCAGTGGTGATGGCGGCCGGGCAGGCAGGCATTGTACCGATTTTCCCCCGCAGGCGCAAGCGGTTGACTTCGCGCGCAGGGAAGCGTATCATAGAACCGATGTCTCACCGTACAAGGATACACGTATGAACAGAACACTCAAGCGCACTCTCATCGCAGTCCTGTTCAGCGCGCCGGTGTGCTCTGCGCTCGGCAGAAGCGCCGGCGACACCATCGCCAACGGCATCGGCCGCGGCTTCGTCAATGTCATCACCAGCCCCGTCGAGCTTCCCCATTACATGGTCAGGGATACCGCGGACAATGGCGGATGGGGATTGATGACCGGGTTCTGCCGCGGGCTCGGCTACTCGCTCGGCCGATGCCTGAGCGGCGTCACCGACCTCGTCTCGCTCGGCTTCATCTCCGATTCGAACGGGCCGTACAACGCCTTCGGCATGAAGCAGTACATCTGGGAGGAACGCTGGATGGGCAGCGGCACGGCGGACACGGGCCCAACCGGAACTGCGACGACCACACCGGCGCAACCGCCGCCTGCGCAGCGGCCGAAGGAGACGCTGTACCTTGGCAATCCCGAGCAGCCGGTGGAGATGACGATCGAGTGACGGCATGCACGAGGAGCATCTGGGCACATTAGCTGCGCACCGGTAGTTTCAGCACCCATGTTAGTACATAAATGTACCTTTTGCGCTCGTCTGGTGGGATGTAAGATGCGTTCTTTCAGATGGTTAGCTCCAGTGCCGTGTCTGGCGCGGCTTTTGCTCCTCATCTAACGCCGGGCAACGCTGCCGCGATCAGCCAGCGGTGACAGGCAGCTAACCAACAGGAAACGACAGGAGACACGATGGCCCAGTTCAAAACAGCAAAGGATGTTGTCGAGTTCATCAAAAACGCGAACGTCCAGATCATCGATTTCCGTTTCATGGACTTCCCGGGGCTCTGGCAGCACTTCTCCGTGCCCGCACGCGAAGTCGACGAAGGCACGTTCGAGAAAGGGCTTGGCTTTGACGGATCGAGCATCCGCGGCTGGCAGGCCATCAACGAGTCGGACATGCTTGTCAAGCCCGTGGCTGAGACGGCATTCGTCGACCCGTTCCTTGCCGCAAACACCCTGGTGGTGATCTGCAACATCTGCGACCCGATCACCGGCGAAGACTACACGCGCGACCCGCGCAACATCGCCCGCAAGGCCGAAAACTATTTGAAGAAGACCGGCATTGCCGACATCGCCTACTTCGGCCCGGAAGCCGAGTTCTTCATCTTTGACGATGTGCGGTACGATCAGAACGCCCACGAGGGCTACTACCACATCGACTCGATCGAGGGCGCGTGGAACTCCGGCCGCGTCGAGAATCCGAACCTCGGCTACAAAATCCGCCACAAGGAAGGCTACTTCCCCGTGCCGCCCACCGACAGCCAGCAGGACCTGCGCAGCGAGATGGTGCTCAACCTCGAGAAGATCGGCATCCGCGTCGAGGCGCAGCACCACGAGGTCGCCACCGCCGGCCAGGCCGAGATTGACATGCGTTTCGACACGCTTGTCAGCATGGCTGACAAGATGCTCAAGTACAAGTACGTCATCAAGAACACGGCGAAGATGCACGGCAAGACCGTCACGTTCATGCCCAAGCCGCTCTTTGGCGACAAGGGCAGCGGCATGCATGTCCATATCTCGCTCTGGAAGGGCGACAACAACCTCTTCGCGGGCAACGGCTATGCCGGCATGTCTGAAATGGCGATGTATGCCATCGGTGGCATCCTTAAGCATGCCCCGGCCCTGCTCGCCATCACCAGCCCCACGACCAACAGCTATCGCCGCCTCGTCCCCGGGTTCGAAGCGCCTGTCAACCTCGCCTACTCGCGCCGCAACCGCAGCGCCGCGGTCCGTATCCCCATGTACTCGACCGCGAAGGCTGCCAAGCGCGTCGAGTTCCGCTGCCCTGACCCGAGCTGCAATCCCTACCTGTGCTTCTCGGCAATCATGATGGCGGCCGTTGACGGCGTGCTGAACAAGATCAACCCCGGCGACCCGCTTGACCGCGACATCTACGACATGGAGCCCGAGGAGCTGGCGAAAGTGCCGCACACGCCCGGGTCGCTCCGCGATGCGCTCAACGCCTTGCAGGCCGATCATGACTTTCTGCTCAAAGGCGACGTGTTCACACCGGACGTGATCGAGACGTGGATATCCTACAAGATGAAGAACGAAGTCAGCGCCCTCGAACTGCGTCCGCATCCGTGGGAATTCACGCTGTACTACGATATCTAGGCACTACGACCACCACCAGCCGTGCTTAGCGCAGGAAGGGCGCCCCCCCGGGCGCCCTTCCTTGCTTAACCCGGAAACGCGATGCAATGGCTGCCGCTGTCCAGCAGCCTTCTTGTGCGCGGCTTTGACACCATGGCCGTTGAATGGTACACTTGAGTTCCGCAATCGGCATGCTGCGCGCCGGGGCCCTGCGATTAACCGGACTCAAGGAGTCTGTCATGAAGATGCTCGCTGTTCTTGCCGCGCTGTTCTGTCTTTGCGTTCCCGTCCCAGGCAATGACACATGGACGTTCACGCCGCGCACCGACGCGTTCGGCACGAACGCGCTGCTCGACCTGCGCCCGCTCAATGAACGCGTCGCGGGCGAGAAGGGCTGGATGTACGCAAAGGACGGCAAGCTCTATATCCCCGGTTCGACGACGCCGTTCCGCGGCTGGTCGGCCGGGCTGAGGCCTTTCGGCTTCAGCTACGGCCGGGACGAGCTCGCCTACACGGCGCGCGCGTACGCCAAGCTCGGCATCAACCAGGTGCGCGAGATGAGCGACGCGAATGCCGACGTGCTGCCCAGACCCGATGCAGCCGACATCACCCGCGTCAACCGCGACGTACCCGGGCACTTTGGGGTTGTTCACCACGCGCCAGTGGCCCTGAATCCACCACGGGCAGTATGTCACGTAGATTCCTTCGGCCTTCATCGCGGCGACCAGCCGGTGCAGCTTGTCCAGCCCGTCGCGGTTGACGCGGGTGATGTCGGCTGCATCGGGTCTGGGCAGCACGTCGGCATTCGCGTCGCTCATCTCGC
>JAAYZF010000018.1 GCA_012514975.1 bacterium
CGGACGAGATCGCCGCGGCCCTCGACTACATCCGCGCGCATCCCGAAATCTGGGAAGTGATCCTGACCGGCGGCGATCCGTTCATCCTGAGCCCCAGGCGCGTCGCCGAGATCGGCCGCGCGCTCGGCGCCATCGGGCACGTCAAGATCGTACGTTGGCACACGCGTGTGCCGGTCGTGGCGCCGGAGCGTATCACGGCCGACTTTGTCGATGCGCTCAAAGCCTCGCAGAAGACCGTGTACGTGGCGCTCCACGCCAACCACGCGCGGGAGATTACCGCGGCTGCGCGCGCCGCCATCGCACGGCTCGTCGATGCCGGCGTCCCCGTCGTCAGCCAGACGGTTCTCTTGCGCGGCGTGAACGACGACGTGGAGACGATGGCGGCCCTGATGCGCGCGTTCGTGGAAGCGCGCGTCACGCCCTACTATCTGCACCACGGCGACCTCGCGCCCGGCACATCGCATTTCCGCACCACGATTGCAGAGGGGCAGGCGCTGATGCGCGCGTTGCGCGGCCGCCTTTCCGGGCTCGCGATGCCGACCTATGTGCTCGATATTCCGGGCGGGTACGGCAAGGTGCCGGTCGGCCCCGATTATCTCGGCGACGATCAAACGACGGTGCGCGATCCGGCCGGAGAGCTGCATAGCACGGACGGGTCCTCCCTGCCCCAGGGCCGCTGACGCTGCCTTTCCTGCGATTCCACTCGTCCGCCGACGTTCCTTTCGGTTGTAGCGCGGGTTGCCACTCTCGCGGGACATCCGCCCATCTTGCCGCCGCCTCATGTCGGTGTCAGAGTGTCGCACATAACAATCGAGACCGGCCGCACATCCGAGCGGGAGCGCGAGGCCGGTCCGCCCGACGACATCGCGACGGAGGACGCATTCACCCATGAACGAGCAGATCAAAACCAAAGTTTTTCACGGCGCCTGTCCTCACGACTGCCCGGATACGTGCGCCATGGACTACCACGTGGTGGAGGGCAAGCTCGTCGAGGTGCGCGGCAAGAAAAACCACCCGTTCACGCGTGGCGGCCTTTGCGTCAAGCTCAAGGACTTCCACGACCATCACGCCAACCCCGACCGGCTGATGTATCCGCTGCGCCGCGTCGGCCCCAAAGGCAGCGGCCCGAACGGCGGCAACACCTTCGAGCGCATCACCTGGGACGAGGCGATCAAGACCATCGGCGAGAAGTGGCGCGAGATCATCGCCGCGTACGGCTCTCAAGCCATCATGCCCTATAGCTACCTCGGCAACATGGGCCTCGTGCAGGGCATCAACTCGGGCGATCCCTTCTTCAACCGGCTCGGCACGACGGTGAACGAGAAGACGTTCTGCACCTCCGGCTCGTCGACGGCATGGCTGATGACACACGGGCCGACGGGCGGCGTCGATCCCGAAAGCTTCGTGCATTCGAAGTTCATCGTCATCTGGGCCTGCAATACGATCTCGACCAACCTGCATCACTGGCCGTTCATCCTCGAAGCGCAGAAGCGCGGTGCGAAGATCGTCGTCGTCGATCCCTATCGCTCGCGGACGGCGAAGGGCGCGGACTGGCACATCATGCCGCGGCCCGGCACGGACGGGGCGCTCGCGCTCGGCATCATCAATTCGATGATCGCGCAGGGCCTGGTCGACCAGGACTACGTGGACAAGCACGTGCACGGCTTCCCCGAGCTCAAGGCGCGCGCGGCGGACTTCACGCCGGACTACGTGGAGCGCGTGACGGGCGTCAAAGCGGAAGACGTGAAAAAGTTCGCTTATGAATTCGCGACGTCGCAGCCGTCCGCAATCCGCATCGGCGTGGCCATCGAGCGCTCGGCGGGTGGGGCGCAGGCGTCGCGCGCGATCTATGCATTGCCGGCGCTGGCGGGTTCATGGCGCCACGTGGGCGGGGGCATGTTGCAGATCCCGCTGTGGGATTTCCCGGTCGATTGGGCGAAGGCGGCGCGGCCCGACTTCATCAAGCCCGGCACGCGCGCAGTCAACAATCTGCGGCTCGGGCAAGCGCTCTTGGGCGAGATGGATCTCGATCCGCCGATCAAATCCCTGTTCGTGTTCTGCACCAATCCGGTGAGCCAATCGCCCGAGACGAACAAGATCGTCCGCGGTTTGCAGCGGGAAGACCTGTTCACCGTCGCCGCCGAGCATTTCATCACGGACACGGCGAAGTATGCCGACATCATACTGCCCTCGGCCATGGCAGGCGAAGCCGAAGACATGATGTGGTCGTGGGGCACGTTCTACCTCACGTACAACGAGAAGGCCGTCGATCCGCCCGGCGAGTGCAAGCCGACGAGCGATCTCTGGCGCCTGCTCGCGGCGGAAATGGGCTTCGACGATCCGGTCTTCAAAATGACCGACAGCGAGCTTTGCGCCGCCTACATCAACTGGGACGATCCCAAGATGGGCGGCGTCGACATGGACTACTTCAAGGAGCACGGCTTCTATAAAATCGACGTGGGCTCCGCCGATACGCGCGCGCCACACGCGGAGGGCAACTTCCCGACGCCTTCGGGCAAAGTGGAAGTGCTGCTGCCCGACGACATGAAGAAGTTCGTCGCAGGACCCTTCCGCGCCATGTACGACGGCGACCAGGACGGCTCGCCCGTCGATCCGCTGCCCGGCTACGTCGCGATGCGCGAGACGGAGGAAACCGATCCCGAACTCGCCAAGAAGTATCCGCTAAACATCGTCACGCCCAAGAGTCACGGCTTCCTCAACTCGTGCTACGCGAACGAGCCGCACAAGATCAAAGGCCAGGGCGAGCAGTTCGTGTTGATCTCGCCAGCGGATGCCGAAACGCGAAGCATCCGGCACGGCGATCCGGTGCGGGTGTC
>JAAYZF010000019.1 GCA_012514975.1 bacterium
GGGCCTTGCTCGCCCTGGTCGCCCTTGTCACCTTGCGGACCGATCTCGCCAGTCGCGCCGGTTTCGCCGGTTGCACCTGCGACGCCATCAGCACCGGTCGCACCGGTCGCGCCGGTTGCACCTGCGACACCATCAGCACCGGTCGCGCCGGTCGGGCCTTGTTCGCCTTGATCGCCTTTGGGACCTTGCCGGCCGGTGACACCGGTAACGCCGGTGACGCCGGTTGCGCCGGTTGCACCTGCAACGCCATCAGCGCCGGTTGCGCCAGCCGGGCCTTGCTCGCCTTGGTCGCCTTTCACACCTTGCGGACCGGTCTCGCCAGTTGCGCCGGTTGCACCGGTTGCACCTGCGACGCCATCAGCACCGGTCGCGCCGGTTGGACCTTGTTCGCCTTGATCGCCTTTGGGACCTTGCCGGCCGGTGACACCGGTGACACCGGTGACACCGGTAACGCCGGTGACGCCGGTTGCGCCGGTTGCACCTGCAACGCCATCAGCGCCGGTTGCGCCAGCCGGGCCTTGCTCGCCCTGGTCGCCTTTGGGACCTCGCCGGCCGGTGACACCGGTGACGCCAGTGGCACCGGTTGCACCATCAGCGCCAGTTGCGCCGGTTGCGCCTGCAAGACCGTCAGCACCTGTAGCGCCGGTCGGGCCTTGCTCGCCTTGATCGCCTTTGGAGCCTCGCCGGCCGGTCGCGCCAGTGGGACCCGTCGGCCCGGGTGTAAGGGTTATGGCGTTTGTGGCCGCATCGACATAGGTATAGAGGGATGTTGTCGACGTAGCGATGATGTCATTGTAGTGGTAGCCGTCAAGCAAGTCGGCATTGATGGCCATGGGCACAGGGAGCAACTGTTGCGGCCCGAGTTGGAAGTACGTGCCTGTCGGCAGTCGGGAGAACCACACAAAGAGATAGAGGTTGGTGCCAGGCTCGAAGATCGCGCGGGGAATGAAATCCATGAGCGGCTCTTTGCCGAGCGTGGCGGCAAAGAATCCGTTGCTGACGGAAAGCGGAACCGGGTGGCCAGGCTGGCCAGCAGGCGTGCTATCGTTCGCCCAGACGTTGGACTCGCCGTCTGGGTCAGCCAGCGCGAATTTGAAGTAGCCGGCACCGGTGTAGGCGCCACCCTCGATCTCAACGACGCCCTGGTAGTTGACGAGTGCATCGCTTGGTGTGTCACTACCCACGGCTCTGGGTGTGCCGCCGAGGCGCGGGCCCGGAGTCTCCGGAACTCGCGGGAAATCAGGCGCGGCGAGGGCAGTGGTCGTGACAACTGCGGCCAGCAAGAGAATCCCGGTCACCATATATCCGCGCGTGCGCACGCGCGAGAGGGTGCGGGGCCGCGCCCTGCGCGAACGACACGCGAGCAGTGCGGCTGCACACATCAAGCCGATGACTGCCATCGGCTCGGGGATCTGCTCGATGGTGATGACCGTTACGTCAGGTGAGAAGCCAAACACATTGCTGCTCGCGAGGGCAACGGTAACCGTTTCTCCTTCACGCAGATCAAGCAGAAGGGACCAGTGGCTGTATTGGGCATCCTGGTTGACGGAGCCGGCGGAGAGCTGAACGCCGTTGGTGAAGGCGATGACGTAACTGTGGTACGGATACGTGACGAGCGGCGACTTGCCGCCGATGAGCTGCGATGGGAACTCGGCGCAGTAGTAGTGGCCGCTCTGGCCCGGAAGAAGTGCGATCGGCGATTGGAGCGTCGGCGCAGGAGGCGGGCCCGCATAGAACTGGCGGCACCAGTATTCCACATAGAGCCCGACATCGCCATCCAGCGACTCGGCGAAGCCATTGAAAGGGAATCCTGCCGTCCACCCGGACGCGATGTGTGCACCGCGCGGAACCAAGCCCGAGGCGGAAACGAAACCTGAGCGCGTCAGTGTGGGGACGTGCTGCGCGAAGGCTGTGGACAGGTAGAGTGTGACCGCCCCCGCGACTGCGGATAGATGTAGACTCATTGTGACTGGTGGTGGTAGTTAAGCCGGCTTTCCAAAACGCCCGGTGGATACAGCACTCCATCGACCGTTCCAGATGCCGCCCCAACGGCACTGCAACTGCACTGTCTCGCAAGAATATTGGGCTCCGTGAGCACCGCCAGTTGGACAGGCTACAGACCCCACACTCTGGCCTTGCGCCTGACTTGGTTCACCGTCCCCATAACTGTGAACCACAGCAACAACTGGTCTGGATGACACTGTGCACGGGCCTCAGAGACGAGGCCAACTGCAAGCCGACCAAGCACAACCCATTGAACAAGTATACCATAATCCCCTGCTAAATGCAAGCCCTTCTCATTAGCTTCTCATTGCGCAGTTGTTTTTTGCGTGCGATTCCTGTATCATGCTCGCAATGAAACGCGAACTGCAGATGGTCGTGGCGGCAGTGCTGCTTCAAGGCTGCACCTCCATGCGCGGCATCCTGCCGGGCGGCATTGGCGACATGGTAAAGGCGCCGGTTGCGCCAAGGCTGATTCGTGTTGCCGTCGCGAGATCGGCGCACTCGGTGGCGGTATCGGTAGGCGGGCCGTGCACTGCATACGCGGAGGGCGGTCGCGCGGCGACGAAGCGGGTGGCAACGCTGCCCAGGACGGTGATCACGCGCGATACGGCAGGGCTGCTGTACTTCAATGGACAGCCTGCACACTGCCAGCGCATAACGTTTGTGCCTGACATGCCCGAGTCGCTGGTGATAGATGGAACGACGTACCGGGGCCGCGCGACCGTGCTGGCGAATCAGAGCGGCACGCTGACAGCCGTCAACACGCTGCCGCTCGAGGAGTACCTCGCGGGCGTGGTGCCGAAGGAGACTTTCCCATCGTGGCCGGAGGCGGCACTGCAGGCGCAGGCAGTCGCGGCGCGCACGTTCGCGGTGTACCATACGAAGCAGTATGGTGGCAGGGACTATGACATAGTGGCGCCGACGCATCAACTCTACGGCGGGGCGGGCGCTGAGGATGCGCGCACGACCAAGGCGGTGCTCGACACCGAGGGCGAGCTGCTTACGTATCACGGCAGCGTGTTCTGCACGTATTTCTACACCTGCTGCGGCGGGTACACAACGCGCGCATCGACCGTGTTTCCCGAGATGGCCGACTATCCCCCGCCGGTTTCGTGCTCGTACTGCCGCAGGTCGCCGCACTTCTCGTGGTCGTATTCCGTGTCCGCGGCAAACGCAGCCGAGAAGCTGAAGCGTGACGGCAGGCCGATCGGCAGCGGCATGATCATCTCCGTCAGCCCGTCCGAGCGCACCGCCGAAGGGCGTGTCGCGAAACTCCGGTTCTCGACACGCACGACGTCCCTCGACATTCGCGGTGAGGACGTACGCCGGATTCTCGGGTATGACAATGTCAGGTCCACGCTCTTCAGCGTACGCATGACGGGCGACCGCCTGCTGTTCTGGGGCCGCGGCTGGGGCCACGGCGTCGGCATGTGCCAGTGGGGCAGCCGGGGCATGGCGGACACGGGCAAGTCCTACACGGACATTCTCAGTTACTACTATCCCGGCGCCGTACTGGCGCGCTGAATCCCTTGGCCTGCCGGAGAGATGCAACAAGGCAATGAACTCCCCTGGTGGGATGTCAGGGCATACGACTACGGGCTGCCGCGTGTGCTGATTGCGCAGCATCCTGCCGCGAGGCGGGATGAAAGCAGGCTTCTTGTATACACGCGCAGCACCGGCGCCATCGGGCACCATCTGTTCCGCGACCTGCCCACGCTTCTCCGCGCCGGCGATGCCCTCGTGCTCAACACGTGCCGCGTCATCCCCGCCCGCCTCTTCGCCCGGCGCGCCGACACGGGAACGCGCATCGAGCTGCTGCTCACTGAACGCGCGGGTGCGCGCCTGTGGAAGGCGCTCGTCAGACCGGGCAGGAGCTGCAGACCCGGTGTCACGCTCATCATCGAGGGCCCGGGCGAAGAGACCAAGGATCAAGGGCCAAGGGCCAAGGGCCAAGGGGCAACGGGCAACGGTCAACGTGACAGCGGACAACGGGTGGGCGGGCAAGGGCAGACGTCCGATCCCAGGTATCAAATATCAGATATCAAATGCCGAATGTCAGATGTCCGGTGTTCCGTCGCCGCCATCCTGCCTGACGGCCAGCGGCTGATTGAGTGCACGTGCGACAGCGAGACGTTTCGCGCGTTGCTGGACACACATGGCGCGATGCCGCTGCCTCCCTACATCGAACGGCCCGCGGGCCCGTCGGTTGCCGGGGACCGCGAGCGCTATCAGACAGTCTACGCGGCGACGGGTGAAGCCATTGCCGCGCCAACAGCCGGACTGCATTTCACGCCTGAGCTGCTTGAGCGCGTGCGCGGGGCCGGCTGCCGCGTGCTGCCGCTCAACCTTGACGTGGGCATCGGCACCTTCCAGCCGGTGAAGGCGCACGACCTGCGCGAGCATGCGATGCACGCCGAACGCTTTGCATTGACAGACCAGACGGCACGGGCGCTCAACGAGACGCGCGCGCGCGGCGGCCGCATCATCGCCGTCGGCACCACGTCGCTCCGCGTGCTCGAAACGTGCGTTGATGACGAAGGGATGTTCACGCCGCGCTCGGGTGAAACGCGCATCTTCATCCATCCGCCACGGCGTGTGCGCGCGATCGACGGCCTGATCACGAATTTCCATCTGCCACGATCGACATTGCTGATGCTCGTGGCTGCGTGGATCGGCGACGCATGGCGCACAGTATACGATGAAGCAGTGCGAACGCGCTACCGGTTCTACTCATACGGTGATGCATCGTTGCTTGTCTGAAATCGCGCAGTGTCTTTTCCCTTTATTTCTCGAGGTTCTTATCTCCGGGCATCCCGTAACATCCTCTTTTTCAACAGGTTGCGTTCGTCCGATGCATCTCATACAACATGCGTGGTCATTCACGCCCTCTGTTCCTGTCTAACCCACTTGTTACAAGCAGTTTAGATGACTTCTGAAGTTCGGATGGAATCGTGCCGTGACAGTCGTGTTGCAAATCAGGTTTTGTTGTGCTATAGTGAATCGTATATTTGGTGTTTCGGATGAAGGCATGATTCTACAGATTGTTTTTCGAGTGCGTAACTCGTTTAGATTTTTGCGGTTTTTTTGGCTTTCAGTGGGGGAACTTGTTGGAGGAGCATGAGCACGGAGAACATTCCCGACATTCAATGGCAGATTTGGGACATGAAGTACCGCTACCGTGCCGAGGATGGCACCCCCCTTGACGCCACTGTCGAGGACACGTGGCGTCGCGTCGCCCGTGGGCTCGCCATCTACGAGCGCGACCGGGAGCGCTGGGAGAAGCACTTCTACGACTGCCTGGCCGACTACCGTTTCCTGCCGGGCGGGCGCATTGTGGCCAACGCCGGCACGGCGCGCAAGCGCGTCACCATGTTCAACTGCTATGTGTTGAACAGGATTGACGACTCGATCGAGGGCATCTTCGAGACCGTGCGCAACGCCGCGCTCACGCAGAAGCAGGGCGGCGGCGTCGGGTTCGATTTCTCCACGATCCGTCCCAAGGGCGCGTTCATCCGCGGTGTCCACGCCAGCGCATCCGGGCCTGTGAGCTACATGCGCGTGTTCGACGCGACGTGCCGCACGATCATGAGCGCCGGCCAGCGCCGCGGGGCACAGATGGCCGTCCTCTCCGTCCGCCATCCCGACGTCGAGGAATTCATCATGGCCAAGCGCGACGGGAAATCCCTCCAGATGTTCAACCTCTCCGTCGCGATCACCAACGAGTTCGTCGAGGCGGTCAAAGCAGATGGCCGCTGGGACCTGACGTTCGACCACAAGGTCTACAAGACCGTCCGCGCGCGCGACCTGTGGGAGAAGATCATGCGCTCGACATACGACTATGCCGAGCCCGGGTTCATTCTCATTGACCGGATCAATGAGCTGAACAACATGTATTACTGCGAGGACATCCGCGCGACGAACCCGTGCGGCGAGCAGCCCCTCCCGCCCTTCGGCGCCTGCCTTCTTGGCTCGGTCAACCTCACCCGCTTCGTCTCCCATCCCTTCACGTCAAAGGCCGCCGTCGAGTACAAGGCCATCGAGCAGACCGTCGCCGTGGCGGTCCGCATGCTGGACAACACGATCGACATCTCGAACTATCCGCTCGAACAGCAGCGCGACCAGGCCATGCAGAAGCGCCGCATGGGCATCGGCGTCACGGGCCTGGCGGACGCGCTGGTGTTCCTCGGCATGCGTTACGGCTCGCCCGAGTCGATCGAGACCGCCGGGAACATCATGCGCACCATCACGCACTCGGCGTACCGCGCGTCAATCGAACTCGCAAAGGAAAAGGGGCCGTTCCAGCATCTGGACCGTGAGAAGCACGTCCGCGGCGCCTTCGTCTCCCGCCTTCCCGAGGACATCCGTGACGGCATACTCAAGCACGGCATCCGCAACTCGCACCTCACTTCAGTTGCGCCCACGGGCACCATCTCGCTCTATGCCGGCAATGTCTCCAGCGGCCTCGAACCCATCTTCGCCCTGTCGTATACGCGCCGCGTCCGCACGGGCTATGGCGATGAGATGACCGAGCAGGAAGTCGTGGACTACGCATACAGGAGATACCGCGAGCAGTTCCCCGACCACGACCCGAAGAGACTGCCGCCCTCCTTCGTCACCACCGACGACATCTCGCCGCACGAGCACGTCGACATGCAGGCCGCCCTCCAGCACCATGTCGACAGCTCGATCTCGAAGACCGTCAACGTGCCGCGGGATTTCCCCTTCGAGGAGTTCCAGGAAATCTACATGTACGCCTATGAGAAGGGGCTGAAGGGGTGCACAACCTTCCGTCCCAGCGACGCCATCGCGGGCGTGCTCGTGCGCAAGGAGGAGGAAAAGAAGCAGCCGCTCGCCGAGGCGGAAGACCCCGAGCAGGTCGTCGGCCGCCCGATCGAGCTCCATGGCGTCACGTACAAGATCAAGACGCCCCTCTCGGCCCAGGCGCTCTACATCACGATCAACGACATCATCGAGCCGGACAACGTGCGCAGGCCGTTCGAGATCTTCATCAACAGCAAGAACCTCCAGCACTTCAGCTGGATGGTGGCCATGACGCGCCTCATCTCCGCCGTCTTCCGCCGCACGCGCAACCCGTCGTTCCTTGTCGAGGAGCTCAAGTGCATCTTCGACCCGAACGGCGGATATTTCAAGAATGGCCGCTATGTCCCGTCCCTCGTCGCCGAGATCGGCGAGGTCATCGAGCATCATCTCGAAACGCTTGGCATCGCCGGCGACGAGGAGGCCGCGGCTGTCGCCGCCCAGCGCGCATCCGAGCCCGCCACTGCCGGCACGCCCACGTGATGACATGCCAGTGCGACCAGGAGGAAGCACACTGGACGCCGGCCCTTGCGGCCGGCGTCCTCGTTCCGGCCTGGAGGCGTTTGATGCGCCGCGCCCGGTATGGTATACTATGGCTGCACAGCTCGTTCCGCACGCGTAACACCGCCGAGGTCACACCATGAATGCGCCAGCAGCAGCCGCCGCATGCGCCGTGCTTCTTGCTCTTTCCTCAGTTGCCGTTACACTCGATCAGGTTGATGACTTCGAGGACGGCACCACCATGGGCTGGAGTGAGGGAGTCGCGAGCCCCAATCCGCCCGTCAATGTCGCCTCGGGCGGGCCGGCGGGCACGAACGACAACTACCTCGGCAACACGTCCTCCGGCACCTTCGGCGCCGGCAGCAGGATGGTCATGTTCAACACGGCGCAATGGGCGGGCAACTACGCCACCGCGGGCGTCGCGCTCCTGACGGCTGACATGGCGAACCTCGGCGGCGCGACACTGCACATGCGCATCGCGATCGAAGGGGCGGGGACGCGGTACGGCTCGACGCTGCCCGTCGTCATAAGCAACGACAGCGCGTGGCACGCCGTGTCCCTTCCGGTTGACGAGGCGGGCCTTTCCGTTGTCGAGGGCGCGCAACCGCTTGCCGTCGTGCTTTCGAATGTCACCGAACTGCGCATCCTGTCCAGCCAGGGCGGCCCCGCGTGGCTCGGGGACTCCATTGCCGGGGTGCTGGGCATGGACAACCTCGCCGCGGTCATCCCCGAACCCGCCGCGGCGGGCGCTGCCGCATTGCTGCTGCTTGTGCGCGTACACAGGCCGCATTGTAAATTCCGCCCCGTCTTGCTACAATAGGCCATCACCGAGAAACACGCAGGATTCACGCGTTTATGAGCGAGACACGACGAAAGCCCCGCAGGCCCTGCAACGATTTCCTCCAGATGCCCATCGCACCGGTAGGCATCATAGCCACCCCCGGCGGCCGCGCACTGGCCGAGCGGATTGACAAGCAGCTCAAGGCCGAGCGCCAGCATCTTCTCACGCGCTGCGCGCTGTACGAGAACTGCCCCGGCTTCATCCGCGAGTCCTATCTCATCGACTCCGCCTGCCCACGGTTCAGCAATGGCGAAGGCAAGGCGGCCATCCTTGAGTCAATCCGGGGGTTTGACCTCTACCTGGTCACTGACATCAACAACTGGGGCATCACCTACCAGCGCAATGGCCAGACGGTGACGATGAGCCCGGACGAGCATTTCCAGGACCTCAAGCGCCTCATCTCCGCCGCGCGCGGTTTCGGCCAGCGCGTCAACGTCATCATGCCCCTGCTCTACGAAGGCCGCCAGCACAAGATTTCCGGCCGCGAATCGCTCGACTGCGCGCTCGCATTGCAGGAGCTCGTCCGCATGGGCGTGTCCAACATCATGACCATCGACGCGCACAACTCGCACGTCCAGAACGCCGTCCCCAACTACGGCTTCGAGAACCTCCACGCGAACTACCAGCAGATCAAGGCCATCGTCAATACCGAATCCGGCTTCCGTGTCGGCAAGGACCTGATCGTCACGAGCCCCGACCTCGGCGGGCTCGAACGCTGCCGCTATTTCGCCGAACATCTCCAGACCGAGCTGACCGCGTTCTACAAGCTGCGCGACCTCTCGCGCATCGTCGATGGCCGCAATCCCGTCGCCGAACACCGCTTCCTCGGCGGCGACGTCGCGGGCAAGGACGCCATGATCGTCGATGACATTCTCGCCTCGGGCGACACGGTGATCGATGTGGCGACAACGCTGAAGGAACGCGGCGCGCAGCGCATCTTCATCGTCTGCACCTTCGCCCTCTTCACCAGCGGCATCGAGCGCTTCGAGGAAGCATACCGCAACGGCGTCATCAACCGCGTCTACGGCTCGAACGCCACGTACGTGCGGCCCGATGCGCTCGCGTCGGAGTGGTATGTCTCAGTCGACACATCGCGCTTCATCGCGCTCTACATCGACTCGTTCAACCGGAATGAATCGGTCAGCCGCCTGCTCGACAACACGATCAAAATCCAGGCGCTGCTCGAACGCAAAGGCCTCCTCTAGGTTGCACTTCCCTGGCTCTTGTCTGGTTGCTGTCACATGCGTTTTCGCGCTGTAACGAGCGTCAACGCCGCCAGCACCCATGCTGCAAACTGCACGGGCTCCGGCGTCACGTCGATCATGAACGTCTGCGCCGCGTCCGCCAGCACGGCATCGGTGACCCGCGCCGTGAAGGTGTTGCTCTGCATGGTGACGGGAATGCCGCTGACCACGCCATTGCTGCCAAGATCGAGCCCGTTCGGCAGCGAGCCGCCCTGAAGACTCCACGTGTATGGCGCCGCGCCGCCGACGGCCTGCAGCGCCATCGAGTACTGCGTCCCCACCCCGGCCGGCGGCAGCACGGAAGGCGTCGCGATGCGCAGCGCCAGGTTGCCGTAGGCCGCCACGCGACCGTTGCGGAGCATGACGATGACCGTCCCATTTCTGTCGATGGTGATGCCGTCAAAGATCGGCTCGGCCGGAAGCTGATATTCCCACAGCGCCCCGCCGTTTGCACGGTCAAGTGCCGTGACGTACCAGTTGCCGTACGACGGCGCGCCCTTGGTGTATGCCACGATGACCGCGTTGCCCGCAAGCGCCACGGCGTTCATCTGACGCGATTGCGGCCCCCAGATGCGCACCGATGCAGGCACGTTCGTGTAGGCGTAGTACGGCGTCGACGGATTGCTCTTGTTCGCCTCGATGACACTGTCGATGAAGGATGTCAGGCTCGCCGTGCTCCAGCACTCGAGATTGTTGTAGTTCCCGCTTCTGGCAACAATGCACTGCGCGCCATCCCACACGGGCGGGATCGCCGAGTTGTCCATGCAGTGCACCTCCGGGAAACGCGCCTTTCCCTGCGCGTCCACGCCGATGAAACAGAACCGCCCGCCCTGCCACACCATGCTCCGGTCCGACTGGTCGATATACAGCAGCCGCCCGCCGTACACGAGGTGCCGGTCCCCGATCACGCCAATATCCTTGCCGCGGTTGGTCGCATAGCCGAAGCGTCTCTGGGCGTCATACGCGCGCAGCCATTCGGTCAGCGAGATGTGCTGCGTGGCAATGCCTGTCGCGCAGTCGAAAATGGGCATGGGCGCATTGCCGCCGCGCATCCACACTCGGCCGCCCACCACGGCCATGTGGCCGTACGATGCCGCGCCGCGGTGTTGCACCGTGTTCCAGTTGCCGATGTCGAGCCACTGGCGCGCCGGTGTGCCGTTGACCGCGTCGAGCGCGAAGGCGAACACGTCGTTGTGATCAAGCACACCCGCGCTGAAGTAGGCGAGCCCGTCGTGCACGGTGATCCCGCCGTTCACCGGCCAGGAACCCATCAAGTGGCCGTATACCATGATCGACCGCGCCATCGCCGCACTGCGGAACCGCCAGAGGAAACGCCCCGTCACCGCCTCGAAGCAGTACGCGTGGCCGTCGGCCGAGCCCACATACACGCGGCCGTGCCGGATCGTCGGCGCCGCCATGATGCGCCCGCCCGTCGCGTACGACCACATCTGCGATCCCGTGCCCGCGTTGATGCAGCGCACAATGCCGTCCGAACCGCCGAACGCAACGATCCCGCCCGCCGCGGCAGCCGGACACGGCGCCTCATCCGCGTCATCCGAACCGATGTCGGTCGGGAACGTCTTGTACAGCACGGGCGGCGTGTACTGCCACAGCAGGTGTACGGCCGCAGGCACGGTTGCGGCTGTCGAGCCTGAGCGCGCGTTGTTGGCCCGGTACGTCCACCAGTCAAGGTTGTCAACGGGAAGCGGGGTGCCGACGCCCGTGCCGCCCGCACCGACTTCCACGCGCGGGCCCTGCTCGCGCATCACTGCCGCCGCGTTCGTCTCCGGGCACTGCGCAACATAGCCGCGCGCCTCGTACGTGCACCAGCACGAATGCGGAAAGCTCAGGAACAGGCCGTCCGCGACATAGTTGCCCGAACCGCAGCCCGATTTGACCATCCCGTTGTTGTCGCCAATGGTGAGCACGCGCACGTTCTTCGTCCGGTCGAACGCGCGGCCGGACTGGCTGTAGAACGCCTCGGGCGAGCCGCTGTAGTGCCCGCAGATGCTGCCGCTGAATGACGGCACCGTGCTCTGCGCCCCGCTCGTTGCATCAAACGCAAGGCTGCCCTGTGTACGCAGCTTCCCGTCCACAAGCAGCCACCAGTCCGAAAACCGGTTCGTCTGCCAGAGCACATGGCCGTCCGTTGCGGCGTATGCAACCACTCTGCTGTTCTCTTTGGGGAAGACGTAGAAGGCGTTTGAGGTGCAGATGGACGACGCGTAGTTCACCAGACTCCATGTGCTGCCGGAGAGCGGCGAGGTGTCCTGCACGAGCCAGCCAAGCGCGCCGCTCGCTGTGCGCAGGCACCCTGCCTGGCGGCTGCCGGTGTAGAAGTACAGGTTCCCGCCCGCCATGGCCGTCATGCGCGGATCGATGAAACCGGCATACGAATAGCGCCACACGGTCGTGCTCGCCACGGTGTTGTACGCTGCGATCTCGCTGTTGGTGTTTCCCGCCTGGACAACGCGGCCGAGCGCGTACAGCGTGTCGCCCTCCACCGCGATCCACAGGACTCTCATTTGTTGTGAGAGGGGGCTGAACTGCGCGACCGTTGTACCGTACGCGGCGTCGAAGCACACGACGTTGGTGAACACGGCTGCATAGAGCCGCGACGCCGTCGCCACCATCAGCGAGCTCTGTTCGCCAAATCCCGCCGACAGCGGGCGCTTCCACAGCACACTCCCGTTCTGCGCGCTGCGCGCCACCAGCTCGTATGGCTCGCCTCCCGGCCGCCGGTCCGTGCCGGCGTTGGCTGAGAACAGCCGGCCGCCGGCGCACACATGAATCTCAAACGGCGTTTCTTGGTACCGCTTCCCAAACCACTTCGCAAAGAAGGGCGCTGACAGCGCCGTGTCCCGCGACATCGGATTGTTGTCCGGCTCGTGATACCAGTGGCCCCAGTCGTCGCCACCGGGCAGCGCGCCCCTGGTGATCACTGCCCAGAGCCCGACCGCGTCACTCACTATCGCGAACGAGCAGTTGGCGGCCGGCAGTTGGGCGGCCCAGTTGCTCAGCGCCGCCTCGCCGAGCGCACCGGGCGCGGAAACAGCGTGGCCGACCACCGCCTTGCCGCCGTACGGAGCGAGCACGCGTGCAACCTCGCCGCGGACATCCATGTCCAGCCGGCTGTCCGTCAAGTCAGAGATAAGCAGGAGATTCGCATAGTCCTCGGCGAGCGCCATGTTCGTCGCCGAACCCTGCGCAATGTAGAGGTTCCTGCCCAGCGTGCCGGCCGTCTCCGCTGCCGCACGCGCGGCGGCGAGCTGGGCCGGGTCGCTTTCGTGGCCGACTACGAGGCACGCACTGCGCTGCGCGATCGCAGGGGCAAGGTCTCCCGCAGTGCCGACGACGCATAGACCGTTCGACACGCCGCTCAGGCTCAGCAGATGCGCCGCAAGCGCATCCGTCGCACTGTCAGCGCAGCACACCGCAGCGCCAAGCGCCAGTGTGACGATGATCAAGTGTTTCATGACACCTCACTCTACGATACGCAGCGCCGGTGCACCGCACACAAGACAACTCGCCATAGTATACCAAGAAACGGCGCGCCGGGCAATCGCATCCACAAGGCTCTGCTGCGCTACGCCAGCGCCTCGACGCCCCTGCGGAACGCGTCGAACGACGGTTTCGGCCTGCCATCGCGGTCGACCAATCCCCATGCCGTCTCGACCGGGCAATCGGGCTCGCCGCACTGCCAGCATTTCTGCTGATCCTCCCACCGGTAGAAAAACAGGCCCAGCATCTCGCTCCGTCGCGCACGAAATGCGTTGAACGTCTGGCGCACAAATTCCGCCTGCCCGTTCGGCGTGTGCCCTTCGCCCCATGTGAACTTCCACTTCTTCGCCTGGCAGTTGGGTGCGCCGGGCGGCAGCTCGCCTTCGCGCATCAGTTCGCCGCGCGAGGCGAAGCCCCATTCATTCACGAGCACCGGCTTTCCCGTAAACTCATGCAGCAGGCCAATCCGCTCAGCCCACGTCTGCGGCGTGCCCGGATCCCACGTGCCATAGTAGCCGTCGATACCCGCGTAGTCGAGCACATCAGACGCATCGCGGTACAGCCTGCCATAGAGGTA
>JAAYZF010000169.1 GCA_012514975.1 bacterium
GCCGGCCATGAGCCGCCGTGCCTGTGCCCGGCCGCGCCGCTGCAGACGCTGCACGGCGTTCGGCGCGCGCGGAATGCCAGTCCGCGTCTACAACGCGGCGTGCTTCTCCGCCACCACGCCGGCCAGCGCGTCCAGCGCCGCAAAATCCGTCTCGCGCGGAAAGCCCTTGCACAGCACCGTGGGCAGAATCTCCACCTTCAGACTCGGGATCAGGCCGGCAATGGTTTCGATGGCCTTGGTGCTCCAGCCATACGAGCCGATGACGGATGCGTACTTCACCTTCGGCCGCAGCGCATTGGCCAGCGCTGTCGCGTGGAAGATGAGCGGATGCGGCCCCACATGCACCGTCGGCGTGCCGACCACAAGGGTCGCCGCGTCCACAAGCGCGATGGCAAGCTTCCCGATGTCCGTCACTGCGAGATTGAACAGATGCACCGTGACACGCCGCTCGGCGAGCGCGCTGACAAAGTACTCCACCATCGTGCGCACGCTGCCATGCATCGAGATGTACACGAGAACGAGCTCGTTCTTGCACTTCTCGCCCGTCCAGTCGCGATACGCGTCGATGATGAACGCGGGCCGGTTGTACATCGGGCCGTGGCTCGGGGCGATCACGTCGATCTGCTTTGCCTCCACCTTGTCGAGATTCTTCCGGATGATGGTGCGGAACGGCATCATGATCTCGGCATAGTACCGCTTTGCCGCCTCGTACACGCGGCCCTCGTCCGTCACGTACAGGTCCGTCGTCGCCAGGTGCGAGCCGAAAAAGTCGCAACTGAACAGCATGCGGTCCTCGCGCAGGTACGTCACCATCGTCTCCGGCCAGTGCACCCAGGGCGTGTAGATGAATTCGAGCGTCTTGCCGCCGAGTGACAGGGTCTCTCCGTCCGCGACCGTGCGGACGCGCGCCTCGGGAATGCAGAGCAGGTCGACAAGCATGGACTTGGCCTTTGTCGAGCAGATGACCACGGCGTCCGGATACTTCTCGAGCACCCGCGGGATCGAGCCCGAATGATCCTGCTCGGCATGATGCGCGACGAGATAATCGAGGCGGGGCACCTCGCGGAGCTGGCGCTCGAGCACCTCCCACATGGGCGGGTCGACTGTGTCGAGCAGCGCCGTTTTCTCCGAGCCGGCGACGAGGTAGGCGTTGTAGCTCGTGCCGTCGGGCAGCGGTATGAGCGAGTCGAAGAGCCGGCGGTCCCAGTCGACGGCGCCGAGCCAGTGGACATTGGGCCTGATGGTGCGTGTTTTCATGTGGTGCTCCTGTGCTGTTAGGGCGGCGCGCGCCGCAAACTGTTACTATTCTAGTATTAGTTCCGCGGTTTGTCAAGCCCCCCGCGGCCGCGGGCGCGGTAGTGCCGGAAACCTTCGACGAGCGCCCGCAGGTTCTCCCACGGCACCCCGGGCGCGATCGAACTGCTTGCGCCAAGAAACAGGCCGCGCTTCGGCCCGGCATCCACCAGCCAGCGCAGCTCCCTGCGCACATCATCGGGCGTGCCGTGCGGCAACGTGCGCGTGACGGACACGCCGCCGATGATGAGCAGCCCGTCGCCATCTTTTGCCTTCATGCGGCAGATCGCCTCGTAGTCCATGCCGCACTCATACTGGAAGCCCTGGAATCCCTTGATGCCCGCATCGATCAGGCGCGGCACCATTGCCATCAGATTGCCGTCGCAGTGCCAGATCATGCGGATGTGCGCGCGCGTCAGCGGCGCGATGCTGCGTGCGAAGTGCGGGAACCAGATGCGGTCGAGGCTCGTGACATCGACCAGCGTGCCGCGGCTGTCAGCCACGTCGTGATCGAGGCGCAGGTACGGCGGCAGCCCGCCCTCGATGATCGCGCGTGCCATTGCCCGGTTCCGGAGCACGGCGTAATCGGCCTGGAGCGAGAAATGGCGTTCCATGAGCTCGGGGTACAACGCGTACGCCATGAAATAGCTGGCGTAGCCGTACGAGTAGTATGCCAGCGTTGGAAACGCGGGGCAGTACGGCGCCTTGAGCAGCTCGGGGCCGAGGATTCGCTGCACGTGCGCCTCGCTGTCGATGATGCGGCGCACGCAGGCATCTTCATCGAACGTCCTGATTGCGTCCATGATGCCGGGGAATGCCACGCGTTCCAGATGCGCGGCGACGTCGTCGGGGTCGTTGATGGGAACGCCATCCAGCACCACGCGTTCGGCGCCGGTGGTGGCCGAGCGGACGGTGTTCCGTTCAAACCCGTGGGCGCCCATGGTCAACGGATTCTCGGGAATCCACTGGTCGACCATGCAGCATCCGCTGTTGACGAGCATTGTGCGGTACGTATCGACAGGCTGTGTCTGGTAGGTCCCTTCCGGCACATGGGCCAGCCGGTCGATCATCCGCCATTCCATGGGATTGATCAACCAGATACCGATGCCGTCCGTGTCATTGCACAGGATGGTGTCGAGCGCGAGCTGTTGCGGAGCGGAGGGCATCTTGCTGTTGGTGGCTGGCGGTTCGCACTTGGTTGTGACGCATAAGTATAGCGCTCGGGGCGTTGCGTGTCAATAACGGCCGGAGTACCTGAAACCCCGATGTAGGGGCTGACGCGGCTGACACGCGTCTGTAGGCGCACAGGGCACGATGTGGCTCCAGTCACATCTACACGCGGAACACGCGCGTCGGGCTGACACGCTGACGCCGTGTACGGCCACGACTGGAGCTGTGGCCTACCGCCGACGCGCGCCCTTATGCCGCCACCATCATGGCGCAGCCTGGCCGCATATTGAGCCCATATATGGGATTCCAGGCCGTGCTGGCCTTGTTTGACACCGCGGAGACGGTTTTGTAGAATCATTCGTCACATTGTGAGGAAGAGAGAGAAACCATAGAGGATGAGAGGATGTATGCCACTCTTTCGCAACACCGCCAGTTCTGAGAAGTTCAACGCGAATGCCGTGCTTCCATACGAGCTGAGGCTGAAGGACATAGAGATGGCGATGCAGGACGTGTACGATTTCTTCTACGATGTGAACTCATTTCTGGTGAAAAAGGGCATGCAGCGGCTTGATGACATGCTGAGGCCTGCGATCATGTCGGGTGTGCTTTCAGACATGCTGACGGCAAGTCTGGCTCGTCACTCGCGTGTTCTGGTGGAGAACCAGTATTTCAACGGCCATCCCGATCTAGTAGTACGAGGATGCTATGCTGACAATGCCGTCAGAGCCGGCACAGACGGCATTGAGATCAAGACCACACGCAAGACCGGCGGTGCTGTTGACACGCACGGTGCGCGCGACCAATGGATGTGTGTGTTTGTTTACGACATTGACACCGAGACCGAGCCGGCTTCCGAGCGCCTGCCCATGTCGTTCACAGAGGTGTATCTTGGGCACGTTGCCGTCGGGGATTTCAGGCGCAATCCACGCGGCGAACTTGGCACGCGAACGGCGACATTGCACCGTGAAGGCATCCAGAAGCTGAGAAGCGCGTGGGTATACCGGCTTTAGTGCTCAGCCGGGACATCCAGCGCCGCAAGCCTTGGTATGGCGAGGCAGGCCATCCGGTAATACTCAGCGTCCTGCTCCA
>JAAYZF010000170.1 GCA_012514975.1 bacterium
GATCCCGGGTTGGATTCGCGGCGGCATCAATCACATCTGGCCGTTCGAGGCATTTGCCGGCATGGACGTCGTCGCGATGCGCAAGGAGTACGGCCAGGCGTTTTCCATGCGCGGCGGCATGGACAAGTTCTGTGTTTCGAAAGGCCGGGATGCGATCGACCGCGAACTTGACCGCGTGTGCCCCGTGGTGCAGGACGGCGGGTACATCCCGCATCTTGATCACATGTTGCCCCACGCGCCGTTCGAGGATTACTGCTACTACATGGAACAGAAACAGAAACTCCTCGGCAAATCCGTTGCTGGACGGCGCAACGGATTTGTGAAGCGCGAGCGCTAACTGGTCGCAAGGGAGTGTTTGTGGTGACGTGCTAAAAATGGAGGTGCGTGCCATGACACGAGGAAGACACGTCGCGTTCGCTGTGGGTGCGGCTGCCGTGTTGATGTCCCGCTCCGCTCCTGCCGGAACTGCTGCCGTTGAGCATCCGCTGCACAGCGCCGCCACATCGGCGAACTACACGTTCACCGTCGAAACCGGCATGCTCACCATGACGGACGGCGTGCGCGTCGCGGTCACCTACTACAAGCCTGTCCCCAGGACAGCGGGCGAAACCTTTCCCGCCATTCTCGAGCTGCTTCCGTACCGCAAGGATGATTTTTTCTACATCGGAGACTACGAGTACGGCTCGTACTTCGCCAAACACGGGTTCGCCATTGTCCGTGTGGATGTGCGCGGCACCGGCGGCAGTGAAGGCCCGCTGCCGGACCGCGAGTACTCGGACGCCGAACTCGCCGACGCGGTCGAGATCATCGACCAGCTCTCGAAAATGCCCTGGTGCAACGGCAGCGTCGGCATGTACGGCATATCGTGGAGCGGCTTCAATTCGCTCATGACCGCGCGCAGGAAGCCACCGGCACTCAAGGCGATCATCGCCGTGCATGCCTCGCAGGACTTGTATTACAATGACGTACACTACATCGACGGCGTTCTGCACATGGATTACTATGCCCATCAGATGGACACAGACAATGCATTGCCCCGCAGCCCGGAGTACCTTCTCGATGAAGCGTGGCGCACCAACCGGTTCGAGCAGTTGCCGTGGCTCATCACCTGGTTCCGCAACCAGCGCGATGGCGAGTTCTGGCGCAGGGAATCGCTGCGCTTTCATGACCCGATCGATGTCCCTGCCTACCTCATTGCCGGCCTGCTTGACGGCTATCGCGATTTCCTGCCCTACGTGTGCGTGCATTCTACCGCGCCCGTCATTGCCGAAGTCGGCCCGTGGAACCATGCATACCCCGAGTATGGCGCGCCCGGCCCGAACTATGAGTGGCGCGAGCGGGCATTGCGCTGGTGGGGCTACTGGCTCAAAGGCATCGACACGGGCATCCTCGACGAGCCGCGCCTCATGGTCTTTGTCCGCGACGGGCACAAGCCGTCCGACAACATGAAGGAGGTGCCCGGTTACTGGCGCTGCGATGCGAAGTGGCCCATCGAGGGAACCACGTTGAACCGCTGGTATCCTGCCGGGAAACGCAGGCTCGACACTGCCGCGCCGGCGGGCGGAGACGCGCACACCCTCAGGTATCGCGCGGGCATGGGAATGGCAGCCGGCGGCTGGTGGGGCGAGCAGACGCCCGACATGCGCCCGGACGACCGGCACAGCCTTGTCTACGATTCGTCGAAGCTCAAGGAAGCCATCGAGATCATCGGCATGCCCCGCGTGTGTCTGCGTGTCGCGGCCGATGCGCCGCTGTATCAATGGACCGTGCGGCTCGAGGACGTGAACCCGGCTGGGAAGGCCACGCTGGTCAGCGGCGGGCTCATCAACCCGTCGCAGCGCCTTTCGCGCCTTGACCCGCGGCCGCTCGTGCCGGGCGAGCAGGTTGTGCTGACGGCGGCGGTTCATTTCACGACGTGGCGGTTCAAGCCGGGGCATCGCATCAGGCTGTCCGTGGCCAATGCGCAGTTTCCCATGGCGTGGCCGACGCCGTACAAGGGCAGGACAACCTTGTTCACCGGCGCGGACACCTGGCTTGAGCTGCCCGTGCCGCCCGCTGCCACGCTGCCACCGCCCGTGCTGCCCAAGCCGGAGGGCTACGACGAGGCGCCCAACGCCAAAACACTGCATTCGCGCGGGCCGAAAGCCGGCGTGCACCGGCACAAACAAACCGGCCGCTCCATCTACACCACGCGCATCGGCGATGCATGGGCCATTGACGACAAGCGTTTTCACAGCACCGAGTTCTATCGCTGGACCGTCAAGGACTCAGCTCCCGAACACGCGAAGTACACGGGCGCGCGGATGGACCACTTTCGCATCCCGGGCAACAACCTGCGTCTGCGCACGCGCATCGCCATCGAGTCGGATGAGCAGTTCTTCACCCTGACGATCACGAGGAAGCTGTACCAGAACCGGAAGCTGGCGGGGAACAAGACCTGGTCTGAACGCATCCCGCGGGATTTCCAGTGAGAGGGCGTCTGCATCACCTGTGATACTGCCATGAACAAGAGCCAGAAACGGAGCAGGCCCAGCCAACTCGTCGTTGGCGGCCATTCGTTCATTCCCGAGCTCGGGAGCGACCCGTCCACCGATTTCGATACACAGCTCGAAATCGTGAATGAGTGTCTTGACAACGGCATCAACTGCTTTGATACGACGTACGAACCGGAACGCGTTGCGTTGGGTCGCATCCTCGAAACACTGGGCAGGCGCGACGAAGCGCACATCATCGCGTGGAATTTCTTCGCCGACCCCGGTACGGGCAGGTATCTCGTCGGGCCGCAGCCCTTCGTGGAGGAGCACATCGGCAAGCTGTCGGACCAACTTAGGACAGACTGCATCGACATGCTCGTCGTCCATCCCGTCGGTGATGCGACAACGAACAGGAAGCAGCTTTACGTCGCGCAATCCTGGGTCGCGGCAGGAAGGGCCGGCATGCTGGGCACCTGGGCGCCAAGCGACGATCCGGCAACGCAGTTCGGCATGCCGAATCCCTATCGCTTCATGGTGATGCCGCGGAACATCAGGAACCCCAATCCGGCGGTGTTCGCATCGTGCAGGAGGTTCGGTTGGGAAACGTTTGCGACATCTGCATTCAACCGCGGCTGGCTGCTCGACCAACTGGTTGCGGTGTGCGAAGAACAGCCCGGCGCAGCGCTGCAAGCCGCTCGCGCGCGGGTGGCTGATGCGCTGATGCGCTTCTCAATTCATGACCCCAACGTCGATCATCTCATCGTCGGCATCCGGAAGAAGGAGTGGATCGGAAACAACCTGGAGAGCGTGGAGAAGGGGCCGCTGTCCGCAGAGGAGATGAGGTGGCTGCATGAAGTGCTCGGACGCGTGACAGAAGCGGAGAAGCGGTAGGCAACGGACGGAAGGGAACGGCAGGAAGTGATTTTGTCGGCATTTCAACGCAACACATCACGCACAAGATGGTCCCTCGTGCGTGCAACGGCAGAAGGTTGACCCTCATTCCTCTCCACACTGCCAGACTGCAGTCTTACAGGCGACAAAAATCCATAAAGTTGCGACATTCAGTCATGGACTTCATCGCAAGGACGTGGTAAGATGTTGTCCGTGATGCTTGGCGTGCCTTGTGCGCCGGCGCATGGGGCCGCACCTGGCCGGCGTCTATGCGGAGGAGAGTCACGCGCACCTATAACAAGCGCTGAATGCACTTGATCCTAAGGGAAACCATGCGTTCGATGTTGATCTCCATCATCGCCGTCGCGCTGCTTGCGCTGTCTGCGCACGCGACGCAGACCATCCGCGTCTACAAAGTTGGCAGCAGCTCGTTTCCCCCTGAACTGCTCACTGACGCGAAGTACATCGTCGAAGCCGCTGGCGACACGACCATCGAGTGGGAATCCTCTGATTACACCCGGCTCGACGACTTCGTGCTGAGGCCGTACCTGTACACCGTCTGGACAAACCAGCACCTGCCGATCATCAAGGCGGGCAACTACGACTACGTCGTCTTTCAGACCATCGGGTGGTACAACCTGAAGCCGGAGCAGCACGAGGAACTCCTGACGGAGATCATTCCTGACCTCGTGTCCATCATCCAGTCGTACGGCGCGCAGGTGGTGTTCTACGACAAGTTCGTGGCGTTGCTGCGCGACGAGCCGGACCCGCTCGCGCGGACGTGGGCCGGCCGCTATCCCGAAGGCGTGTACCTGAACTACCTGCTGCATACCATGGCTGCGAA
>JAAYZF010000171.1 GCA_012514975.1 bacterium
GGCGTGTGGCCACGACTGGAGTCGCGGCCTACCACGCGAGTATGCTGACACGTGTCCGCCGCGGGTACGTGCAGGTCGACACGGAGGATACCCGTGTCCGCCGGCGCGTGGGGTACGACGGGATTCCAGTCACGTCGACGCCTGGAATGCGCGCGTATGGCTGACACATTGGCGCGGCGCGTGGCCACGACTGGAGTCGCGGCCTACCACGCGAGCATGCTGACACATTGGCGCGGCGTGTGGCCACGACTGGAGTCGCGGCCTACCACGCGAGCATGCTGACATGCGCTCGCCGGGTATGCTCGCCTTATACCGGAATCTCACGACATTTCGCCCGTCTTCCTTTGACTTTCCCCACGCCATCTGTTACTATTTGCGAATCTGTGGAATCCGCGGGATCCGCGGACTGACTCAGAGCGTGAACTATGGATCGAATGCCTTCTGACAACAACCGATCAGTCGTACGCAGTTGCTACACCGGCATGTTTGTCCAGGCGATGGTGGTGAACCTGACGCCTTTGCTGTTCATTCCGCTCAAGGAGCAGCTCGGCCTCACATTCGAGCAGGTGGGCCGCCTGGTGCTGATCAATTTCCTGACGCAGATGCTTGTCGATCTTGCCTGCTGCGCGCTGGCCGACCGGGTGAGCACGAAACTGCTCACCGTGCTGGCGAACCTGCTGTCCGGCATCGGCTTGTGGGTGTTTGCGCTCGCGCCCGCCTGGTGCGCGAATCCATACGACGGACTTGTGCTCGGCACGGTGGTGTTCTCGACCGGGTGCGGGCTGCTCGAAGTGCTGCTGAGCCCGATCTTCAATGCCGTGCCATCGGAGCGCAAGGCGGCCGGCATGGCATTTCTTCATGCGTTCTATCCGATCGGCAAAGTCGTGGTGATCATCGTCACCGGCTCGGCGCTGCAGGCGTTCGGCACGCATCACTGGCGCTGGATCATGATCGCGTGGTCGGTGGTGCCCGTGGTCAACACGGTGAGTTTCCTGATGGTGCGCCTGCCGCCCCTGGCGCAGGAAGGAAAGCGGCAGACGTTGCGCGAGCTGGTGCGCATACCGGCATACCTCGTGGCGGTTGTTGCGCTGGGGTTTGCCGGCGCGAGCGAAGTGACGGTGGCGCAATGGACATCGGCGTTTGCGGAACGCGGGCTTGGGCTGTCGAAGGCGGTGGCCGACCTGGTCGGGTTCAGCCTGTTCGGCGTGGGGATGATCGCGGGCCGCCTGTGGTTCGGGCTGAAAGGCGAGGCGGTAGACCTGTACCGGCTGATGATCCGCGGCTCGCTGCTGTCCGCGGCGATGTGCGTGGTGATGAGCGTGGCGCCATGGCCGGTGGTATCGCTTGCGGCGTGTGCCTTCGCGGGCTTGTTCGTCAGCCTGCTATGGCCGGGGGTGGTATCGCTCACCGCGGCGCGGTTCCCCTTGGCGGGCGCATCGATGTTTGCGCTGCTGGCCGCATCGGGCGACACGGGCGCGGGCCTGATGCCGTGGGGGCTCGGCGCCGTGGCGGACCGTATCACCACGGTGCCTGGGTGGCTGGCGTCGTTGACTAACGGGCACCTGACCGCCGAGCAGCTCGGGTTGCGCACAGGCCTGCTGGTGACGACCGCATGCCCGCTGGTGATGGCGCTGCTGCTGGCTGCGCTGCGCGCAAGCGAACGGCACCATGACAAGCGATGATCGGTCGGATCAGTCGGATCAGTGATGGATGATACGCGGAAGACAATCGAAGCGATGATCAGCCTTGCGTGATGTGCCTGATCTGCGTGATCTGCGGACCAACTCCTCGCTCCCGCCCATGCTGGCACTATCCGCCGGCAATTGCTATACTATGGTTCCTAACGCTGCGCAAGGAGACATGGACGCAATGGCTGCGAGACCGAACATTGTCCTGATCCTCGTTGACGACATGGGCTACTCGGATATCGGCTGCTTCGGCGGCGATATCCGGACCCCGAGCATCGATGCGCTCGCGAGCGGCGGCCTCGTCTACACGCAGTTCTACAACACGGCGCGATGCTGCCCTGCGCGCGCTTCACTGCTTACCGGGCTCTATCCTCACCAGGCCGGCATGGGATGGATGACCTCATCCAATCTCGGCACTGACGGCTATGTGGGCAACCTGAACAACCGGTGCCGCACCATCGCCGAATGTCTCCGGCCTGCCGGCTACCGCACCTGCATGAGCGGCAAGTGGCATCTGACGTTCGACAAGTTCGTCGGGCCCGACGGGCCGAAGCACTCGTGGCCGCTGCAGCGCGGGTTTGACCGGTTCTTCGGCACGACAGCTGGCGGCGGCAGTTACTACAATCCCCCGACACTCACGCGCGACAACGAGCAGATCAAGCCCGGCAGGGGATTCTACTACACCGATGCCATCAGCGAGAATGCCTGCCAGTTCATCAACGATCACCAGCGCGACCACGCGGGCACGCCGCTCTTCCTGTACACGGCGTACACGGCGCCGCACTGGCCGCTCCATGCTCATGCGGAAGACATCGCCAGGTATCGCGGGAAATTCAGACGCGGCTGGGATGCCATGCGCAAGGAGAAGTATCAGCGCATGATCGCCCTCGGCATTCTCGATGCACGATGGAAATTGTCCGACCGCGACGAGGAAGTGCCTGCATGGGATTCGCTGCGGCCGGAGCAGCAGGATGAATTCGATCTGCGCATGGCGATCTACGCGGCGCAGGTCGAGACGATGGACCGCGGCGTCGGCCGCATCGTTGACACGCTCCGCGCGAACGGCATGCTCGAAAACACACTCATCCTCTTCCTGTCCGACAACGGCGGATGCCATGAGGAGATTCATCGGAAGAGCGCCGATCCCGCAACGTTCGGCACGGACGACTCGTTCGAAAGCTATGGCAGGCCGTGGGCGAATGTGTCAAACGTGCCGTTCAGGTTGTTCAAGAGCTGGGTGCATGAAGGCGGCATCTCGACGCCCTTGATCGCCCACTGGCCCAAGGGCATCACGGCGCAGGTCAGGCTCGATGCGCAACCCGGGCATATAACGGACATCATGCCGACGTGCCTCGAACTCGCGCAGGCGGCGTATCGTGATGACAAGGGCATGGACGTGCATGACCTTGCCGGCAAGAGCATTGTGCCGAGCTTCTCCGGCAAGGACAACGGGCGCGGCGGCATTTTCTGGGAGCACGAAGCCAACAGGGCATTGCGCAAGGGCAAATGGAAGCTGGTCGCCAGAGGCATTGACGGCCCGTGGGAATTGTACGACATGCAGGCCGACCGCAGCGAAGTGAACAACCTTGCGGCGAAGCATCCGGACATCGTTGCCGGGATGGCACACGAATGGGACGCGATCGCCGCGGCGACGAACGTCTAC
>JAAYZF010000172.1 GCA_012514975.1 bacterium
CATCAGCCGGCATCGCCGTGGCCCGCCACACGCATTTATGCTATACTGGAATAGCATCGGTGCCCATCACCGTTCTCACCCGCTCCATCGAGGCCGCCATGGACTCATGCCACCTGTTCGCAGCGTGCGCCGCCTGCGCGCTTTCGTGCACTGCCGGCCTGCGCGATGTCGCTGAATGGACCGTGCCAGACAGCGGATTCAACTACGCTTACTGGAACCGGCGGGGCGACATGATTTTCGTCGGCGGCTGGCAGACGGCGAGCGTCCAGGTGTTCCGCGTCAACGGCCAGCCGTTCTCACTCATCCTGCCCGAGTCGCTCGGCACAACGCACACCTACGCCAAGGCCGATGCGCGGCTTTCCACGCTGGCCGTGCTGACTGTCACCGGCAAACAGGACCGGCTGCATGCATACAAGATCGCACCGGGCATGCCGCGCATCGCGTCGGATCAGCTTCATGACGAAACCGGCGAGGCCCGGCGGCTCGACTTCGGCATGCCGCTCAACCGCGTCACCGTCCTGCAACGCCTGACCGACAGCGGCACGGTGAATGTCCGCGTAGGCACGCGGCGGCTGGCGTGGCGCTACGCACAGGACATGATCACCTCGGGCGGCGAGGCAGTGGACGACATGCCGGTCGAGTTCAGCCGTTACGGCAGATTCGCCCTCGTCGAGCGTTCATACAACGCCGGACCCAAAACAGGCATCCTCGAGCTGTACCGCGTGGCCGGCACGATGAGAAAGATAGCCGACCTCCCGTTCGGCAGCATCCGCACGTGGTACTGGGAATACACCCCGGTGGACAACTTCTTCTGCTATTTCGTCCCCCACCACACGCAGGTGGTCTGCCGTGCAGCGCCGCTCGGCGTGATCGCGCAGTTCCACACGTATGAGAAGAAGAGCCTGGAAGTGGATGTCACTGGCGGCGGCCGCGTCGCCCTGCTGCTTACCAACAACCTGGTGCGCATTCATCATGGCGAGGACGTGAGCGCGCCATGGGCGCTGCCGGGACTGCTCCCGGGCGAAACGCCCGAACTGGTCAATTTCCATCGCGGCATCCTGGTGGTCAACTATGCCGCCGGCCTGAACGGCCGGCTGTTTTCCTTCCGCGTCACGCCGCACGGCCTGGTCAAGCGAGCCGGGCCTCTCGCCCTTGCCGACCTTCTGGTCACCACGGGGAGCGGGAACTACTTCATCGTCAGGACAGACGGCAAGATTCACGTCTATACAATGACCTTGCGCCTGATCGGCGAACGGCCAAAGCCCACTACGCTCCTCGGCGGCAGCGAGCGCATGCTTGGCTTCATGAACGACGAAGGCGCGACAAGGCGCTACACGATCACCATCTGGTAGCAGAAGCTCCGCGCTGGCCTGTCCCCCGGCCGAAGCAGTGCCTTGGCGTGTGGCCGCAGCATGTTCGCCTGGCTGCCGGCATTGCTGCACGCCGCGCACCGGAAGCATTTCCCCGCAAACATCAAGTTCTGCAATAAAAAGCGGCATTTGCCGCGAAAAATCCCATGGGAACATCAAGTGCAGTCATTGAATCGTGCATGTTTTTGCTGTATGATGGATGGTGAAGATGATGCTCGCCTGCCGTACGCGGTCTGCGTCCAGGCAACAGCAGGATGAGCAACACACAGCGTATTGTCACGGCATGACCTCAGGAGATCCCATGAAAGCAGCCAGAGTCACCTCCATCCTCGTCGTTCTCGCCCTGTCCGCCGGCATGGCGAATGCGGTACTCATCACCGACTACATGGAATACGGCGACACGTCGGGCGACCTGCAGCAATTCCACACGGCCAACACCGCCAACTGGCTGCTTGACCACTGGTACAAGAACCCGTCGACACTGACGAACACGGAAAGCTACAACACCAGCACGGCGACGTCAAGCAATGTTCCGTTGGCGACGAGCCTGGTATTCAACGTGCCCGGCTACGTGGGAAACACCAATGGCGGCATCGCCGTCGGCAACGCGAACCACACCACCGGCTACGCCCTGCTGCGTCCGCTCGCGTCGCCAGCCACCGGCACCGTCTGGGCGAGTTTCCTCGCCCGGGCGACTGATTTCTACTCACTGCCGGGCGCGGTTGGCATCCGCGCGCAGTTGTGCGTGAACTTCCTCGGCGGCACGGCGATCGGGATCGCCGCGGGCCTGCCGAACCCTCCCTACACGGCGGACGGACTCCTGCGCCCGGCATTCAGGACGGCCGGCGCTGCAAACGGCGGCTGGGGCACCGGGAATCCCACCCCGTTGACCAACGGGGTGAACAGCTACCTCGTCGTGGGAAAATTCGTCAGCAATGCCAGCGGCGTGAATGATTCGATGACCATGTGGCTCATCGACCCGGGTGCTGATCTCACCGGCCGGAATGTCAGTGCACTCGATTCGCAGAACGTCTTCACGCAGTCGGTTGGGGGGCTGGACATCTGGGGCAACAGCATCACCAACTTCGGGCTCCTGCTGCACTCGATCTACGGCCCGAAAGACGGCGCGTACAACCAGTTCGCCTACCTCGACAACCTTCGCATCAGCGTGGGCGAGACACTCAGCGACGACATGCACGTCTATGAGGTGCTGACCGGCGTGCAGATTCCCGAACCGTCGGCGCTGCTCGCGCTTGCCGGGCTGGCGATGGTTGCGTTCTGGAGGCGCTGAGTTGCGCCGCCGTGCGCTTCTTGGGCGTGTCACCCCGGCGCATGCGGCGGTACGCGATGGGCGTCATGCCGACGACGCGCCTGAACGCGCGATGGAACGGTGGCAGATCGCAATAGCCGGCCCTTCCGGCGACGTCGTCGATGCGTGCGTTCGAGTGGGCGAGCAGATGGCAGGCGGACTCGATCCGCCGCGCCTCAAGCCAGCGGCGTGGCGACATGCCCACGTGGCGCTTGAAGAGGCGGGTAAGATGCTCCTGGCTGATGGCCAGATGATCGGCCAGTGCGCCGACCGAATGCAGTTCCGCCAGATGCAGATCGGCGTAGGTGACCGCGCGTTCGAGCGTCTCGGGCAGCGTGCTCACCGGCGGCGGAAAGGCGGCCCTCGATGTCGCGTCGAGCACCTTGAACGCCGCGACGCTGAGCAGGTGCTCGAAGCCGGGCTGCCGTTCGCGCATCAGCGCCAGGCACTCCTCGAACAGGGAGCATGCCTCGGCATGGAACGCGGCCGGCAGCTTCACGGCGGCCAGCTTGTCAAGCCCGAACGCCCTGAAGACGCTGGATGCGTGCTCGTCGAAGAACCTCAGATACATGCGCCGCATTTCCTTCGAGCATGCGCGCAGCGAACACCATTCTCCGGGACGCTTGACAATGATGCATCCCGGCTCGACCATGGTTGAACACTCTCGCGTGGCATGCTCGGCCCGGCCCGCGGTGATCAGCTCAATGGCAAAGGCGGCGCACGTCATGCGATAGCTGTCGCCCGCGAACCAGCGGGATGTGCCGACAGCCTCGACGTCGACAAGTCCGTGGTGCGGCGGCGGCTGCTCGATATAGCAGTTCACATCCCGCTCGCTGTCGACGGTGTGCACCTTTGCCACGGTGACGCGCCCCTGGCACGGCGCGCGCCAGAAGGAGGGAGCCGGCGGTTGTCCGGCGCCGTGCACGGTGGTACGGAGAACGTGCTCACGCTGTTTCTCGCGCATGGTGTATTTTACCATAATGGATGTCAGGGATGCACTCCCGCGCAGACAACGGCCGGAAGCGCGGAATGAATAACACGATTGTACAAGGAGCCCAGATTTATGAAGCAGGCAGTAATGACAGTGGCAGCCATCGCCGGACTCTGTTCGCTGGTCCTGGGCGCCAATGTCGCGCTCGACACCAACACGCACTTCCAGTCCATCCGCGCCTACGGCGTCTGGCAGCGCCAGCCGCCGAATGTCACGCAAGAACTCATCGACGAGGCCATCCACGAGCTGGTCAACGAGTTCGGCATCAATCGCGTGCGCTTCGAGCCGCCCGGTGAGAACCGGATCGACAACCGCCGCTGGGAGTGGTTCAATGACGACGGCGATCCGGAGCACATCAACTGGGCGGCGTTCGACACCGACCGGTTCGACAAGACCGTCACGAGGCTCGTCATGCCCTACAAGAACTGTGTCGAGGCCGGCGGCGGACAGTTCGAGGTCTACGTCAGCCCGTCGTTCTTCGACACGTGGTCGAGCGGCCCGGCGCCTGCCTGGCTCCGCTACAGCGCGGGCGAGTACACCGAGTACGCCATGTCGCTGCTGCTGCGGCTGCGGGACGTGCACGGCATCACCGCCGATTTCTACTGCATCATGAACGAAGCGGGCAATGTCAATCCGTACTCAGCCACCGCCATTCAGCCGCTGATCAAAACTCTTGGCCCGAGGATGAAGGCCGCAGGCCTGCCCACGCGCATCCAGTATCCCGAAACAGTGAGCATAGACGACGGATGGAACGACTACGTCAACAACCCGGCCGTGCGCGACGATACGCAGATGTGGTCGCACATCGGCCTCGTGAGCTGGCACCTTTACGGCGGCGCCAGCACGCGTCGGAACATGCGCGACGCCGCGGTCTCACGCGGCCTGCAGACTGCCCAGACCGAGTTCATGGCTCTGACCACTTCGATCCTGTACGACGACATGACGATCGGCGATGTATCCGTCTGGGAAATCTACCAGATGTACAGCCAGCTCGACATGACCGGCGCAGACTACAACCGCCTGGTGCGCAAAGGCTGGTACTGGCCGTTCCGCCAGGTGCTGCATTACGCGCGGCCCGGCTCCGTGCGCGTGGCCGCATCGTCCGATGACAGCCAGTTGCGCGTACTCGCGTTTGTCAGAAACGGGATGACGATCGTCGTGCTCCTGAACGATCTCGATTCGACCGCGCGAACGGCCAGCCTCAGCGGCCTCGTGCCCGGCATCTACGGCCTGTGCCAGTCGGTGAACAGGGGCGCATACGCGGAACTGGGGCTGCAGACCGTGCCGGGCACGGGATTGCTGGCCGTGAACGTGCCCGGCAACACCGTTCTGACGCTCTACCCGCATCCCGGGTCGAACCTGCCGCCGGTTGCCGTGGATTGGAAGGCAGCCCACCGCTATCTTGCCCTGCCGTCAAGCTCGACCACGCTGTCCGCGGCGGCACGGGACCCGGAGCTTGACCCCATCACCTATCAGTGGTCCGTGAAACGAACACCGCCTGGCGCGCTTGCAAGCCTGGCAACGCCCAACGCGGCAAGTTGTGTGGCAGAGGGCCTGACCGTGACGGGCAGCTATGCGTTCAACGTCGCGATCAGCGACCCGACGCACACGATCAACCGCGAAGCGCGCATCGATGTCTTCGGCGGGAACCGCGCGCCATTCATAGTGGACCTGCACAGCCGGAACCCGATCTTCCCCACCCTCCCGCAGACGACCACGGAACTGCGCGTGTATGCCTGGGACATGGAAGGCGGCCCGCTCTCCTACCACTGGAGCCTCACCAGTCAGCCGCCGGGCGCTGCCACCGTGCTGCTTTCGCCCGCCAGCAATGCATGTCTGGTTGCCGGCATGACCGCGCCGGGAGACTACGTCTTCCAGGTCGGCGCGCTCGACGGCGCGAGCACATCGACCGCGTACCTCACCGTGCCCTGCTATCCAGCCAGCCAGGCGCCGGTGATATCGAACGCGGTGGCGATGCCCGCGACGATCATGCTTCCGGCGAGCACGGCGATGCTCTCGGCAGTCACTGCCGATGCGGACGGCGACGTGTTGAGCCATTGGTGGTCCATTAAGAACATGCCGGACGGCGCCGACATCGTGTTCTCCCGCCCGGGCTCCAACTGCACCATGGTCTCCGGTCTGGCCATCCCGGGCGCCTACACGTTCACGCTAACCGTGGTTGACCGCAATGCCTTTGCGACCCGTGACGTCACTGTCGTCGCCGATGATGGCAGCATCGAGACAAACTTCGTTCTCATGGCGCCGGGCGATGACAGGAACTGGAGCGACACGAACATATGGCTGCACGGCGTCTTCCCTAGAGACGCCGGCGACATAGTCGTCATCAGCAACGGCACCATAGGCGGCCCCGGCCCGTTCCGCGCCATTACAGTGGATGCCGACGTCACGGTCGGCGCCGTTCGCGTGACTGGCACGACGAGTTCAGGCCTCCACGTGGCGTTGGCGGGCGCTGCAAGGAAGATGTACCTGGGCGGAAACAGTGGCGTTGCCACGATTGACGGCATGGCCTACAGCCCCAACGCCCTCGTCCAGCTCGACATCGCCAACAGGCTGGTCCTGCTCAGCGATCTGAGAGTCACCATCGTATCGCAGTCGAACCTGCGCATCAGTGCCGAGTTGGAGGGCGCGAGCAACGTACACCTTTCGAGCGGCGCCGGCGCCATCCGGCCCCGATTGTGCAGCGGCCCCTCGCCGAACTTCACCGGCACGATCTACGTCCCGCGCCGCGGCTGGCTGGGCGAGAATCACGGCAGCATGTGCGTCAATGCCGATGTCATCGTCGGCCCCCACGGCAACGTCGAGCTCGGCGTTGCCACCAATGTCGGCAGACGGCTCGTTCTCCACACCGGCACCTTCGTGGGAACGGCCACGGGCACCGCACCGCGCATTGCGACACCGATCATTGTCAATGGCCACGTCACCAACAACGCGACCGATGTCGGCCCGCGCGTGATGACGTGGGCCGGCGATGTCTCGGGCACCGGCGCCATCGTGCGCGGCATCGGCAACGGCTATGACCGCACGAACCGGTACCTTGGCAGCATCTCGCCCGGCTTCGACGGCGCCGGCCAGCTTGTCTTCCGGAAGCAGACCATGGCAGGCGGCACCGCGGGCGGCACCATGCTGCTCGGCGAAGCCGGCGACCCGCTCCTACTGAACATCGAGGATGGCGACCGCATCCGCGTCGAGAACTTCCCCGCTCCCCTTGGCCTGACAACACTGGACGTCATGTTCCTCACGCCCGGCGCGCCCGGCACGACGAGCTGGTTCCTGTACTCCGAGAGCGGTTTCGCCGGGGCATTCAACAGCGTCAACTTCAACGTCTTCACGGGGCATCTCGCGAGCAATGATCCCGCCCATGTCAACTGGATAGGCGCTGCCGTCATGCCCGAGCCTGCAGCGGTGTTCTGCGCCGGTGTGGCGGCGTTCGCGCTGGCGCGCAGCGTACTTCCAGGCATTCGCCGCGGTTCCCGCGACCGGGCGCCGCGCCATCGTGCGCGCAGGAGCCGGTGTCGCGGCCATGGTTGCATTCTCCGGGCTTTGTTGCTATAATAGCAACATTATGCTGCCCGCACAGCCGAATGAGAGCCTCATCGACGGCATCCGGTGCCTCCAGGCCGCCGCCACCAGCGCCGCCCCCGCCGGGACGCGCGAGATCGCCCGGCTGCTCGCGCTCGAACCCACGCGCGCCAACCGCCTGCTCAAGACGCTCGCCCACATGGGCTTCCTGCGCCAGAACGAAGCCCAGAAGTACGAGGCCGGGCCGGGAATGCACGTGCTCGCGGCGCAGAGCCTGCATGCCTCGGGCCTCGTCCGCCGCGCGCTGCCGCAGCTCGAGTCCCTTGCCGTTCACGGCATGGTCGTGGCGCTTGGCGTGTTGTGGAACGACCGCGTGTCGTACCTCTACCACTGGCGCCCCGGCATCAGCTCCGCCGAGGCGCTCGGGAGCGCCGCGGTGTATCCCGCGCTCGATTCGAGCATCGGGCTCGCATTGCTCGCGGCGCTGCCGGAGCGGGAGGTGCGCGCGCGTCTGCGCGGGAGGCCGCTCGGCCGGTTCGCCACGCATGCCTCCGTAATCGCCGAGCTCCGCCGCACGCGCCGTCGCGGATACGGCCGCGTGGGCCGCGCGCCCGGGGTCGTCTCGCTGGCCCTGCCGATCGGCGCGCCGGCCGCGGCGGCCATAGCGCTCGCCGGCGCCATGCCACGCAACAACGTGCCCGCGCGCATCGACGCGATGCGTACCGCGGCAGCCTTGATCGAGCGGGCGGACGCCGCCCAGCCCTGACACCCTTTCCCTCACATTCATCCACGCACGGTACACCCATGGCATCCCCGACTTCAGACACACCGTTATGCATCAGCGGCATCTATCCCCATCTGGCGTTGTTCAACGGCCCCGATGAAGGCGAATGCGGAATCGGCGCGATCGTCCCCTGGGCCGGAAAACTCTGGGCGATCACCTACGGCCCGCATTTCCCACACGGCAGTCCGGACAAGCTCTGGGCGATCGACAAGGACCTGCGGCTCGAAGCGCGGCCCGAGAGCGTCGGCGGCACGCCCGCCTGCCGCATGGTCCATCGCGAATCGAGCCAGTTGTTCATCGGGCCCTACGCGATCCATTCGAGCGGGGCGGTGCGCACGATAGACATCACGAAGCTCGCGGGCCGTCAAACGGCCGTGGCGCGTCATCTCACCGACCCGGCGAACCTTGTATACTACTTCGACATGGAGGGCGCGGTATATGAAGTGAACGTGCATTCCCTCTCCGTCACGAAGCTCCCGTTCGGCAACATGGCGCCGGGGATTCATGGCAAAGGGGCCTACACCGGCCAGGGCCGCTTCATCATCGCCAACAACGGCGAGGCAGGCGAGCCCGTGCCGGGCCACGAGGATGACATGGGCGTCCTTGCCGAATGGAACGGCGCGGAGTGGCGCATCATCGAGCGAAAGCAGTTCACCGACGTCACCGGCCCGGGCGGCATCAACGGCGCGCCACGCTGCAACAGCCCTGTGTGGAGCATTGGCTGGGACCGCCGGTCAGTGATCCTGAAGCTGCTCGATGCGGGCACGTGGCACACATTCCGTCTGCCCAAGGGCAACCGCACGTACGACCACCGGGGCGGCTGGTACACCGAGTGGCCGCGCATCCGCGAGGTGACGGGCGGGAAGTTCCTGATGGACATGCACGCGTTGTTCTACGATTTCCCGGGGACGTTCAGCGCCGGCAACACCGCCGGCATCACGCCCATTGCATCGCATCACCGCTACATCCCCGATTTCTGCGGCTGGAACGGCAGGCTGGTGCTTGCCAGCGACGACACGTCGATCATGCAGAACCCGATGGCCGGACGCTCGCAGTCAAACCTGTGGTTCGGCGCCTGGGACGACCTTGCGTCGTTCGGCCCGCGCAACGGGTATGGCGGCGTGTGGGTGAATGACGCCGTGCGCGCGGGCATCCCGTCCGACCCGTATCTCATCAACGGCTTCGACCATCGCGTCATCCATCTCTGGCATGATGCCGCCGCGCCGGTGACGTTCACCATCGAGGCGGACGCGGCGGGCAGCGGTGCGTGGCGGACGCACATCGAGGTGGCGGTTCCCGCCCGCGGCTCCTCGTGGCACATGCTGCCTGAATCCCTTCGCGCGCAATGGGTGCGCGTGCGCGCGGGGCGCGACTGCACCGCGGGCGCCTTCCTCCATTGCCAGTCGCGACGGCCGCGCAACGAGCACGAACGCCGCATCTTCGACGCAATCCCCGATGCCGGCGATGCATGCCGCACCGTCGCCGGCATCATCCGCCCCGGCGCGGACAAGGAACTCCAGTATGTCCGCCAGGCAGCCGGGGAGCCGGGCCGGTACTGCGAACTTGACGAGGCGCTCGCCTTCTCGTCGCCCGCCGGGGACAGGAGTGACGAGGTGATGCGCCTCGCGCCGGTCACGCGCGATTTCGACATCGATGACGCGTCGGTGATCATGACCGCCTCCGGCAGGCGGTTCCGTCTGCCAAAAGGGCATGCGGCATTCGACAAGCCATTTGCTGCCGGCTGGCCGCGCGGCATACGCGAATGCGAGTCCGAACGCTACCTCGCGAACATTCACGGGACGTTCTACGTCATCGGCCGCGAGAGCGGCGTGCCGGCGATCCAGCCTGTCGCCACGCACAACAAGCAGATCATGGATTACTGCACGTGGCGCGGCCTGCTCGTCATGAGCGGCACGCGGCCCGGCGCCCGGCCCGACGGGCACTACTTCGGCGATGGCGCCTGCGGCCTCTGGTTCGGCCAGATCGACGACGTGTGGAAGCTCGGCAAGCCCGTCGGCACGGGCGGCCCGTGGAGGAACACGCCCGTCCTCGCCGCCCGGCCGTCCGACCCATATCTCATGATCGGCTATGACAGCAAATCCCTCGAAGTGTCGCATGACGCCCCACACGCGGTCACTTTCAACGTCGAAGTCGATGTCATCGGCACGGGCAGCGACTGGCTTCCCTACGCAACGCTCACTGTTC
>JAAYZF010000173.1 GCA_012514975.1 bacterium
CGACGACGTCGGCGCCGTAGGCCTTGAGGAGCGCGATCTTCTCCGGGACCACCTTGTCGGTCATGACGAACACGCAGCGGTAGCCGCGCTGGGCGGCGACGATGGCGAGGCCGACGCCGGTGTTGCCGCTCGTCGGCTCGACGATGATCGAGTCGGGCTTCAGTTTGCCGTCGCGCTCGGCGCCTTCGAGCATGGCGAGGGCGACGCGGTCCTTTATGCTGCCGCCGGGATTGAGGAATTCGGCTTTGGCGAACACGCGCTCGCCCTTGAGCCGCACGAGCGGCGTGTTGCCGATCAGGTCGAGTATGTTGTCAGTAAGCATGAGCTGGGGATGTGGCGGGTGAAAGCCGGTTGCTCGTTCACAAGGTGGGAGGGACATCCGTGTCCCGACTGGCGGCCAGGAGAGATTCCTGGCAGTGTCGGCCCAAGGATGGGCCTCCCACACTGCTGTCTGCGCCTCAGAGTGTGTCCAGTTCCTTGCGCGAGACCTCGCGGCCGCGTTCGGCCGAGAGGAAGGTCATGTCGGTGAGCTCGGTGATGGCGAGCGCCTCGCGCGCCGTGGTGCCCACGCAGACGTCCTCGCCGCGTGCGGCGGCGGCGAGGAGGCCGTACATCACGTCCTGCTCCTTTGTCTTGTTCTGCCACTCGGTCGTCGTGTTCATCCAGTGCCATTTGTGCGGCTCTTCGAAGAACGTGAACGGCGCGTCGTCGCTCATGCGGATGCCGCCGCGCGAGCCGAGCAGCGTGACGCAGCGTTGCGGCGTGTGATTGGCGATCCAGGCGAAGTCGAAGGTGAAGAGGCACCCCGGCTCCGTGCGGGCGAAGATGGTGCAATGCTCCTCGACGTCGAACGGCACGCCCGTCGGCAGGTCGCTCGGGAAGCCCCGGTGCGTCCACGCGGCGACGGAGGTGATGACGGGCCAGCCCGCCAGGTGGAGCACCTGGTCCATGAAGTACTGGCCCATGTCCATCACCACGCCGCCGCCGGCGAGTTTCTTGTTGAGGAACCAGTGGGCGCCGACGACGCAATCGAGCCCGGGGCGGCCGCGGCGGCGCCAGTAGCGCACGTCGACGCGGTACAGGTCGCCGAGTTTGCCGTCGGCGATATACTGGCGGCAGAGCGGCGTATATCCGCCGCGCATGCGGCTCGAGAAGAACATGACGCGGTTGCCCGTCTCCTCCTCGGCGGCGATGATGGCCTTGTTCTCCGCGCGGGACAGCGTGCTCGGCTTCTCGCATGCCACCTGCTTGCCTGCACGCAGGGCGGCGATGGTGATCGGCGCGTGCATCGCGACAGGCGTCGCGACGGTGACGATCTTGATGTCGTTGCGCGCGAGGAGCTCCTTGTAGTCGGTGTAGATGTCGGCATTGTTGAACGAGAATTCCTTCTTGCGCCGCTCGGCGCGTGCGCGGTCGAGATCGCAGAGCGCGGCGACATCGAGGCCGGCGGCCTGGTATGAGCGGCAATGGCCGCCGCTGATATCGCCGCAGCCGATCAAACCCACTTTTGTCGCAGACATGTCAGTTCTCCTTCAGGTTACCCGGCAATTCCAGACGCGTACGGCGGGCGCCCCGCCCGCGGAAGCCGTGTGGCGCAACGGTGTTCATCTACATTCCTTCCCCGCGCAGGACGGCCCAGAGGGTCTTGAGCAGGATGCGCGCGTCGTTCTTGAGCGACCACGAGTCGATGTACGCGAGGTCGTAGCGGACCCACTGTTCATTGGGCAGGCGAGTGCGGCCGCTGACCTGCCAGAGGCCTGTGATGCCCGGCAGCATTGACAGGCGGCGGCGTTCCCACAGGTCGAACCTGGCCACTTCGCCGGGCAGGGCGGGCCGCGGGCCGACGAGGCTCATGTCGCCGCGGAGCACGTTCCACAACTGCGGCAGCTCATCGAGGCTGAACCGGCGGAGGAAGCGGCCGAGCGGCGTGACGCGCGGGTCGTCCTTGATCTTGAACGCCCAGCCTTCGAGCTCGTTCCGTTCCTCGAGCTGGGCCCTGATCTTGTCGGCATCGGGGACCATGGTGCGGAATTTCAGCATGACGAACGGCTTGCCGTTGAGGCCGCAGCGCACCTGGCGGATGAGCACAGGCATGCCCATCATCGCCGCAATCGCCGCGGAGACCGCGAGCATAAGGGGCGAGAGGATGATGAGCAGCACGAGCGAGGCAGCACGGTCGAAAAACAGCTTCACCGTCAGCCCGGCCACGTTCTGCGTCGTCGCCTGAAGAGTCAGCAGGGGCACCCCGTTGAGGATTTCGACCGCGGGCTTCGAAATCTCAGGTCGGTAAATGTCAAGAAAAATCCGCGTGCGCACGCCAAGCAGCTCGCATACGCGGACAAGGTCGCCCAACCGGTCGAGCGACGCCGACTCGACTGCGAAGACGACTTCATTGACGGGCTGGGCGATGATGGTGGACGAGAGCGTATCGGGCGTCAGGCCGGCAAACGCCATCTGGCGCTCGACGCGGACGCCCCACTCGCGGTACTGGCCGACGATCTCCGATGCGGTGGCTAGACGCGTGCCTTCGCCGACGAGGAGGACGGCAAGCTGGTTCTCGGGCCGCTCGTGCAGCCTGATGAACACCGTACGCGCAATCCGCTCCTTGACAAGCAGGAACACGGCCGCCCAGGCGCCTATGCCCACGACGACGATGCGCGCGATGAACTGCTGCTTCGCGACGAAGATCAGCGTCATCAGGAAGACCGTGGCGAGCACGCATGCCTTCACGATCATCCAGCAGCGCTGGGCGCTGTGACGCAGATCGTACAGGTCGTAGTACCCGAACCGGTTGAGCGCCAGGGGCCAGAGCACGGCGCAGGCGGGGAAGAGCCAGAGGTACTCGAAGAAGAGGTGGCTTTCCTCGTACGGGGCGATCTCGGGAATCCACGCGGGAAGGGCGGCCGCGCCGGCGAGGGACGCGTGCGCCAGGGCGATCAGCGAGCGCGTGTAGTACGCGGCGACGAGGGCGAGCATGGCGAGCGCCACGTCCACCAGCAGGTTGAGCCGAAGAAACACGTATTGCCGTTCGCGGATCATGAGACGGAGGCTGGCCGGCGGGTCATTTCAACCGCTGGTCGAGTTCGCCGACGCTGACGCCCTGGAACCACTTGCCGTTCTCGAAGAGGCTGATCTTGCCCGTTTCCTCGCTGACGCAGATGAGCAGCGCGTCGGTCTCTTCGCTCAGGCCGAGGGCGGCGCGGTGGCGCGTGCCCATGAGCTGCGAGAGCGGGCTGCTGGACAGCGGAAACACGCAGGCCGCGGCATGAATGCGCCCGTTCTCGATGATGACGCCGCCATCGTGCAGAGGCGCCTTGGGGAAAAAGATGTTGAGCAGCGCAGGCGTCGTCACCTCGGCGTCCAGTATCACTCCCGTGAGCGAATACCCGCGCAAGCCGACCGAGCGCTCGATTGCGATCAGCGCGCCCGTCTGCCTGCTGGCCATGATGCGCACGGCTTCGCACAGCGGCTCGGCCATCGGGCGCGCGGCGATAATGCCCTTGAACAGCGTCTGCCTCCCAATCTCGGTCAGCGCACGGCGCAGCTCGGGGGCGAACAGGATGATCAGCGCCAGCACGATCGACTGGCCGAACTTGCTGTACAGGAGGTTGATCGTGTCGAGGCCGAAGATGCTGGCCACCCCGCCGAGCACGCCAAGGAAGACCGCGCCGCGCAGCAGGGCCAGCGCGCGCGTGCCGCGGATGAACAGGAACGAGTAGTAGACGATGACGGCAAGGATGAGTATCTCGAAGATGTGCTGCGGGTCGTGCAGCAATCGTTCGACGAGAAAACGCAACTGTTCCTGGATGAGTTTCATTCCATTGCCGCCGGCGCCGTCAAAGGCCCGCGTCCATATCCTCAGGCAAGTATATCATTTTCGAAACGGCTTTTCCAGCCATCATTCCATCGTTCCATCCGTGCGCCTGCCGTAGAGCCCGGCCAGCGCGCGCAGTCGCGCCGCATCCGCCGACGCAAGCTGCTCGCCCGTCACGCGCCACTGCCAGTTGCCGGATGCCTTGCCGGGAAAGTTCATCCGCGCCTCGGAGCCGAGGCCGAGCACGTCCTGGATTGGCACGACCGCCATGCGCGACACGCTGGCCAGTGCGGCGCGGATGAGATCCCAATGGATGTCGCTGCCGTCGCGGCCGAAGTAGCGGCGGACGTGGTCGCGCACCTTCTCGTCCGCGGAGGCATACCAGCCGCGCGCGGTGTCATTGTCATGCGTGCCCGTATAGACAACGGTGTTGGGCGCATAGTTGTGCGGGAGATAGACGCTCGATGCATCGCCGCCAAAGCCGAACTGCAGGACTTTCATGCCGGGGAAGCCGCATGCGTCGCGAATGGCATCGACTTCAGGCGTGATCACGCCGAGGTCCTCCGCGATGACGGGCAGGTCGCCAAGCTGCTCGCGCACGGATTTGAAGAATGAAAGGCCGGGGACCTTCACCCATGCGCCGTTGACCGCCGTCTGCTCGCCCGCGGGCACCTGCCAGCATGCCTCGAAGCCGCGGAAGTGGTCGATGCGGACGATGTCAACGGTCTTGAGCAGCCAGCGCAGCCGTTCGATCCACCACTCGTAGTTTTCGCGGCGCAGGACGTCCCAGCGATAGAGCGGGTTGCCCCAGAGCTGCCCCGTCTCGCTGAAGAAATCAGGGGGGACGCCGGACACGGCGGTCATGGCGCCTTTGCCGTCAAGATGGAACAACCGCGCGTGGGCCCAGACGTCCGCGCTGTCGTACGCGACGAAGATGGGCGCGTCGCCGATGATGCGGATGCCCTTGTCGTTCGCGTAGCTTTTCAGCTCGAACCATTGGGTGAAGAAGACCCACTGGACGAAGGTGTGAAAGGCTATCTCGTCCTGCAGCCCGGGCGGCCTGGCGCAGGTGACGTGTTCCTTGCCGGTGCTCCAGGCATTCCAGATTGCGCCGTGGTGCGCGCCTTTGAACGCCATGAAACGCGCGAAGTCGGGGAGCCAGGCGTGTGCGCGCTTGACGAACGCGTTGAGTGCGCGGCGCTGGTCGGGCGTGCCATGCCTGACAAACGCCTCGTGCGCCTTGCGCAGCATGGCGACGTGGAACTCGATGACGGGTCCGTAGTCCACCCGGTCGCGCGGGAAGGCGGGCGCGGCATCAAGATCCTGCCGCGACAGCCAGTGCAGCGCGGCAAGTTCGTCGAGGCTGATCAGGTATGGATTGCCGGCAAAGGCGGAGAAGGCCGCATACGGTGAATCGCCATATCCTGTCGGGCCGAGCGGCATGATCTGCCAGACCATTTGCCCGGCTGCTTCGAGGAAGTCGACAAAGGCGTACGCGCCGTCGCCAAGGTCGCCAATGCCGTACGGCCCGGGCAGCGAGGACACATGGGCGAGGATGCCGCAGGCGCGCGGTTTGGGCGCGTGAGACGTGTGTGCGTGTTTCATTTCGAGAAATCGATGAGAAACGTCGTGAGCCGGTACTCGCGCACCGCGCGTGAGCGCTGCCAGTAGACGATCACGTCCACCTGGTCGAGCGCGGGTGTCCTTTCGTCAATGCCCTCGGAGATGACGACTTCGAACGTGTACTCGGGAAAATCAGGGCCGAAATCGCCGGAGGTCTCGACCTTGTCCTTCTGCTTGCGCCAGTACTTGTTTTCGACCTCGACCATGGCGAGGCGTGCGAGCGACGTCTGCATCGTCACGCCGCGCGACAGGTTGATTGCGGCGGTGGACTTGGCGAGGAGGATCATGACGGCCGAGATGCCGATGCCCATGACGACCACGGCGGCCATGACCTCGACGAGCGTGAATCCTCTATTCCTGCGGCGCCTCAATGATCACCTCTGTCAGTCCGGTTGCGCTGATGTGCACGACGGCCACCGCGTTGTCCTCGTCACGATCGGTCGAAAGCACAATCTCCGTCTCAATCGAGCCGCCCTGCGGGTCGAACGGTATGGAAAACGTGCCGTCGCTGATCTCTTCGCCGCGCACATCGACAACCATGGCGATCCTGATGCCCGGGGGCATCTCGTGCGCCTCCTCGTCGAAGATGTCAACGCGGCCCGCGGCGTTGCGGTTGGTCAGCCCTTCCTCCTCCTCGGGCTGGTAGACCGGCGTGCTGGAGAAACTGTACTGCGAGCGTGGCAGCGTCTGTGCCGTCTGCCCGGGAAACAGGCTGCTCTGGCCCGACGACAGCATGTCCTGGTCCGTCAGCTCGAAATCGTCGCTCCTGCTCGCCTCGCGCGTCAGGTAGTACGACTGGTTGTCAAGATCAACGTGGAGAAGGTACGTCGCGCGCTGCACCGCGGCCATGCCCTGCGCATAACGGATCGCCGTCAGCAGTTGAATCGACTCCGAGCGCAGCCTGCCCGCCGTGAGCGAGCGGAGAAACTTCGGCATCGTGACCGCCATGACGATCCCGATGATCGAGATCACGACGATGAGCTCGAAGAGCGTGAAACCGCTGTTCCGTGCGTTGCGCATCTGTCTGTCAACACTCAACAACCAACGTCCAGCGTCGGACTGAGAACTGCCGAGGCCGGGCACGACGATGACGAGGCCGATCAACTGCCGATCACGAGGACGATCAACTGCCGATTACGAGCACGAGCACGATTGCCGTGGCGCGGCTTCACTTCCCACTCCCAACCATCGACTATGAACGATGAACGATGAACGATGAACGATGAATCCCCCAAGACGTACTGGGGGAAACGATGAACGATGAACGATGAACCCTCATGTCACAAACTCCTCATCCGTATGACCGACGGATACCCGCCCTGGCCGCCGAGGCGGACGACCCACTCGACGACGTGGACATACCCGTGCGCCCTGCCGTAAGAGCGTATGCGGTACGTCTGCGACGAGCCGCTGACATGGCCGATCTGCCGCTGCTGGATGATCTGCTCGTATTGGTCGGGCATGACGATCTGGAGCACTTCCGGCGACGCGGTGTTCGGGTTGACGCTTGTGCCGTCGGAATCGACGGTGACGAAGTCCTTGATGCCGCGGTTGAGGATGCCGTCCTGGTTGTCAACGGGCGGCGTCTCAGGGCCGTCATCCTCGTTCGGGTCGAGCACGCCGTTCTCATTCGCGTCCTCGCCGAACCAGATGGTTTCGTCGATATAGTCGGGATTGTTCTTCTTGAGCACGTTAAGGACCGTGAGGAATTCGTTGACGTCACGCATAGGGCCGTTGCGGATGGTCTGCCTGGGCACAAGCTCCTCGTACTCCATCTCCTCGGCGCCATCCAGGTTCTTGTTGTCATTGTCATCTACATAGTCTATCAGATGGTCGATGACCTTGCCGATGATCACCTCGTCATCCGTGGCGACCTGGAGGAGGCGGCGGAGGGTCTCGCGGTCCTCCCGCTGCGCGAGACGGTTGATGTTGATCAGCGAGTTCTCGTCCATCGGGCCAAGCCCGGCCTGGCCAAAGTTGTCCTTGAACTTGACCGTGTACGTTCCCTCGCCAATGGGATAGTCCTGGAAGACCTCCTGGTAGCGGGTAAGGAGTTCGGCGTCTTCAGGCACGTCCATGCGCGGATAGGCGAAGTAGCCGCGGCGCTCCTGTTCCTTTATCTCCGCAAGCGCACGGTAAATGCCCGCCTTGGCGCAGTACTGCGCCTGCATGTCGTCCGCGTAGTTCCTCGCAAGGCTGCTCTCGAGCCGGGCGGCAAACGCGTACGAGAGCGCGAGCGCCATCAGGAAGAACAGCACGAACATCGTCGAGATCAACGCGATCCCTCGCGGATGGCGCGGTGACAGGCTATGGACTGGTTCATCGTTCATCGTTCATCGTTCGTCGTTCGTGGTTTGGAGCTCATCGTCTTAGTTTGCCACGGATCGTGTTATCTTCGCCGTTGGTCGTCTGCTACAGCCCGTCTGCCGTTCGCCGCTATCATAAATTCGTTGCCGTCCAAACGAATTTATCCTACATGTTGACCAGCGCGCTTGTCTCGAGCATCGGCAGCAGCATCGCCAGGATGACCAGGGTGACCACGCCGGCGAGCACGACGATGATGAGCGGTTCGAGCACGGTCATCATCGTCTTGATCACGACACGCGTTTCCTTGTCGTATGTCTCGGCGATGCGGTAGAGCATGGGGCCGAGCCGGCCGGATTCCTCGCCGACAGAGATCATGTGGATGACCACGGGCGGGAAGACGCCGGAGAGGCGGAGCGGCTTTGCGATGCGTTCGCCTTCCTTGACGTTGACCGAGACGCGCTCGATGGCGGCCTCGACGACGAAGTTGCCCGCCGTATCCTTCGCGATGTTCAGCGCCTGGAGGATGGGAATGCCGCCGTCGACCAGCGTGCCAAACGTGCGCGAGAAGCGCGCGATCGACAGTTTCCGCGTCAGCGTGCCGAACAACGGCAGACGGAACTTCAACCGGTCAAGCAGCTTCTGCGCCGCGGGCGTCTTCCTCCAGTAGTTGAACAGGCTGACCAGCGCCATGATCGCTATGATCACCACCCACCAGAAGCTCTTGAGGAAATTGCTCGCGCTGATAAGCATGCGCGTCGGCGCCGGAAGCTCGATTTTCATGCTCGCGAAGATCGCCGTGAATCGCGGCACGGCAAACGTCATCAGCAACGCGATCG
>JAAYZF010000174.1 GCA_012514975.1 bacterium
AACGACCAGATGCACAGCGAGGGCGGCCGCGTCGTGTTCGACTCGAACAATGCCGGCGGCATCACCGGCGGGCTCGCCACGGGCCAGCCGATCATCGCCCGCCTCGCCGTCAAACCCACGCCCACTATCAACAAGAAGCAGCACACAATCGACAAGTACACCCTCGAGAACAAGGACCTGGCCGCCATCACCCGCCGCGACCCGACGATCGTCGGCCGCATCTGGCCCGTGGCCGAGTGCTTCACGTGCCTCGTGCTTGCCGATCACCTGATCGCCCACCTTGGCTTCCAGGCCGTGCGGAAGCAGGTTGAGGCTGCACGCTGAAAATCCTTTGCGCGTGAAATCCTTTGCGCTGACGGCGGCGCAAAGGATTTATGAAGCGGGTGGGCGGCGTGTGTGGCGACCGGCGCATGGACACGGCATGCTTGGCGCGCGTGTGCTGCGAACACGGTGCATGCGGCGATCAGCGGGTTGGTTTGGAGTGCTCGCTTCAGCGAGGTCGTTCGTGCCGCGCAAACGGCCCGCCTGAAGGTGGAACTCCAAACCAAGCCGCCCGGCTTTGCGTACACGTTTGACCGGGGTCGTCCGCGCTGCGCCGGCGGCCCGTTCCTGGCCTTTCTCCCTTGACCTTTGTTCGTGCGATTCGGGGCATTCGTGTATGGCCTTTGACTTTTGGCAGCGGAACTGCTATACTTTATATTGCAGAAGGAATCCAGCCAACAGTGGATGAAGGCTGCACTGATCTTTGACTGGGGGCGCACCGGGTTCGACTGGAGTCGACGCCATGCCGTAGCGTGCCGCGGATGCTCGTTTGCCGCGTTATCAAACGGGCGCCAACAACAAACGCGAACAACGATTTCGCACTTGCTGCCTAATCTAGGCTAGCACGTTTCACCTCTGCGCGGCCCGTCGCGGGGGATGAAACGCCATTCAACGGGCTGGCCCTGCCGTTCCGCCTTTCGGCGGCAGGGCGAGACATCGAGAGGCTCGCTCCGCGGTGGCCTGTCAGCGGGCAGCCAAAGGGTTAAAACGCATTCACTGACTACGCATGTAGAAGCGGCATGGATAGATGTTCAGGACAGGGGTTCGATTCCCCTCGCCTCCACCATTTTTTCCTGACGGCAGGAACATCAAGATACAGGACGTTGGTTCTCTTGGACCTGACAGACGAAATGCCCGCGCATCGCGCCTGATGACGGCATTTCCCACGTCCTGATCGGACATAATGTCGAAAGGTGGCGCCTTCCACGCGCCGCCACTCACTTACCGGGCCTCCCGACTGGCCCCGGGATTCCGCAAGGGTGCGCCGGCGCTGGCCGGCTCAGGCAATGCGACCGGTCGGGCCGCCGGTCGAATAAGAAGAACACAGACATAGCACGCCGGTTGCACGGCGCTACGCCGCCGTCCGCACGCCAGCCGCTTGTGCGCGCGGACACGACGCACACGCATCCATGCGCCCCGCGGGCGGCGCGCGTGCGCCTTGCCACCGGCCGGAGACTGCCTATGAAGAACGTAATCCACTCGACACGCGCCCAGCTCCTCGAGCAACTGTGGACCACAGCGCCCAACGTCCATGCCGTGCTCCGCCGCGCCGCCTCGCTCAGCCAGGCGCGCGACCGCATGTTCGCCTATCTCAACGCGCTCGAGCGGGCGTTCTACAACGTCGGCGCGCGCGGCCCGTACCAGCACCTGCCCGGCTCGATCAAACAGCGCGCCAAGGAATGCATCCGCGTGCTCAAGAACACGTTCCGCACCGAGAACGAGCTTGTCACGCACACCTCCGCCCTCAGACGGCTGCACACGCTCGCGCTGCTGCGCCCGGGCGCGCGGATACATGCCTCGCAAGGGTTCCTGTGCGAATACCTCTACCTGTTCAAGGGGGCGCATGGCGTCCCGGTCGGCCAGCTTCCGGCACACGCGGCATCAGACGAGCATGACGACCACGCGGCCGCGGTGCAGCGCTCCCGGGAGCTTGACGGCTATGCCCGCGCACTCGAGCAGGCAAGCGCGCGCTACCGCGTCGGCCTCGAACGCGGCCTCGTCGCCGAGCAGCGCGCGATGAAGGCGCGGATTCTCCGCCATTTCGACGCCGGCAACCGCGACTGGCGCAACGCCCGCTGGCAGCTTGCCCACATCATCCGCGACGTGAAGACGCTCGACGCCCTCGTCCACCTCGAGGATGACGAGCGCGCCGGCCTTGCCGCGGCAGCCACGTTCCGCATCCCCGTCCAGATCACCCCGTACTACCTCAGCCTTTTCCACCATGCGGGCCGCACTGACTGGGACCGCGCGGTGCGTTCGCTCGTCATCCCCAGCGTGCATTACTGCACCGTCGTCGCGGACAACCGTGCGCGGGGGGCGGACTCGGATTTCATGGCCGAGCACTCGACGAGCCCCATTGCAGGCGTCACGCGGCGCTACCCGCAGATCGTCATCCTCAAGCCGTTCGACTCGTGCCCGCAGTTGTGCGTGTACTGCCAGCGCAACTGGGAAGTGACGTCGCTCGACCAGGCGCGCGTGCGCAGCGACGCGCTCGACAAGGCCATCGACTGGATTCGCCGCCATGCGTCGATCACCGAAGTGCTCGTCACCGGCGGCGACCCCGTGACGCTCGACGACCGCCGCCTCGGCCGCATCATCGAGTCCCTCGCCGCCATCAACCATGTCGAGCGTATCCGCATCGGCACACGCGTGCCGGTGACGATGCCGTGCAGGATCACCGGCGCGTTCGTCTCGATGCTCGGCCGGCATCACGCGCCCGGGCGGCGCGAGATATGCCTTGTCACGCACGTCGAGTCTCCGCGCGAGCTCACGCCCGACGTGCGCGACGCCGTCACGCGCATCCGCCGCGCAGGCATCAGCGTCTACAACCAGCAGGTGTTCACGTACTACAACAGCAGGCGGTTCGAAACCGCTTTTCTGCGCAGGAAGCTCCGCCTGTGCGGCATCGAACCCTACTACACGTTCAACACCAAGGGCAAGGACGAAACAGTCGATTTCCGCGTGCCCATCGCCCGCATCGAGCAGGAGCGCAAGGAGGAAGCCCGCCTCCTCCCCGGCCTTGCCCGGACGGACGAACCCGTGTTCAACGTGCCCCGCCTCGGCAAATCCAATCTCCGCGCCTGGCAGGATCATGAGCCCATCATGATCACGCCCGACGGCCGGCGCGTCTACCGCTTCTTCCCCTGGGAATCCGGCCTGGCGGCGACGGAAGAGTATGTCTACACCGACGTCTCGATCACCGACTACCTCAGGCGCCTCGCTGGCGATGGCGAGGATGTCGCGGCATA
>JAAYZF010000175.1 GCA_012514975.1 bacterium
CGACCACTCCGGCATCTCTCCACTGGTACGGCCAGCGCGTATGATCTGAACTGAGATTATAGCAAATCACAGATTGATTGTCCACACTTTACAGGGGACGGGAGGCCCGAAGCACTCTACGGCACCTCGTTGCGAGTCCGGCGCGTTCATCACACGTGCGACCAGAGGATGATGAGCCAGACGGCCGCGGACATGCAGATGGCGATGAACACGGCGGCCGAGCCGTAGTCCTTTGCGCGGCCCGAGAGGTCGTGGTGCTCCGTGCTGATGCGGTCGACCACGGCTTCGATGGCGGCATTGAGCATTTCGAGCGCCGGGACGATCATCCATGAGCCGATGAGGAGTGCGCGCTCGACGCCGTTCCTGCCCCACCAGCACGCCAGCGGCGCCAGGATGGCCAGCATGATGATTTCCTGGCGGAAGGCTTCCTCGCGCACAAATGCGCTCTTCAGCCCCTTGAGCGAAAACTGCGTCGCCTTTACCAGATGATCGAGTGAGAAACGCACGTGCTTCAGCATGCGCGAACTCCTTGTGGTTGAACCGCCTGCCACACGCGCTCGGGCGTGGCCGGAAGATCGAAAAGCGAGATGCCGAGCGCGTTGCATACGGCGTTCACCACCGCGGGCGCGATGCCCATCAGCGGCTGCTCGCCAAACCCTTTCGCGCCGAACGGCCCGTCCGGATAGGCGTGTTCGACAATCACCGGCACGATCTCCGGCGCGTCGCATGCCGTCGGAATGATATAGGTCGAGAACTGCGGGTTCCTGATCCTGCCGTCCCCGGTGACGATCTCCTCGAACAGCGCGTAGCCGAGCCCTTGGAGCGTGCCGCCCTCGATCTGCCCCTCGACGAGCTGCGGGTTGACGGCCTTGCCGACGTCATGCGCGCTGATGATGCGCAGGACGCGCACCTCGCCCGTGCGGGTGTCCACCTCGACTTCGGCGATGTTGGTGGCGAACGCGTAGACGACGTAGGCATCGCCCTGGCAGCTCTGCCAGTCGAATTCGAGGCTGCGCGGATGATGCCATCCGGCGGCGGAGAGGGGAATGCGCTGTTCGCGGCATTCATCGAGCAGCTCGTCGAACGAAATGCCCGCGGCCGCGCCGTCGATGAGGACGACGCCGTTGCGCAGCGCCAGCCGCGCGGGCGGCGCGTTGAGTTTCGCGGCTGCGGCGGCGAGGAGACGCTCGCGCAGCACCTCGGCCGCGTTCTGCAGCGCGCGGCCCGACATCGTCGTGGCGCGCGAAGCGACCGTCGGGCCCGAGTCGGGCACGCGCGTCGTGTCGGTGGGGAGCATGCGCACGCGATCAAGCGGCACGCCGAGGGATTCGGCGGTGATCTGCGACAGAACGGTCTTCATTCCCTGGCCGATCTCGGTGGTGCCGACGGCGAAGGCCACGCTGCCGTCTTCCGTTATGTCAATCGTCGCACCCGCGCGCGCCAGCCGCTGGCCGCCTGCGCCGAGGCCGACGCCGTAGAAGATCGTTGAGAGGCCTGTGCCGCGCTTGACGGACCATTTGTCATCTGACATTTGACAGTTGACATTTGATATTTGGCTGGTGGCTTCGAAACGCTCGAGCGCTTTCTCGAGCGTTTCGACTGCGCCGACGCTCGATGTGAGAAGCTGGTTGGTGGCCGTGCGGTCGCCCTCGCGCAGGAGGTTCTTGCGCCGGAGGTCAACGGGGCTGATGCCGAGCTTCCTGGCGAGCTCATCCATCTGGCGTTCCGCGGCAAAGATGACCTGGGGCGAGCCGAAGCCGCGGAACGCGCCGTTGGGCACGGTGTTCGTGGCCACTGCGTCGCCGCTCACGCGCACGTGCGGGCAGCGGTACGGGCCGACGGCATGGACGATGCCGCGGAAGAGGACGATGGGGCTGAGCGTCGCGTATGCGCCGCCGTTGATGGCATACTCGATCTCGGCGGCGACGAGCGTGCCATCGCGCTTTGCCCCATATTTCGACCGGATGACCGCGGGGTGGCGCTTGCTCGTGCAGATGATGTCTTCATCGCGCGAGTAGATGACTTTGACGGGGCGGCGCGTTGCGTGTGCAAGGAGCGCTGCCTGCACGGCGGGCAGGGACGGCACGTCCTCCTTGCCGCCGAACGCGCCGCCGGTGGTCGTCTGCGTTATCTGCGCAGCGGCAAGCGGGATGCCGAGCACGGCGCTGACGGCCTCGCGCACGTAGAACGGGCACTGCATGCTGCCGAGCACCTGCATCACGCCGCCCGGCTGCGGCACGGCGATCATGCCCTGCGTCTCGAGATACGCGTGCTCCTGTGCGGGCGTGTGGAAGGTGTTCTCGACGATGACGTCGCACTGACTGAACGCGTGTGCGGTGTCGCCCTTGACGACATCGAGATGCTTGAACACGTTGTCTTCGCCAAAGATGCGCACAGTGGCGTGGCGCCGCGCGACAAGCGGGTCGAACACGGCGTCGAGCGGCTCGTATTCGATGCGCACTGCCGCTGCGGCCCGGCGCGCGTGTTCGGGCGTATCGGCTGCAACGAGTGCGACCGGCTCACCGACATAGCGGACGACTTTCGCGGCGAGGCACGGCTGATCGCGGAAGACGACGGGGACGCAGTTCTCGCCGGGGATGTCCCGCGCGGTGAGCACGGCGGCAACGCCCGGCATGCGCCGTGCGGCGCCGGTGTGCACCGCAATGATCCGCGCGTGCGGCTCTGTGGCGCGGACGACGATGCCGTGCAACATGCGCGGGAAGGCGAGGTCGCCGACGAACAGCTCGCGGCCGCTCACCTTGTCGAGCGCGTCGGGCCGGTGGGCGGCTGTGCCGATGGTATGGAGGGGCTGGGCGGGCACGGGGGTGTTAACGGCATGCGACATTTGTCATTTCACATTTGGCATTTGGCATTTGACATTTGGCATTTGGCATTTGACATCTGCACAGTTCAAATCGCTGTTGCGCTGTTCCGCGCTTTCTCGCGAATGCGGGCAAGGATGGCAGAGCGCGTTGGCTCGTCGAAGTCGTTTTCATAGAACCTGAGGAAGAGCCGGCACGCGACTTCCGCGGGCGGCAGATCCGGCGGCAGACTAGCACGGGCGAACGCGCGCGCCGTGTCGAACATGTGCGATGCCATGAGCAGGCGCTCTTCCGGCGCGCGCGCCATCAACAGGGCGTGATACCGCTCTTGGATGGCAGGGGCTGTGTCATTCACCGCGGGCCTCCTTCAGCAGTTCCCTGACCAGAAGATGCTGCGCCCACTTCTCGAGATACGCAGCATCGCATTCGCCGCGCAGCAGATTTCTGACATCGCGGAGCTGGAGCTCGGAGTGACTGGGCTTGGCCCAGACAAGCTTCGAAAGGATCAGATCTTCCTTGCTGACGATCCACGTCGTGAAATCCGCGATGTGCACCTTCGAGCGCCGTGCGAACTCAACGCGGCGGTATTCGCTCGACTTGCGCGGTATGCAATCCACCTTGATAGCCGCGGCCGTGTGAATGAGGTTGAACATCGTTCCTGCCGCGAGCGCACGCTGCACATCTGACTGCTCGATGTAGTAGTCCGGCGCAAACGCTGCCACGAGCGCATTCACATCTTCATTCCGTATCTCGACGACCGCATCGATGTCGCGTGTCATGCGCGGTTCGGCATAGAGGCTCATGGCGACGGAGCCTGTGAGCATGAACGGGATGCCCAGGCGGTCGAACCGCTCCGTGACGTCACGGATAATATCCAGTTCCGTCAGCATGGTCATCCGGCAGTCATCCCTTGTTTTTCAGCGCAGCGTAGGCCTCGGGCGTATCGACATCGAGGATCACACCCTCGTCTTCCACGGGCATTTCCACGACGGCGCCGGGATGGTTCTGCAGCACCGAGCGCGCGCCGCGCGGGCACTCGCCCGTGCGCAGCTCGCCGATGAACTCCGCGCCGAATACGACCGGGTGGCCGCGTCTGCCGTTGTACACCGGCACTAGAATTGTACCGTGTTGCGCCATTTCGCGCAAGCGGCCGTATGTCTCAGGCTGCACGGCGGGATGGTCGACAAGGCAGAGCATGACATCCGCGCCGGGCGGGATTTCCTCGAGGCCGCGCCGGATGGATGAGAGCATGCCGTCCTCGGAGCGCTCGTTGACGACGCAGGTGACGCCCGCGCCCGCGTCGCCTGCAACCATCCGGCCCATGACGGCGGGATTGAGCACGGCGACGACCGGCGCGATGCCTGCGTGCGCGAGCCGGCCGGTGATCGTTTGTAGAAACGTTGCGCCGCGATAGGCGAGCAAGGCTTTTGGCTCGCCCATGCGTGACGAGAAGCCCGCGGCGACGACGATGGCGGCGAGAGATGGATGCACGGCGTTGTTCATGACCATGAATAGTATACACTAGCGGCGCCGCGCGGGCAAGCGGGCCGATGCCCCGGTTCCGGCGACGGTGCGTGCTTGATCCCGCCTCGCGGGGCTGGCCACTTTGACTTTCACTTGCCAAGGCCGAGCCTCGGCCACTTTGACTTTTGCAAAACGCGGGCAATTGTGGTATAATTAGTCCAGTTTTTCACGCGCTGTGAAATGAGAGACGACGCACGGGGACTGTCAACAGGGAGCACGAGATGACCATTAAGGAACAGCCGTTCAAGGCGGTCAAGATAACGGACCGCGTCTATTGGGTCGGCGCCATCGATTGGACGCTGCGGGACTTCCACGGCTACGCCACACAGCGCGGCTCGACGTACAATGCCTACCTCGTCCTTGCCGACAAGATCACCCTCATGGACACGGTGAAGAAGCCGTACAGGGACGAGATGCTCAGCCGCATCGCCTCGGTGATCGACCCAAGCAAGATCGACTACATCGTCTCGCACCATGCGGAGATGGACCATTCGGGCTGCCTGCCCGAGATCATCGACATCGTCAGGCCGGAAAAGGTTTTCGCATCGGCCATGGGCGTCAAGGCGCTCGCCCAGCAGTTCCATCATGACAAAAACATCGTGGCGGTGAAGGACGGCGAGCAGCTCTCGCTCGGCGCCATGCACCTGACGTTCATCGAGACGCGCATGCTCCACTGGCCCGACAGCATGATGAGCTACCTTGCCGAGGAGGAGATGCTGATCTCGCAGGACGGGTTCGGGATGCACCTGGCCACGACGGACCTCTTCACCGACCAGCACGACCAGAGCGTCATATGGTGGGAGGCGGCGAAGTACTATGCCAACATCCTTCTTCCGTTCTCGCCGCTCGTGCTCACGCTGGCCGAGCGGCTCGGGAAGCTCAACCTGCCGGTCAAGTATATTGCGACGGACCACGGGCCCATCTGGCGCGGTGACGGCGTGGGACAGGTCGTCGCCAAATATGTCGAGTGGGCCACGCAGAAGCCGACGGCAAAGGCGCTCGTCGTGTTCGATACGATGTGGGAAAGCACGGCGTTGATGGCCCGCGCCATCGCCGGCGGGCTTGCCGAGGCCGGGGCGACGCCGCGCGTCCTGCCGCTGAACGGCGCGCATCGCAGCGACGTGGCAACCGAGATTCTCGATGCCGGCGCGCTCATCGCCGGGTCGTCAACCATGAACAACAACGTCTTCCCCTCGCTCGCCGATGTCATGACCTACCTCAAGGGGCTCAAGCCGCGGAACCTCCTTGGCGCCGCGTTCGGCTCGTATGGGTGGAGCGGCGAGGCGGTCGGCCATCTCCAGACCATGCTGACGGAAATGAAGGTGGCGATTGCAGCCGAGCCGGTCAAGGTGCAGTATGTGCCGACGCGGGACGATCTGATGAAATGCCGCGCGCTCGGCATGCAGGTGGGGGAAGCGTTGGGGAAGGCGGCGAAGGGGTGAGAGGGTGGAATGATGGAATGCTTGCCACGCCGAAGGCATGGATGGAATGGTGGAAGGTTGGATGAATGGATGAATGGATGAATGGATGAATGGATGAATGGATGAATGGATGAATGGATGAATGGATGATATGGCACAGCAACTGAAGCACACATCGAAGCCCAAGGGCCTGTACAGCACGCTTCTGCGCGCGCAGAAGCCCATGCGCAAGGTGATGATAGCCACCCTGCCGTGCATCTTCGGCTCGATCTACTTCTTCGGCTGGCGGAGCCTTGCGGTGATCATCGTGTCGTGCGCGGTGGCGTTCACCGTCGAGTATCTGTTCTGCCGGCGGCGGGGCGAGCCGGCAAGCGAGGCGGTGTTCGTGACGGGCATTTTGTTCGCGCTGATAATGCCGCCGACGGTGCCATGGCACGTGGTGGTTATTGGCGCCGTGTTTGCGATCATGTTCTCGAAGGAAGTATTTGGCGGCTTTGGCCGGAATTTCTTCAATCCTGCGATGGCGGGGCGGTGTTTTGTCTACATCTGTTTCCCCGTGGCGCTGACGGCCATGTGGGCAACGCCCGCACCGAGCGTGTTTGACGGGCTGCAGGAATGGCTTGCCGGCGGGTTCCATCATGGCATGCCGAAACTGACGCACCTTGCGGGCGCGCTGGGCCAGTGGAGCGTCGCGAGCGTGCCCGAGGCGATCACGTCGGCGACGCCGATGGGGCAGATCAAGCTCGATATGCTTGCGGGCAAGGCGGCCACGGTGCCTCCGCTCAGCCAGCTTCTGTTCGGCAACATCGGCGGCGTGATGGGCGGGACGAGCGCGTTGCTCGCCCTCATCGGCGGGCTCTATCTGTTCGTGACGAGAACGGCGAGCAGGACGATCATCCTGTCGGTGATCATCCCGTACATGGCGCTCAACCAGGTGCTTGCCTGGATGCAGATCAAACCGTTTGTCGGCGCGCTGCCCTCGACGCTTGGCGCCGGCTTCCTCTTCGGCGCGCTGTTCATGGCGACCGATCCGGTAAGCGCGCCGAAGACCGAGCCGGCCAGGGTGGCCTACGGCACCATCATCGCCGTCTGCGTGGTCGTCATACGCAATTACTCGATCTTCCCCGCCGGGTTCATGTTCTCACTGCTGATTGCGAACATGTTCGCCGCGATCCTCGATCACGCGGTGAACGAATGGAAGAAGCGGAAGGGCGCGAAGCCTGCCGCCCAAGGAGCCGCGGCATGAAAGAGAAACCGTGGTACCCGATCGCCTACATGTTCGTCGTCACCGCCGTGCCGAGCGCGCTGCTGATCGGCCTGTCCGAGGCAACGCGCGAGCGCGTCAGGATGAACGAACGCATCGCGTTCGAGCACGCCGTGCTCCTCGCCGTCGATCCTGCCCTGCCGGCAGACATGCCGAAGAAGGACATCCACGAGCGGTTTGTCGAGCAGGTGGACACGAACACGGCTGACGCCGCGGGCGCGCTCAAGCACATGCGGGACGGCGCAGTGGCCGCGTACGCGCTGCCCATCGCCGGCCAGGGGTTCTGGGCGCCGATCAAGGGCGTCGTCGCAGTGGATGCAGGCCGGCAGCGCATTCTCGGCATCAGCTTCTACGAGCAGAGCGAAACGCCCGGCCTCGGCGCCGAGATTGCGCAGGACTGGTTCCGCGTGCAGTTCACCAACGTTGCCATGGATGCGGGGCCTGCACCCGTGCCGTTCAAATACAAAGGCAAAGCAGGCGGGAAGATCGACGCGGTCACCGGCGGCACGCAGACGTCGACGCGGCTCGAACGGTTCCTCAACGCCCAGCTCGCGGCATGGCGGGAGAGGATGGAGGGCGGCGATCGGTAATCGGTGACGGGAGAGATGGAATGATGGAATGTAAATCCCTTGCGGACTGCGGCAAGGGATTCATGGCAGGGACGAGCACGAGGACGAGGACGAGGACGAGGACGAGAACATGAGCGCTGCACCAGGAAAACAGACCGCGTCAAGCGTCACCATGGACGCGCTGTGGAGCAACAATCCGATCTTCCGCCAGATCCTCGGCATCTGCAGTACGCTTGCCGTGACGAACCTGGTGCTGAACACGGTGGTCATGTGCGTTGCGCTGACGCTCGTGACGGCGCTGAGCTCGCTGACGGTGTCGCTGTTGCGCGCCGCAACGCCGCGCAGCATTCGCATGATGGTCGAGACGCTGATCATGGCGTTCTACGTCATCATCGTTGATCTGGCGCTCGCGGCATACTGGCCGGAGATGCGCAGGAATCTGGGCCCGTTTGTCGGGCTGATCATCACGAACTGCATCCTGATGGGGCGGGCCGAGGCGTTTGCGATATCGAATCCGCCGGTGCTGTCGTTTGTCGACGGGTTCATGAGCGGCGTGGGCTACTCGTTCATCCTGCTGGCGATCGCGGTGGTGCGTGAGGCGACGGGGATGGGGAGCATCCTGGGCCATCCGCTGCCGTTTTTTGGCGGGCCGTACTGGGACAAGTGGATCATCATGGTGATGCCGCCGGGCGCGTTTTTCACGCTTGCGGTGTTCATCTGGGTGTTTCGCGCGCTGAGCGCGGAGAAGGAGGCGAAGAGGCCATGAACGATTCAGCCGGGCTGATGAACGTGTTTGTCGTGTGCTTCGCCGCGGCGTTCACCGGGAACATTCTGCTGACGACCTTTCTGGGCATGTGCTCGTTCCTCGCCGTGTCGCGCGAGGTGAAGACGGCGATGGGGCTCGGGATGGCCGTGGTGTTCGTCATGACGTGCACGACGGTGCTGAACTGGATGCTGTACTGGTGGGTGCTTGTGCCGCTGCACATCGAGTTCTACCGCTTCATCCTGTTCATCATCGTCATCGCGGCATTCGTCCAGTTTGTCGAGATGGTGGTCGAGCGGTATTCGCCGCCGCTGTACTACGCGCTGGGCATCTTCCTGCCGCTGATCACGGTCAACTGCGCCATCCTTGGCACGTCGCTCTTCATGGTCATCCGCGAGTACCGTTTCGGGGAGACCGTGGGCTACGGCTTCGGCTCGGGCCTCGGGTGGATGCTGGCGATCGTCGCCATGGCGGGCATGCGGCAGAAGATGGCGGTTGACCGGATACCGAAGGGGTTGCAGGGCCCGGGGATCACGCTGATCGCGGCGGGGCTGATGGCGCTCGGGTTTGTCGGTTTCACAGGCGTGTTGCAGGCGCGGTAGGCGGCACGGGGCCGCGCAGGCATTCGAGCAATGAACCTTGTCCTTATCGTCCTGGTTGTCAGCGTCATCGCGGCCGTGCTGGCCGCGGTGCTTGTCTTTGCCGACACGTACATCAACAATTACGGCGAATGCGAGATCGACGTCAACGAAGGCACGCGCACCTACACCGTCAAGGGCGGCACGTCGCTTCTTGGCGCGCTCACCGACCAGAAGCTGTTCATACCAAGCGCGTGCGGCGGCCGCGGCACGTGCGGCTACTGCAAAGTCAAGGTCATCGACGGCGGCGGCCCTGTGCTTCCCACCGAGGACGGCTTTCTCTCGCCGGAGGAGAAGAAGGAGAACGTGCGCCTTTCCTGCCAGGTGAAAGTCCGCGGCAACATCAAGATACGGATTCCCGACGACCTGCTCTCCGTGCGCGAGTTCACCTGCGTGTGCAGCAGGATCAGGGAGCTGACATACGACATCAGGGAATTCCGCTTCACGCTCGAGGAGCCTGACTCGATCACCTTTGTTCCCGGCCAGTATGTGCAGCTGCTCTCGCCCGTGTACGCCGGGAGCAGCGAGGAAGTCTACCGCGCCTACTCGATCTCCTCCAATCCCGCCGACACGGCGGCGATCGAGCTCGTCATCCGGCTCGTGCCCGGCGGCATATGCACGACCTACTGCTTCGAGCATCTCAAGGAGGGCAGTCCCGTGCGGTTCAACGGCCCGTACGGCGAATTCCGCATGAGCGACACCGATGCGCCCATGATCATGATCGCCGGCGGGTCGGGCATGGCGCCCTTCAACTCGATCCTCCACCAGATGAAGAGCACTGGCTGCACGCGCACGGCGGTCTACTTCTTCGGCGCGCGCAAAGTGCGCGACTTGTTCTATATCGACGAGATGCGCGCGTTCGAAAAGGAGCTGCCCAACTTCACCTTCATCCCCGTCCTCTCCGAGCCCCAGGGCGAACAATGGGACGGAGAGACAGGCCTGGTGACCGAGGCGGTGCAGCGCCACTTCAACGACGCGTCGGGCCACGAGGCCTACCTGTGCGGCAGCCCGGGCATGATTGACGCATCGATCGTCGTGCTGAAAAAGCTGGGCGTGCCAGAGGACAGAATCTACTACGATAAATTCTCTTGAGCGGAGTCAAGAGAATTTATGATAGTGACGGGGGGACGGCAACGGCGAAGGAGCTTTCTGGGGGACGGCAACGGCAAGGATTCTTCGGGGGCGGCAACGGCATAACAGATGGATGAGTCACAATGAAGCAAACGGTCCAGATGCAGGAGCTCGAAGCGCTGATGCGCTCGTCGCAGATTGTCGCGGGCGGGTTCCTCGGCAGTGACACACGGCCGCTCAGCGAGATTATCGAGGCCGATGAGGCGGATGTTGCGGCGCTTGGCGCCACGCTTGACGGCCTTGGTGCGAAAATGGCGGAACTGACCGCGGCGGGGAAGCGAGGCCTCGGCACCGCCGTCGCCGTCGGCGACGGCCTGTCCGTCCGCGTCGAGGAAAGCCGGGGGCTGTTGATCTGCCCATGGCCGAACCACGGGCGGTTCCTGAAGACTGAAACGATCGTCACACGGCTCGACACGGGCGTGTCGATCCATTGGTCCGACCTGAGCGCGCATCTGATCGCCGCGCACGGGTTCTTTCAGGGCAGGGGCTCGGCGTTCCGCGTCGAGCCGCGCGACCTGGTCGCCATGCTCTCTCTTTATCATCCTTCATCTGAACACCCTTCGGGCACGTCATGAAAAAGTACCAGTGCAAAGTATGCGGCTACACCTACAATCCCGCCATGGGCGACGCGCTTCGCGATGTTCCGCCGGGAACGCCGTTCGAGGAGCTCGACGATGACTGGACCTGCCCGATGTGCGGCGCGGACAAGAGCAAGTTCGTCGCGAAGAAATAGAATAAACTCCTTGCGGACGGCGGCAAGGAGTTTATGACAACGGCATGCGGAGTTGGATGGTTTCCGGGTCGTCGGTCAGCCAGCCGGTTTCGAAGTTGCGTCTTCGGGCTGATTTCTCGCCAAGGCCGGCGCCGGTGATGTTCGCGCTGGTTGAGCGTTTCATGGTCGAGGAAGTCAAACATGGCATGCACTTTACTTTGGCGGCCTATTCCATTATAATGCACGGATGCAGAGTTTGAACACGGCGTGATTTAACACTCGAAACGGGTGGCACCATGGTCCCGACGAAAGTTTTCTTTACCAAAGGGGTGGGTAAGCACAAGGAGAAGCTGCACAGCTTCGAGGCGGCGCTGCGCGACGCCGGCATTGCTGCGTGCAACCTGGTGACCGTCTCAAGCATTCTGCCGCCGGAGTGCAAGATCATCTCGCTCAAGAAAGGGCTGAAACGCCTCGAGCCAGGCGCCATCACGTTCGTTGTCATGGCGCGCAGCGAGACGAACGAGCCGAACCGACAGATCGTCTCGAGCGTCGGTCTGGCCCAGCCTTCCAAGGGCGAGCAGTACGGCTACCTGTCCGAGCATCATGGCTATGGCCAGACGGACGAAGCTGCCGGGGATTACGCCGAGGATCTTGCGGCCACGATGCTTGCCACGACGCTGGGCATCGACCTTGATCCTGACAAGGCATGGGACGAGCGGAAGCAGCTCTACAAGATGAGCGGCCAGTTCGTCCGCACGTCGAACGTCACCCAGTCAGCCCGCGGCGAAAAGAACGGCCTGTGGACGACGGTGCTTGCCGCCGCCGTGCTGCTCGAGTAGCGGATTCCCCTCAGTGTGCTCACGCGGCCGGATGATTGTCCGGCCGCGTTTTTCATTTAACGTCCGCCATCACTTCCGCGCGGCGCATGCCTCGGCAATGGCCTTGATGTGCGCGGGCGTCGTGCCGCAGCAGCCGCCGATGAGTGACGCGCCGGCCTTGATCAGCGCGGGGATTTTCGCGGCCATCTGCTCGGGCGACTGGCGGAAGACGGTCTGCCCGTCGATCAGCTCGGGCATGCCGGCGTTTGGTTTTGCCCAGAGCGGTTTCGCCGTGTGCGCGCGCAGGGCGGCAACGATCTCGATGATATTGTCTATGCCATTGCCGCAGTTGGAGCCGATGATATCCGCGCCGGCCGCGTCAAGCGCCTGGGCAGCCTGGGCGGGAGTGACGCCCATCATGGTGGCATAGCCGCGGGCGCCCTTGTCGAACGTCATTGACACTGCGACAGGCATGGTGGCGGAGACGGCCCTGGCGGCGCGAAGGGCGCAGAGCGCTTCTTCGAGGTCGGTGAACGTCTCGATCACAATGCCGTCAGCGCCGCCGGCGGCAAGCGCGGCGATCTGCTCGCGATAGACGTCCTCCATCTGTTCCTTCGTGGTGAGGCCGAGCGGTTCGAGGAACTCGCCCGTGGGGCCGACGGAGGCGAAGACGAACGCGCGGCCGGCGCACGCCTGTCTCGATATGCTTGCGCCGGCATGGTTGATGGCGTGCGCCTTGTCGGCCAGGCCGCTTTTGTCGAGCTTCACGCGGTTGCCGCCGAAGGTGTTGGTGAGGACGATGTGCGCGCCGCTGGCGGCATACGCGGCGGGGATTTCGGCAACCTTCTCCGGGTGGTCGATGTTCCATTTCTCCGGGCATTCGCCTGACGGGAGGCCGCGGCGGGCGAGCTCGGTGCCCCAGGCGCCATCGAGGATGATGAGTTCGCCACTCTTCGGCAATGCTGCGATCTGGTCTAAGGTCATGGAAGCATCCGTTTTGATGTTCGTGCGCGCGGCCCGGGTGTCGCGCTCTGCATGTCGATCCCTCTCGTTGCGGAACTAGTACCTGCTTTCACAGAAAAGCGATAGTATGACGAGCGCGGCATGGCAGATGGCACGGCGCTGGCGCGCAGGCGATGCGCGGGCATCGCTGAGCGACGGCAACACCGCCAGATGCCGTGCCCC
>JAAYZF010000176.1 GCA_012514975.1 bacterium
TCAATCTCTCAGCGCAGCCGCACCGCCATCCGCAGCCGTATTTCCTCCATGTCTCCGAGTATCAGCCGAAGAAGAACGTTGAGCGGATGCTCGAAGCGTACGGCAGCCTGCCCGTGGAGACGCGGCACGATTTCATAGCCATCGTGCCGCGGTACAGCGGGCCCGCGGTTCGCCTGCCTGGCGTGACGCTGATAGCCGGGCGGCAGCCGGCGGCGGTGCTTGCGCAGTACTATCGCGGCGCCACGGCATTCATCTTTGCCTCCCTCCATGAGTCGTTCGGCATGCCGATCATCGAGGCAATGGCATGCGGCTGCCCGGTGATCACATCGAACCAGACTGCATGCGCTGAAGTGGCGGCCGACGCGGCGGTGCTGGTTGACCCGCGGTCGGTGGAAGCGATTGCCGGTGCTTTGGATGCGCTGCAGAAGGATGCGGAGCGGCGCGAGGAGCTGCGGGCGCGGGGGCTCGAACATGCGGCGCGGTTCTCGTGGCGGGCAAGCGCGGTGCAGCATGCCGCCGTATTCACGTCAGCCATGCGGAAAGCGTAGGAGGGACATCCCTGTCCCGAACGCTGTCCCGGTTCATGCGCGGTCTTGAGCCGCGCGATGGAGGGCGGCCGTCCCCGGCCGCCGCTGCGCAGCCACTGGCTGCGCACAGAATGGCGGCAGACGAGTACGTCTGCCCTCCATCCCAAACGCAGAATGGCGCGATGCATGATCGCGCCATTCCATTTTGGACAAAAAAAAGAAGCGGGTTTCCGGAAACCCGCTTCCGAAATGAGTCGTCCAGAACCATTAAGTGGGCAGAAAGGGTAGAAAAGTTGCAAACAGCGTAGCTGCTTGCAGGTCGTGTGTGTCGCATCTGTCGGAGGTACGGATTCTGGGCCGACTCAAGCTTTTCATCAAAGATCGCATAAGTACTATAGCATAGTACATGCCAAAAGTCAATAGGCACCGGGTTTCTGATTAACGCCTGTATCACTGGGCAATTAATTCCCGCCACCCAGGCGTTAAAGTGCACAAATTGCCCGCTGGCCGTGTCGTTGTGCCATGCCTGTGCGCCATGCGCGACGCGTGGCCGGCGAAACGGCCGAACGGCGCCGTCGCCCGACACGTTGATTTTTGTCCGCACTCAGGGTACAATAGGTCAGATGAACGAACATCAGAGCCATCCCGGCCAGTTCCTCGCCCGCTTCGACCGTGTGCAGACGGTGTGCACGGGAGGGATATCGGCCGCATGGTCGCTTGTCTGCACGAGGTCGTTCGTGGCATCGGCGGTGTTCTTCCCCTGGTACATATGGGCTCTGGCATACTATCCGGAGCTGGTGTTGTGGTGGACAGCCGCATCAGCCGGGATATTGCTGGTGGCGGTGTCGTCGATATGGCCGCGGTCGTTTTTGTACTGGCTGCCGCCGGTGTTGTTGTGGTTCAACACGGCATATCACTGGCTGCCGTGGCCGTACGTGAAGATGGCGTACGTCGGGCCGGCTGCGCTCTGCCTTGGCGTGGTGATTGGCGCGGGGCGCACGGGCAGTCGGGAGCGCGTGTTCAGCCTTGATTTCATCCTGTTCTTCACGTGCCTGCTGGTGGCGGCGGGGCTTGGGATCGCGTCACAGTTCGATTTCACGCGCGAAGCGGCGTGGCACGAGCTTGGCGAGCAGTTGCGCACGGTGCCGCTGCTGGACGAGCGGATGCAGTACGTGCCGCTGCGGTACGCGTGGGCGTGGTGTCTCGGTCTCGCGCTGTTCGCCGCGGTGACGCGGCTGCTGCGGGGCGAGCGGGACATACGGACGCTGCTCTGGAGTTTCCAATGGGCGACGCTGCCGGCGACCCTGTTCGGCATCTACTCGTACCACACACGGCTCTACATGGTGAGCTACTACGTGTACGAGCGGCGGATCAACGCGACATTCTCTTCGCCGGCGGTGCTGGCGGACCTGTTCACGGCGCTGTTCATCGCCGGGTTCCACCTGTTGCGGCGGGCGCACTCATGGCCCGCGCGCATCTGCCTGGTGGTGCTGATGGCCGGGCAGCTTCTTTCGATCATCTACAGCGGATGCCGGGTGAACCTGCTGATCCTCTGCATCGTCGCGGCGGGCTGGGGAGTGTACCGCCTGGTCACGCTGCGCCGCGTGCGGTACCTCGTGTACTCCGCTGTCTTCGCGGCGGCGCTTGCGGGCGTGTGCGCGGGCGGATGGACGCTGATGCCCCCGGGGGTGAAGGCGCGCATCACCGCGTCATCCGCCATGACGCGTGCGGTGAGGTATGCGTCAACCGTGCCGGCCGTGCAGCGCGTGCGCGAGTGGCGGCGGAGCCTCGCGGCGGGTGCGAGCATCCGCCAGACGTTCCTCGGGGGCAGGTGGGAGCACTGGAGCTGCGCGGCGCGAATGTTCAAGAGCTCGCCGCTCTGGGGCATCGGGTGCGGGCTGTTCGAGCAGCAGTACGAGCACTTCCGCGTCAGCGCCGACGTGTTCCAGTATGCCCGCGCGCACAACGTGTTCCTGCGCGTCATGGCGGAAGGCGGCATGGTGACGCTGGCGGCGTGCGCGGTGTTCTTCGTGCTGGCGTTCTGGCGGCTTGCGCGTTCCCTCTCGCGGTCGTGCGCGTGGGAGAGCCCGGTATGGGCCGCATGCACGCGCGGTTTCCTGGCGGTGTTCGCCGGCATTGCCATTTCGTCAATGGCGTCGGACGTCCTGTTCGAGAACGCGGAGACGATCATGGTATTCAGCGTTCTGGCCGCATGCGCCGCGTGTTCGTACCGGCAGTTGGCGGCCACCGCGGACATGTCATCGCAACTGGCGGTGCGGTTGACGGGGCAGGTCAAGCGCGCGGTCTATTTTGCCGAGTTGAAGCTCAACTGGGTGGAACTGGGCGTGGCGCCGCTCTGGGTGTTCGTCAAGGGCA
>JAAYZF010000177.1 GCA_012514975.1 bacterium
AGCCTGTGCCGGGGCTGCCGTACGAATAATCGCCGCTCATCCACGGCGTGAAGTATTCACCGGCGGAGGGCTGGCCTGTGTACTCACTCTTGCTCCCGGTCGGCCCTTTCATCCAGTGGGGAGGCGTCCAGAGCGACCCGACGAGGACCATGCGTTCCGGTTCGAGCGCGTTGGCCGCGAGCCACTGGATCATCGAGCCGTGCATTGCCAGCGCGGGAATGGCGAAGTTGAACTTGCTTATGTTCTGCTGAAGGTTCGTCCCGAGCACGACGGGAACGTTGTGATTCCCGCTGGCATCGAGGAGGGCATCGTTTTCCATGGCGAGCCGGATGATGTTGCAGCCGAGATTGCGGTACGCCGCGCGCCAGGCGGGATCGTTGTACGGCATGCTTGCGAGGCTCGATCCGTAGAGGCAGGTGCCCCAGCCGACAATCTGCTGATGCCGGACGTTTTCGTTTACCGTGACGGTGGCGGCGTGAAGCGCCGCGGCGGCGCACATGATCGGGATGGCGGGGAGGAGTTTCATGGCGAGGTGTGTCCGGCGGTTACTGGCACGTTCACAAGCTGCTTCACAAAGAGGTGAAGAGGCAGGCAGAGATGAATGAGACGGCATCAGCACTGGACATCTCCGTCCGGGGCTCTCTCTCTTCCTCTATACAGTTGATTATAGCACAACCGCGGTCACGGCGCAATGGCGGGGACATGCTGGGCCACTTGTTTCCCGCCGCGCGGGGGCCGGACGCGGGACGACAGCGCGCACGTGCCAAGGCAGAGCCTCGGCCACTTGCCCTGTGAGGCGCCTTGGGGAAAACCAGTCGCTGTGCTCCGGGCCGCCGTTGCGCCGCCGTTCACGCGCTCTCGAATACGACGCGGCCCTGCCCGTCCAGGACCTTGATGCCGCTTTGCGGCATCTGAATTGACGGCGGGTGGTTCCAAGTGGCTCGATGATCGCCCGGCCCGGGCGCGCCCAGCACAGCGCAGGCGAGGACGTAGCTGCCAGGCTCCAGCTTTGCTGTCAGCATGGGCAGAGAGCACAACGGTTCCATGAGATTCGAGTTGGCGATCGTCTCGATCAGCTCGCCCTTCCCATGGCCGTGCAGGTCGACAATGCCGCTGAACCCTTTTGGATTGGCAATCGACGCAGCGCGTTCATCCGTTGTGCGCGTCGTGGCCTCCGGGCATTTTGTTTCGTCGATCAGGCCCAATGCGAAGCCGCCTTCAGCGATGTGCAACGCGCGCGGCGTGGAGAGGCGGTGGACGCGCACATGCCACGGCCCGGCGGGTATGAGCGATGTTTCCACTTCCACATCCTTCAGCGGGCTCCAGCGGGAGAAGTGGATGCCGTTGTCGACATTCACGTCACGCACGTCGCCGCGCACATGATAGTCCATGCCGTCTTCGCTGACGGCGAGCATGCTGTCGTACGCGCCGCGGACGAGTGTCTCACGGTCCAGCGGCAGCGAGAATCCGAACGCATTCGAGTAGGCGAACTTCGAGTATTTTGCCGGCCCGTAGCGCATGTGCGGGGCGGTGGGGAGTTGGAGCTGTCCGCCGGCAAGGGCAACGACGTGGTCCGACGCGTTGTCGCGCGAGATGACCATGAACGCATGCTTCAGCGGCCTGACGTCGTCGAGCTTGGGCAGCGGCTGTTCTTCCGCGCGCCAGAACGGATGCTCCGCGGGGAGCGCGAGCGGGAGGAACGCCTTGAACGCCCAGTACGGCGAGCCGGGCGCGGAGTAGCCTTCAGGCAGGTTCAGATTGGGATAGCAGTAGCCGAGTGTCAGCAAGCCTGTCTCGGTGAAGACCGGCTGGCGGAGCCACCAGCGGATGCTGCGCAGCCAGAGGCCTTTGATCACGCCCCACGGCATCGCCTCGACGTCCGCGAATGCCAGCGCGCCCCAGAAGCTCGCGACGGCGAAGCGGTACGTCAGGCTGCGGCCATAGGGGAACGACGAGCCATTGCGGCCGAACCAGTACACGTAGTCGTGAGCGTATGCGGCTGCGCGTTCCTTGAAGGCGGTGGCGCGCGCCGGGTCGGCCTTCGCGTTCAGCGCGGCGTAGATCAGGCCGTAGAAATGAAGCGCGAATGCAACGTAGTAGTCCCTGCTGCGCGTCGAGCCATCGCTGTACCATCCGTCGCCGAGGTACCACGAATCGATCATCCGGAAGTCTTCCGCCAGTTTCGCCGCGGCAACAGGACGGCCGACAGCCGCGAAGCCGAGATTGACGAGCACGCGGAAGAACAGCCAGTTGTTCGGCCAGAGATGCGTTGTGTTGATCTGGCCGAGCCACGCGCAGAGGTTGCGCAGCGCCGGCTCCGGCAGGCGCTCCATGAAATACCCCGGGCACAATGCCAGCGCGAAGCCCAGCGGCGCCATCTCGACCGAGCGGATGCACGGCGCGGTGACGTCGCCCCAGTACTCGGGATGGGCGGGATCGGTGCCGTTGCGCACGCCATCGAGCATGCGCCCGGCGATCGGATGCGTGCCGCCGCCGGCGAGGAGGGGCGCGAGGCCCCAGAGCATGCGCGAAAACGCTTCGAGCTCCTGGGCGGGCAGCTCGCTGTTGGCGCCGGTGTGGCTCAGTTTCAGGCGGGCGCTGCCCGGGCTGAGCATCGGTACGAGCGGCGAGAGGAGTGCGCACAGGGCGGCGGCGACGCCGGCGCGGTCATTCAGCGGCAATGTTTCGACAGGTTCGTAGTGCATGATGTAACAGGTTCCGCACGGGTTCGTAGCGTGCCCGTGAGGGCATCCACGCCGCAACGTCTGACGGCGTCACTGCGAGCGCGACAGTCCGCCCGCTGGCACGAAACACGCGTATCATAAACTGATGCATTTCGGCCGCAGGCCTTTCCTGCCGCGGCGGTCGAGGTGCTTCTCGAGCACGTACTTCGCGCCAGGATGCTTGCTGAAGCCGTCGATGGTGACTTCATACGACGAGCGGATGACGCGCTCATCATTCATTGACACTGGCGCGCATGAACGCAGCGCGGGCCACCCTGTTACCGCAGGGCAATCGGCGCTGTCTGCGCCTGCTGTTTTTCATCGGCCAGCCCCTCGATCTCGATCGCGTTGATGACGCTGTTCAGCTCACGGGGCGAGAACCTGATCGTGATCTCGCCGTTGCCCGCCTCGGTCTCGAACCGCCTGATGACGGGCACATGGCTCTCGCCGCCGGCGGCGGCGATCGGCTCGAAGTTGTCGAGCACCTTGTCACCGTTGAGCCTGACGTCGAAGCGCCGGTGCTGCCATGACAGGTCGCCGTTGGGCAGCACCATGTCGGGGCCGAAGTAGGTCTCGGCGATGTGCAGCGTCACCGCATATCTCCCGTTTGGAACGGTGAAGCGGTAGGCAGTCATGGCCGAGTGTTCGGAAAGGTAGAGAGGCTCGTCGGGGCTGCTGACGCGTTTCCGCGCGCCGCCGTCGCCGACGACGCCGAGGTCCTTCGTCCGGTCATACATCCCGCCGCCGACCGCTCCCCATTTCCCCGGTGTGTACGCCTGGTCAGGGCTCCAGACACGGCCCTTCGAGTCCGTGTACGGTTTGACGCCGCCGCAGTTCACACGCAGGACAAAGCCGGCGTTGTGCGCCGGGAGCGGCACGCGGCCGAGCACGGTGACTGTTCCGTCTTCGAGTGACAGGGCGAGCGCGTCCTTCATCACGGCGATGCCGTTGTGGATGACGCCGGAATCGAGCGAGAAGTCGTACGTCACCGGGGAGTCGAACGTGCGGACGCTCAGCCGCTTGTCGCGCGGCTCGGCCGAGTCGTAGCCTGCGACGAAGGCATTGGGGCAGACGGCGAGGGCAACGGGCGAGCCGTCCACGCTGTCCGCCGCGGCCGTTTCATTGGAAAGCGCCTTGCGCAGGCAGACGTCCCCGTCGCCGCCGCCGACGAGATAGCGGTCATTCCACGCCATCAGCCAGCCGGATCTGCCTTCGAGGGAGTGGATGTCCCCCAGACGTTTCTGGGAACCGGAGGCGAGGTTCATGCTGTCCCACATGCCGCTGCGGTTGTTGCCGATGGATTTCACGCGCGCCTCGACGAGGTCGCCCTCGCCGGTGCGGGGATCAAGCGTGACCTTCTGCCACACGAGCTTGCCGTCGGCGATGCTGAGCAGGTCGTTCTTGCTGCGCAGCACAACGTCGATGTACCGGGCCCATTTCCGCGCGCCGGTGGCGGGATCGAGCGCGACGATCACCACGCCGCCGTCAGCCTCCGAATTCCGCCCGGCTGAGGCGTAGATGGTATCGTTGTACACGAGTACCGAGCCGAAGACGGGCCAGGGCGATTCGAGCATGCCGTGGTCCATGATGCGCCGCTCGCGCGGCGCGATGCGCACGCGCCACATCAGCCTTCCGTCATCGGCTGAAACGGCGTAGACATAGCCGTCGTTGCAGCCGAAGAAGCAGCCGTTGCGGAAGATGCTTGGCGAGGTCACGACGCGGCTGCCGGCGCGGCGGCGCCATGCGATGGCGCCGGTCCTTTCATCCATGGCGACGACCTCGCCCGGCTCGGCCACGGCGACGAACACCTTGCCGTTGCCGCAGACGGGCGGGCTGATCCTCGTCTGGCAGCGCGCGCTGTACGAATCTTCGACCAGGCCGGCGCCTTTCTCGATGATCTTCGCCGACCAGCGCGGGCGGTAGGCGAAGCCGGCGACATGTTCGCTCGATGCGCTGCGTTCGGCGTTGCCGCGGTACGTGGTCCATCCATCCACCGGCGGTGGTGCGGCGGCGAGCGAACCGAAGGCTTCGCCTTTCTCCGCGTCGCGTTGCGCGGTGAACTCATCCGCAGCCGGATCGCTGTCGACGGGGGCGATGACGGCGAAGCCGTACGGATGCGTGGGCACGCATCTGCAATCGCGCGGCCCGGTGAAGAGCATGCCCTCGGCGGGCACCATGCCCTCGGCGCATCCGCCGCGCAGCCCGCGGAAGAAATACAGTTTGACCTTGTCGCCCACCACCTGCTGGAAGCGCGAGTGGCGGTTCGCGATGAGCAGGTCCTTGACCATGGCGATCGCATAGCAGCCGAAGTCGTTGCCCTGCGGCAGGGCGCGCAACGACTCGCTCATGAGAAACGCAGGGATGGTCTTGACCGGTGTGCCGGACACCACGTCGTACGCAGTCGTGTCATTCCAGAACTGCCCGTCGATCACCGGGCCCCAGAAGCAGGGCGTCGAGTCGATCTGCCAGAGCATGCGCCCGTCCGCTTCGCTGAGCGCCACGATGCCCGCGCCGCGATTGGCGAGCAGGTATCCCTTGCCCGCGCTGAGCAGCCGGAGCGTGCCGCCGCCCAGCTCATTGTCGGCGACGCTGAAGCGCTTCGTGCCGCCGGCGAGGTCATAGCCGGAGATGGCCGTGGGGGCCGTTGCGCTGTCTCTCGTCAGAACGAAGAGCGTGTCGTCCGATGCAAGGATGTCCTGCGCGATGACCGGAAGCGCCCAGCGCCTGCCGCCCGTGGCGGTGTCGAAAGCCTCGATGGCGCCCGAAATCGTGATCCCTGATTCCTCGCGGCCGGCAGTGACAAGCGTTCCTCTTGACAGCCGGAGCGCCCATGGCGCGCTGGTGTTGTCGCAGACGAACATCTCCCTGCCGTCGGCCGCGTTGAACGCGACGAGCTTTCCGTTGCGGACGGCGTAGACCGTGTCCTTTGCGGCGACGAGCGGCTCGCTGTTGCGCCACGGCTGCACATTGCGCCACGAGAGCGCCCTGCGGGATTGCGTCTGGCCGACGGGCTGCTTCCACAGCACGAGGCCATTGAACGCGTCGCGCGCCTCGAGGTACTGCGGCGCGCTTTCGCCGCGTGCGATTTTCAGCCCGAGATTTTCCGGCTGCGATGCCGAGACGGAGAAGCAGCGGCCGTTGCAGATCACCCAGCTCTTCGCGCCTGCGCCGAAGAGGGGTACGCCGATGCCGTCGATCCATTTGTACGTGAACGGCGGTTTGATGTATTCGTCCTTAGAATAGCGGTTGCCCGTCGCGTCGTAGTTGGGATGCGTCCATTCATCCATGCCCGCGGGCCATGCCTTGCGCGAGAGCTCCCATCCGCCTGAAGTGTTCAGCGCGATGACGCCCGCGGGCGCGACGACGCGGTCAAGCTCCGTGCGGTCGATGCCTGCACTGGCAAGGTCGTCAACCACGATGAGGTTGACGAGATTGTCGGAATACGGCAGGGGAGGCGCGGCAATGCGCTCGACCGTGATGCTTCTGTCCGCCGGAGTGAGGGACGCGGCGAGGCGTGCGCGGGCGCCCTCCTGCAAGGCGATCACATGGACCGCCATGCCGTTGCCCGCAATGTCCCTCAGAAGCGAGACGGGAATCTCGTCCGCGGCTGCTATGACGGCGCAGAGCCCGTTGCTCCGGCCGTAGAATCCGAGCACGTGCGCGGCATCTCCCGGCGGCGCTGCGACTGCGCTGAACGCGGGCATGAAGGCAAGGGACAGCGAAACGATATGTGCGAACTGCTTGCGCGCGGTGCTCATGAATCCTCCTTTGTGATCATGACACCATAGTATACGCCAACCTGCCGTCAACCGCAAGTGTGCTTTGCCAACGCTCTTCCCCGCCGTGCGAGGGCGCTTCGCTCGCTACGCTCCCTCAGCGCCCTCGCGCGAAGGTTGAGGAACCATGTCATTTCTAAAAGACGTAAACCATGTCATTTCTAAAAACTTGCAACAGAGCGGGCTTGCCCCTTGACATCCATCGCCCGGCAGGGTATATTATTAAGTATCTCACCTGTGCCTCGGATTCCGCACGGCCATGGCCGTGTGCCATGATAGCAATGTTTCAGGGAGGAACCATGCATCGTCATGCCGCTCGTCATGGAATCGCCGCAGCAGTCGCCCTGGCATTCTGCCTTGTCGCCGTATCTGCACGGGCTGAACACACGAACATTGCGTTCGACTTCACCGGCGCCAGCCCTGGCGTCTCAGCGGTGTGGACGCAGGTGTCTGTGCAGGACCCCGACCTGCTCCTTGTCACCGGGCTGTACAAGTACCCGCGCCTCTGGGAGTCAGGCCTGCTTGGTACGGCGACGAACAACGCGTACGGCATCGCCGGCGATTATGGCAGCACTGGCATCAGGCCGCTCGAGGAGGCGATCGGCAGCAACAGGTTCGTCGCATTCGAGGTGCAGGCAGCGCACCCGCAGGTGTTCGACCTGCGCTCGGCGATCATGGCGTACCGGGCGACCTCGATTGGCTACTGGGCGCCGACGGAGTTTGCGCTGCTGACATCCGTCGAGGGGTTCTCGCTGGGCGCCGTGATGGGAAGCATCACCAACGGCCGAACCGACACGCCCATCACTTCATCAGCCCGCTTTGCCCTTCCCGATGAAGCGGCCTACAGCGCCGTCACCAATCTCGAGATCAGAATCTATGCCGCCCAGGGCCAGTACTACGGCCACGCGGCAAGCATCGACGCGCTGGCGCTGATCGACGCGAAGATCATTCCCGAGCCCGCGCTGTTGCTCCCGCTCGCATTCCTCCTGGCCCGTCTGCGCCGTCGGTAAGCAGCATACGTGCGCGCCTCGGTCTGCGCTGACACGAATTGCGGATTGCACGGATTGAGCCGGTCAAGCGAGGCAACGCGCCGAACGCGCTCGGCGTCTGCAGTGGGTCGCAAGTGTATGCAGGCGCTGAACGATGTTCCGCGCAAAGCCGTGCATGGCATCAACGCAAGACGCAGGCTCGCAGCGTCTGCCCCGGGACGTCTGGCGCGCCACGGTGGTTGCACCGCCCTGTCACAAAGCATCGGAGAACGCATATGCCCCTCGTAAATGTCAAAGTGATCGAAGGCGTTTTCACGCCCGCGCAGAAGCAGGAAATGATCCGCAAGCTCACGGACGCGATGGTGTCGATCGAAGGCGAGAACATGCGTTCGGTGACGTCGGTCATCATCGACGAGGTGAAGAGCGGCGACTGGGGGATCGGCGGCAAGCCTCTTACTACCGCCGATGTGAAGTCGCTCGCCGCCGGCAAGCCCAAGGGCTGACGCCTCGTCTGCGATGCGTTGAAACCCATGAAAGACTGCGCTCCCACGCGAAGTGGCGAAAGCGCGATGACACGACGCAGGGAGGGTCATCGCTTGCCCCCCGCTTCAGCGGTGGTCCTCGATGACCGAATAACGACGGACCACTTCCGAAGTCAATACGCGGCACTGGCCCGCAAGGCACGGATGGAATTGCGGAAAGGGAGGCAGACCATGAGTGCAAACCTTGGAACTGCGGCAATGAGAATGTGCGCAGCAAGTCTGCTGGTCTTGATGACGGCGGGCTGCGGCCAACAGAAGCCGGCATGGGACACCGCGGCAGGCGTGTTGGTGAGCCCGGCGGGGAAGACCAGCGTCACCGAGGCGATCAAGGCGGTCGAGACCGCGGTTCCCCTCAGGACCATGCAGAGCAGCGGCCTTGCCGGGGCCATGGGCGGAGTTCGCCTGAACGCGTTCAGGGCTGGTTCGTACGACGTGCGGCTTCCTTTGCCACAGATGATCGACGGTCAGACGCCCGTGTGCTACTCGTTGAATGCCGTGCCGGAAACGGCCTTGACCGAATGCCGCGTGCAGGAGCAGCGCGACGGAAACACGTTCGTCACTCTGAAACTGAACGTCACGAAAGGACAGCAGATAGTCATCGAATGGTCATCCGTAATACTGATTGCCGCCAGACCGCTTTCGGAGAACCGGACCCCGCCCGAGGCCTGTCGCGCCGCCACCGCCTGCGTTCAAAGCGACGCCCCGCTGATCAGGGAGCTGGCGGAGAAACTGTGGCCGGCCACGGGCGGAATTCAAGACTATGCCGCGAACATCCAGGCGTTCATCCGCGACATGAAGCTGAAGGAGCAGCCAATGAGTCTGGATGCGCTCGGCATTTTGGACAGCGGGGACAACAGGATTTGCACGGCCAATGCCAATCTCGCCTGTGCGCTCATGCGGGCGAAACAGATACCGTGCAGATCCGTCGCGACCTTGCCGACCATATCCCGTCGCTTCGAGATGCACCGCGTCGTGGAATACTTCGACAACGGCGCATGGATTTCGTTCGATCCGAGCAGTGTGAACGTGGATATTCCCCTTAAGCCATGGCAGAACACCGTCATGGCCAAAACCACCGTCGCGGATGAACAGGCGGCGATGAAGCCGCGGGCCGGTGCAATGCCCGGCTGTCCGTTCGGGCAGGAGATCGAGTTCTCGCGTCCCGGTCTTGGCCTGTCCGGCCAGGACTTTTTCTGGACAATCGCCGCGCCGCTCGCGGAATTCGAAGTGACCGATGAGGCCGCCGCTCTTACTGCGGCGGAGTGGAGCCGCTATCTTAGGAGCGGAACCATGAGCGCAGCCCAGTTGAAAGCCGCCTCCGCGCGCGGCCTCATCCAGTATCTCGAAGCAATGAAAGCCAGATGATGGGAACTGCACGGTCCACGCTGCGGCAAGCAAGCTTTCCAGACGTTGCAGCAACTTCACGTTCGGCAGATGGAGATTCCCCATGAAAAAACACAGTGAGGGCAGTGGCAGCGGGTGTCTTGGCAGGCTGGTGGCGGCGGCTGTGCTGCTGGTGCTGGCGGGGCCGCTGCAGGCGGCCGACACACAAGCGGGAGCGGCGTACCTGGACGGTCTTGAAGCGCTGTCCACCGGCAAGTGGGCCGAGGCCGTGGCGGCATTTTCCATGGCGGTCGACGCTGACGAAGACAACGCCGACTACCTGACTGCCCGCGGCGTCGCGCGGGCGCTGGCGATGCAGCCGGCCGAGGCCGTCAAGGACTTGCAACGGTCGCTGCGCATGCGCGGAGACGATTGGGAGACAAAGCTGTGGCTTTGCGCCGCGTATTACATCGGCGGCGACGCGGCCGCCGGCTCGCAGAACATCACGCACGGCCCGCGCGGCCGGCAGGCATCGAAGGACGAGCTCGATTACAGCACGTTTGTCTATAACGTGGGGCTGGGCTGCTGGCAGTGCCGGCAAGGCGGGCAGGCGAAAATCCTGGAAGGGCCCACCTTCATCGAGATGCCGCTCGAAGAAGTGCAGTCGCGCCTGTTCCCGCGCGCGGCGGCGATGTTCGTCGCGCGCCGCAAGGCCGCTGCACCGCCACAGTTGTCCGGCGATTTGCTGGAGCGGGCAAAGACGAACGTGCAGGACAAACAATATGCCGCTGCGCTGAATGACCTCGATTCGCTGCTCGCGGCTTCGCCTGAAGATGACAATCTGCTGCTCCTGCACGCCGAGTGCCTGCTGGCATTGGGCGATTACACCGGCAGCCGGTGGGAGTACACACGCGTCCTGACCGACCAGCCGGCGCTGGCAGCCGGCTATGCCGGGCGTGCGCTGGCGGCGGCGCACATGGCTGATGCAGCGCGAGCCCGGAGCGATCTTGCCGTCGCGGACAAACTGGGAGCCGCGGACATCAAGGCTGTACGCACGCAGGTCGATGCGGCGCTGGACGGCGTGAAACCGCAGGAGCCGGCTGCGGCGCTTATTGCATTGGAGAAGGGCGTCCGCGCGGAGAAAGACGACGCGAGCCTGGCGGAGCTGGCGCTGGCGGTCCACCGGGCTGTCAATGCCCGCCGGCTGCGTTACGATGAGATATACCAGGAGCGGCTGCGCGTGCTCGAAGAGGCACGCCAGGCGGCGCCCAAGGACCCGGACCGCCTTGCGGACCTGGCCGATTTCCTGTTCGCCGAATCTGACGTGCCGTTCGAGCAGGTCGAGCCGCGGAGCTGGCCGGTCTATTACCGGTACGTGCCGCAAAGCGTTCCGCAGTTCGGCCCTGACGGCCAGATACTGCCCGCACCGCCGGAGCAGCGGACGGCGCGCGAAGTCGCCCGGGCTGACGGGCTGGTTGATGAGACGCTCAGGAGCAGCCCCGCGCACGTCCGGTCGATGGGCATCAAGGGAACGATTCTTAATAGCAGGGGCGAATACGAAGCGGCGCGGGCCGTGCTGGACAAGGCGGTGGCCCGCAAGAGCGATGACCCCGTTCTGCTGCGTGAGCGGTCGGTCGCCCTGCAAGGCATCGCCCGTCAGAACGAGCTGGCAGCGGCGGCCTTGCGAATGCCCAACATCAGCACCACCCGCAATGCCGACGGGTCCTCCACGACCATCACCGTGAATCCCAGCGCAGCCGATCTGGCCAGGGCCGCCTTGCTCGAACGCGCGGCAGCCGAGTCTCACAGCAAGGCAGTCGAGGACATGACCAAGGCGCAGAAGCTGACGGCCGGTACAGCCTTGGGCGCGTACTACCAGGGGCTGATCGACTACGCCTACCACAATCTCCAGCAGGCGCAGGCGGATTTTCAGCAGGCAGTCAAACTCGATCCGAACTACCGGGACGCATGGGAACACCTGGCAAAAATCAATGTCGAACTCGGCCTGCCCGAGGAATGGGCGGCGGCGCGCGAGGGGGCTCTGCGGCCGATCCATACCACGGCGGGGCCGTGGCTGGCCGTTGCCCGCAAGCGAATCGCTGCGACGCAGCTCAAGAGCGCAACAGATGCCCTGACGGCCTCCAGACGGCTGGACGCCGCCGACGCGCGTGCCCACGCCTACGAGGGAGTAATCCAGGAGTCGAGCGACAAGCCCGATGCAGCACTGCTGCGGTATCGCATCGCCCTGGCCTTGGAAAACGCCCGCGGCACGTTGCACGGTCGTGACATGGCCGCGCCCGGGAAGGGGGCGCTGGCGTGCGGGCCGGAGGATATGGGCCTGACTCTGGCGCTCCGCAATGCCGTGGGTGGCCTGTTGTTCATGGGCGGCCAGGCAGAACGCGCGGGCGGGCTGTTCCAAGCCAACATGGACTTCCTCTCCGCCCTGCCACCGGAGAAACTCGGGATGCCCGTGCCGCGGGCCGTGCTGCCCGGCGCCACCGCCGATCCGGCTGCACTGCCGCCCGTCGAGACATGGGCGATGTTGAAGCTCCGCGCCCAGGCAGGCTTGGACTTCGTCAACTGGGTCGGGCGTTACAGGGATCCCAAGGACGCGGCCCTCGCTGCGGCAACGTACAGACGTCTGGTGGCGCAGGCCAGTGTCGACACAACCAAGCCCGAGGTCCTTCAGGCCGTCATGTCGCTGGCAATGGCCGAACTGGAAGTCAGCAAAGGCAACAACGCCCACGCGCTGGAGTTGCTTCGGAATGCCGGGGCGACCCCGCAGCCGCTGTGGCAGGAGATGCGCAAGACCGAGGCGGCGGCCCGGCAGGCCGGACAGGCCGCGGAGCTCGATCAGTATCGCAGCGAGCAGGACCGGCGACCGCGCATGTCCCCCACGGATGCGCAACGGGAGCGCCTGCTCAACGACAGGAAGTCCTTCGAGCAATCCCGCCAGGCAGCTTTGGACGAACTCAAGAGCCCCGGCCTGTCGGACCGGGAGAAGCAGGTATTGGGGAGTTCCATCGCCGAGTATGATCGGATGATTGGGGACATCGACAGGAAGCTCGATCAGTCGGACGCCGGCAGTGGCAGATAGGAATTGCTGATCCTGCACTGCCGTATGCTATACTATCAGCACCATGAACTCGCATATCGTTCCTGTCGCACACCTGCTCACGCCTGAAGAGCGCGCGGCGATCGACGCCTTTGGCGCCGGGGCACGGGCGGGCACGGCGGTGCGCGATGCAGCCGCGTTCCTCCGCACGACGTTCGCCATCGATGCCGCCTGCGATCCCGATGTCATTGCCACCTACGAGCGCGACGAGTCGAATCTGCCGGGACATGCCGATGCCGTGTGCCGGCCCGTCACTGCGCGCGAGTGCGCCGCCGTGATACGCACGTGCTCGGCCGCGGGAATTCCGTGCACCGTCTCGGGCGGCCGGTCGAACCTCACGGGCAGCGCGACGCCTGAGGGCGGCATCGTGCTCTCCACTGCGGCGCTGTGCGAACCTGCATTGCGCGTGATGCCTGAGTCGAGGACCGTTCGCGTCCATGCGGGCATGCTGCTCGAGGACATGCGGCGCGCGTGCATCGAGGAATCCGACGGCGCGCTCGAATTCCCCGTGAATCCCACCAGCCGCCAGGAGGCGAGCATTGGCGGCTGCATCGCGTGCAACTCTTCCGGCTTCACGCCGGGTGAACAAGGCGCAATGCGCGCATGGGTGCGCTCGCTGCAGCTCGTCCTGCCGGGCGGGGGCGTGGTCGAAGCCGACCGCGGCCAGTACCGATCGCGCGACGGCGCATTCGTCCTGGTGGACGGCGGGAATCGCATCGAGGTCCCCGTGCCGCGCTATCTGCGCCCCGCGATCAAGAATGCCAGCGGCCCGTGGTCGGCCCCGGACGGTTCGATGGACCTTGTTGATTTCATCATCGGCAGCGAAGGCATCTACGGTGTGGTCCCCGCCTGCACGCTGCTGCTTGCGGAGCGAGCGGGCGACTATCTCGAGTTGTTCATCTCGCTTCCCGGCGAGGCTGACGCGCTGCGGCTGCTTGATGCCGCCCGCCGCGCGCTGCACGGCGACATGGGCGCCGTTGCCGCGTTCGAGTATTTCGGCACGGACTGCCGGGCGCTCATGGACCATGAAACCGAGCTGTTCCGCGGCGCCGACCAGGTGGCCGTGTACATCCAGGAACCGTTGCGCGGCGCCGATGCGGTTGACCGGGCGGAATTCTGGGTGCGCGTGCTGCACGATGCCGGGTGCGGCGCCGGCGAGGACGGCATCCTCGTGCTCGATTCCGACCGCACGCGCACGCTGTTCCTCGAAGCGCGCCACTCGCTGCCCGTGCATGCCATCGAGATCGTCAAGCGGCGCGGCGGGTTCACCATCATAACCGATGCGCTCGTGCCGCCTGACCGCTTCGCCTCGTTCCTCGGAACCGCGCACAGAATCCTCCGCGCGCGCAACCTCGAGTATGCCCTGTTCGGCCACCTGGGCGACTGCCATCTGCATTTCACCATCCTGCCGCAACGCGAGGAGATCGATGCCGGGCTCGCGGCGTATGACGAGATCATGATCGCCGCCGCGCGCCTGGGCGGGGTGTACTCGGGCGAGCATGGCACGGGCAAGCGCAAGCGCGGCGATTTCCTGCGCTGTTACGGCGAAGAGGCCGTGCGGCAGGTTCGTGCCGCAAAATCTGCCGTCGACCCGCGCTTCATCCTCAACCGCGGCGACGTGATCGAGACGTAACGGCGCACGACACTCTCGCGCAGAGACGCAGAGGCGCAGGACGGCCGGTAATCGGTGCCCGCCGTTTGGGCATCCCCCAACGCAGTTTCATGGGGGATAATCGGTAATCGGTATTGGGCATGCGGTAACGGCTCGGCAACGCTGAATCCTTTGTCGCAGGCCGGAGCCCAGCGCCACAACGGCAACGGCCCGCCTGAAGGCGGAACTCCGAACCAAGCCGCGCCTGTCTTCACTCCGCGGCTCCGCAAGAGATTACGGGAAGACAACGGCGATGAACATTGACATCATCGAAGAATCGGCTGACGTTCTGCCGGAATACGCACGGATGCCGATCTCCTTTGTGGTCCGTTCCATCTTCGACGTGCAACTGGTTGATGGCGGCTTGAAGGGCGTGAAGTTGCTGGAACGTCCGGTCGACGTCCCTTGGACGAAGGACTACGATGCATTCAGGGACGAAGGGCCGGCACGGTGGCGTGATCGATGGGACATATCGAACTGGGGCGTCATCTCGGCTTTTGTGAGAGGGTCTCGCGCAGGGGGCTGCGCCATTGCGTACGACACGCCGGGCGTTCACAAACTCGAGGGGCGAAAGGACATCGCGGCGATCTGGGATATCCGCGTTGCGCCGCGCTACCGGGGAAACGGCATCGGCGGCCGGCTTGTCGACGCTGCGGTTGCGTGGGCCGAACGCCGCGGTTGTCGGATGCTCAACGTGGAGACGCAGAACATCAACGTGCCGGCCTGCCGTTTCTACGCGAAGCACGGCTTCACCCTTGGCGCGATCAACCGGCATGCGTATTCTGAATTTCCTGACGAAGTCGAGCTGATCTGGTGCAGGAAGATAGCTGACCGCGCGCCGATCCCGCATGCGGGATCAGCGTCTACATCAACGCCGTGCTGAAATACCGCTCCGCGCGGTCGGGGAGGACGGTGGTGATGTTTCCTTTCATCCGTGAGGCGATCTGCCGCGCTGCCCAGACGTTCGCGCCGGACGAGATGCCCACCAGCAGCCCGAACTCGCGGCCAAGCTGCCGCGTCGTCTCGATCGCATCCTCGTCCGTTACCTCGACAACTTCATCCACGATCGACACATCGAGGATCTTCGGAATGAACCCGTCGCCGATTCCCTGAATCTGGTGCAGGCCGGGCTCGTGGCCAAGCAGCGCGGAAACATTTTTCGGCTCGACAGCGACGATGCGCACGCCGGGCCTGTGCTCACGGAGGAAGGTGCCGATGCCCTGGAGCGTGCCGCCGCTGCCGACGCCGGCGACAAAGCAGTCGATCTCCCCGCTCATCTGCCGCCACAGCTCGTGCGCGGTTTCCTCGTAGTGCACGCGCGGGTTGTCGGGGTTCTCGAACTGCTGCGGGACGAAGACGCGCGGGTCGGCCTCCGCCATGGCGCGCACGCGTTCCACCGCGCCGTTGATGCTTTCCGCCGCGGGGGTGAGCACGAGCTCGGCGCCGAGCGTGGTGATGAGCTTCTTGCGCTCCTCGCTCATGTTCTCGGGCATGACGATGCGCACCCTGTACCCCTTCAGCCGGCCGACGAGGGCGACACCTATGCCGGTGTTGCCGGATGTCGGCTC
>JAAYZF010000178.1 GCA_012514975.1 bacterium
ACTGGGTCGCTGCATTGACCGACCATGCGCGGTAGTAGTACTTCGTGTCGGGCATCAGGCCTGTGTGGGGGAACGCGGTGGCTGTTCCCTTGTAGATGATCCCGCCGCCACCGGGAAGGGCGCTGCCCGCGTAGTACGCCGTGCCGTCCACGGGCGCGCCAAAGGTGTCCACGGTGTTGCTTGCTATGATCACGGGCTGTCCCGCCGCGTTCGTCATCCACGACAGGTCGATCCGCGACGTGCCGGCGGCCGAGGCGGTGAACGCCGTTGGCGGGAGGCTGTTCACCTGCAGCACACTCACGTCATCGAGGTGACAGTCGTTCCCGTAGGCTGATATGAACCGGAACGCGATGTAGACCGCCGGCTGGTTGCATGCTGCCGGCGGCAGGATGCAGTTGTTCACTTCCCAGTAGTTCGCGGCGCCGCCGTTCCGCTGGTACGTTCCCGCGTCAATCCACGCCGTCCCGTTTGTCGAGAACTGGACGATGACGCGGTCGGCATTTGACGAATAGCCCGTGTCGCGGGTCCAAGCGAACTGGATGCCGACGTTGTTCATGCCAAGCGTGGAGATGCTGGTCGTGCGCTTCAGCCTGATCGAGTTCCACGACGTGCAGCTGTATGAGTTGAACCTGACGAAATGCGTGCCTTCGTACGGTGTGAAATCCGTGGGATGCGCGCTGGCTGTCACAAACGTAACCGCCGGCAGCGTCGAGCCTGCATTGCTCACAATCTCCGTCGCCCAATCCGCGGGTATGGTGTCGCTGTTGAACCCTTGGGAATACAGCACGGCGGCCATGCCGCTCTGATGAGCTGCGACAACCGCCATAACGAACACCACGCAGGCAATGCGTTTCATGGGAACCTCCATATTCAGTATGTGGCCGGCCTCTCTGGGACCGCCAAGGTTGATGGTACCGGGCGGTACACACACGTCTCCTCGCGTGTAGCCCTCCCACTGCAATACAACCTGGCCCGCCCCGACGGCTGGACCAGGCACTGTGTTGCAGCTTTTACGACTGTGTACGGCGTACGAACGTACTTCACATGGTACTGTCGCCCTGTGCAGGCGACAGTCATAGTATACCATTCAGCCCATCGGAACGCAATTCTGCTGAAGGCTGAGGAGGTTATGACAGCCGTATCGTAAAGGCAAAGCACCAAGCCGCATGGGGGATAATCGGTGTCCAGGTATGTGTACAGCCAAGGGCCGATATCCTGAATCTGTTGCGCCGCGCAGCAACAGATTCAGTGTGGATGGGCGCTTCGCGCCCGTTGCCGGCCTCGAAGAGGCCAGCCAGATTTGATGCGGCGTGGACGAGCGACGACGAGGCCGCCGACGGTTCCGCCGGGCGGCGCTTCCCGTGGTCGCGATGTGATTGGCGACATGCAGGCTGTCAAGCCTGCGCCTGGGCGCCGCTTTCCCCGCACTGCGCGACGATCTCGCGGGCGATGCGCATGTTGATGAGCGCGTCGTGGCCATCGGCGATGAAACGATGGGCGACCGGCTGGCCGAGAATGATCTGGAAGAACTGGTTGTATGTGTCGTCCCACGCCTTTTCGGCGGAGAGGGATTCGGTCCACTGCTTTTCGCCTGAGATGACGCGGAGGGTGCTCTTGTGCAGCTCCGCCGCCCAGTCGCCGGACGACGTGGAGAGGATGCCGTTGTCGCCGACGGCGTGGTAGCCTTGATGATAGACGGGGCGTTCCCTGGCCGTGTAGCCCCACACGGCGCTTTCCTCGATCGAGACGAGCACGCCGTTGTTCATGCGGGCATGCATGATGATGTGGTCGGGATAGCTGTTTGCTTTCTCGATGATCGTGCCGACGGCGTGCACCGAGGCGAAGTCGCCGTCGGTCATGTAGCGCGCGAGGTCGAGATCATGGACGCCGCAATCGAGCGTGCCGAGGTTCTGAAGCGCGCGATGGCGGCGGTCGCCGCGTTCGGCCTGGTCGCGCAGGCCGTGATAGTCCCACATGTTCTCGATGTGAATGGCGCGGAGCCGCCCGATGGCGCCCTCGCGGATGAGCTCCATCATGCGCTGGACCGTCGATTTGCCTCGATAGACGAACGCGACGCCGACGAACAGGCCCGCGGCATCCATCAGGCGGACGAGCTCGTCAGCCTGCTCGACGGTGTCTGTCAGCGGTTTCTCGCAGAAGGCGTGGAGGCCGTTCGCGGCGGCGATGCGGATCATGTCGAGTTTGATTGCCGGCTGGGTGGGGATGGAGACGGCATCGAGCGTGACGGCTTTCACCATCTCGTCGAAGCTGGCGAAGCAGGGGAGGCCGTATTTTTTCGCCTGCCGCTCGCGCCGCTCCTTGTCCGGGTCGGCGAACGCGACCAGCTTTGCGTGCGGCGACCGATGAATGGCGGGGATATGGCCGTAATCGGAGACGACGCCG
>JAAYZF010000179.1 GCA_012514975.1 bacterium
CGCGCGATCCTTGCCGCCGACAAGGGCGACGTGTGGGACAGCGGGACAATCCCTTCCGGCCAGTCGATACAAGTAGTCTATGGAGGCCCCGCGCCTGCCTCCCGCCACCGGATCTACTGGAAAGTGCGCGTCTGGGACGCGCAGGGAGCGCCATCGCCCTGGAGCGCCATCGCCTGGTGGGAGATGGGCCTGCTCGATGCGCGCGAGTGGGAGGCGAAGTGGATCGGCAGCGCCCTCGTCGGCGGGCGTTACACAACGATTCCGTGCCCGTACCTTCGCACCGAGTTCTCCGTCGGCAAGCCCGTTGCGTCCGCGCGTCTTTATGTCACCGCGCTCGGGCTGCACGAGTGCTCGATCAACGGCATACCCGTGGGCGACGATGTGTTCGTTCCGGGATGGACTGACTACCGCAAGCGCATCCAGTACCAGGTCTACGACGTCACGCGGCTGGTGAAACAGGGGCGCAATGCACTGGGCGCCATCCTGGGCGACGGCTGGTACTGCGGGCACGTCGAGTGGCGCGGCAGGCAGCTCTACGGCGACCGCCCAAGGCTCCTTGCGCAGCTCGAACTCACGTCTGCCGACGGTACGCGCCGGACAGTCCTCTCGGACGAATCGTGGAAGCACGCGTTCGGCCCCATCATCGAGTCGGACATGCTGATGGGGGAGAGCTACGACGCGCGCCTCGAGATGCCCGGGTGGGACAGGCCGGGGTTTGATGACCGTTCATGGCAGCCGGTGACTGTGTTCACCCCGCCGGCGGCGCCGCTGGTCGCGATGCCGGGCATGCCGGTGACACGCACGCAGGAATTGAAGCCCGTCGCGGAGCCGAAGAAGGACACGCGGCAGTGGGGGAGAGTCAAATGGGTGTTCGACCTCGGGCAGAACATGACGGGCCGCGTGCGCATCAGGATCAAGGGCGAGGCAGGCACGACGATCACCATCCGTCATGCGGAAACGCTGAACCCGGATGGCACGATCTACACGACCAACCTGCGTACGGCGAAGGCGACCGACTATTACACGTTCAAGGGCAACGGTGTCGAGACTTATGAGCCGCGCTTCACGTTCCACGGGTTCCGTTATGTCGAGATCACCGGGTACAAGGGCGCGCTGAAACGCGATGCGGTCACCGGCATCGTCCTCCACTCCGCCATGGAGTTCACCAGCTCGTTCACCTGCTCGGACCCGCTGGTGAACAAGCTCGTCAAGAACATCGTCTGGGGCCATCGGGGCAACTTCGTCGACATCCCCAGCGACTGTCCGCAACGCGATGAACGCCTGGGCTGGACGGGCGATGCGCAGGTGTTTGTCCGCACGGCGACGTTTGATGCCAACGTCGCATCCTTCTTCACGAAATGGCTCGATGATCTCTCAGACTCGCAGAACGCCGAGGGCGCAATCCCGCCCGTGTCGCCGAACACGAACTGCGTCGGCGGCGACGGCGGCCCTGCATGGTCTGACGCGTTCATCATCTGCCCGTGGACGATCTACCTGGCGTACGGCGACACGCGCATCCTCGAACGGCATTACGAGGGCTTCAAACGCTTCATCACGTTCCTGGCCACCACCTGCAAGAACGACATCCGCGCCTATGAAGGCTACGGCTGGCAGGGCTTCGGCGACTGGCTCTCCATCAACGCCGACACGCCGAAAGACCTCATCGGCACCGCGTTCTACGCGCACTCCGCCGACCTCATGTCGCGCATCGCCCGCGTCCTCGGCAAAAAGGCCGACGCGAAGACATACTGCGACCTCCATGCTCGCATCCGCGACGCGTTCATTAAACGCTATGTCACGGCTGACGGCGTGGTCGCCTCGCAGACGCAGACGGCGTACGTCCTCGCGCTGCATTTCAACCTGCTGCCCGCGGCGCTGCGTCCTGCCGCGGTCGAGGCGCTGGTGCACGACATCACGCGCCGCGGCACACGCCTTTCGACCGGCTTCGTCGGCTCGCCGTACCTGCCGCACGTGCTGAGCGGGAACGGCCGCGTGGATGTCGCGTACGAGCTCCTGTTCCAGAAATCGTGGCCGTCGTGGCTCTACGCCGTCACTCAGGGCGCCACCACCATCTGGGAACGCTGGGACGGCTGGACGCACGACAAGGGCTTCCAGGACGCGGGCATGAACTCGTTCAACCACTACGCGTACGGCGCGGTGGGCGACTGGCTCTTCCGCCGCGTCGCGGGCATCGAGACCGACGAAACAGCGCCGGCGTACAAGGAGATCGTCATGCGCCCCTGCGCGCAGGGCCTTTCGCACGCCGCGGCCGAATACACGTCGGTGCACGGCACGATCCGCAGCGCATGGCGCAAGGGCAGGACCGGGCTCACGTGGGACGTCACGATCCCCGCCAACACGACTGCGACGCTCCACATCCCGGGCGGCGCGAAGGCGAACATCACCGAGAGTGGCGCGGCAATCGGGAAGGCGAAATGCATTCGCGTGCTCAAACGCGGCGCGCACGAGACCGTTGTCTCGGCAGGCGCGGGCGCGTATTCGTTTACCGTGCGGTAAACAGCTTAATGAAGCGCGGCGGTCATTCCACCGCTGCAGGGGGAACCATGAGACTTGGCGGACCCGTATTCGCAAAGTGCGGCAGTCCCGATGAGTGGATCGCCGCGGTAAGGGCGGCGGGTTACCGCGCCGCATACTGCCCGGTGCAACCCGATGCGGACGATGCGACGGTGCAGGCCTACGCCCGCGCGGCGCACGCGGCGGACGTTGTAATCGCCGAAGTGGGCGCGTGGAGCAATCCGCTCGATCCGGACGAGGCAAACCGCCGCGCCGCGCTCGAGAAGAACATCAAGTGTCTCGCCCTTGCCGAGCGCATTGGCGCGTGCTGCTGTGTCAACATCACCGGCTCGCGCGGGAAGAAGTGGGAGAGGAATGCTTCAGGAAACTCGGCCCGATGATCAAGTCATGCCATGCAAAGGACATCATCCTGCGCGACAACCTGACGACGCATCTCGATGAGACGCGGCCGGGAACGGGCGGGCTCGATTACCGCGCCTTCCTCCGCGAGCTGGACACGCTTGACAGGAACGTGCCCCTGATGCTCGAACACCTGCCGAAGGAAGAGGAATACGCCCTCGCTGCCGCCCACATCCGTTCGGTCGCGCGCGCGAGCTGTCAATCAGCCTGTGACCGCTGTGGTTCTGTGCATGATGGTGAAGAATAACACGCGGTTGCGAGTGCGAATACGATCACGATCACGATGAACGATGAACGATGAACGATGAATCCCCCAAGACGCATCTGGGGGAAACGATGAACGATGAACGATGAACTCCTGTCACAGCATTGCGCTGCCATCGAGCAATGCAATCAGCGCGGCGAGCGAATGCTGTCGCTCGTCGACCTGATCGACGCGGGTACCGTCGACACGCCGCTCGCCGGCTACCTGGCGGCCATGATGCGCCGAGGCGCTTCGCTGCTTGTCGGTGCACGGCCCGGCGGCGCGGGCAAGACGACCGTGATGTGCGCGCTGCTGAACTTCCTGCCGGACGATGCGGTGATCCGTGCGGTTGATTCGCCGCGCGTCCTGCGCGAAGCCGAATGCGCCGTGGCGCATGACATGACGTGTTTCATCGCCCATGAGATCGGCAGCGGCCCCTACTTTGCCTACCTCTGGGGCCGCGACGCACGCGACTTCCTCGCCCTGCGCGCCGCCGGACGTTGCATCGCGTCAAACCTTCACTGCGACACGATCGACGAGACGTATGCGCAGCTCTGCGCGCAGAATCCGTGTGCACGCGACCATGTTGCCTCTGTGGACCTGAAGGTTTTCCTCCGTGTGGACCGTACGGGCGGCCATGGCGCGCGTCGCGTGGTCCACCGCGTGTACGAGAGCGACGGCACTGCCGACCGCCTTGTCTGGCAGGCTGATGGGCGAAGCGGGTTTGTGCGCGTCGCGCACTCGGGGCGCGTACGCGCCGAAGACGAAACCGTGCACGCCTCGCTGCTCGAGAACCTCCGCGGCAACAACGTGCGCACGATCGACGCAGTGCGCAGGAGCATCACCGCCCGATCCGCCTGATCCGCCTTACCTGAAGTAGACGTTCCTCTGCTCGCCGTTCCCGAGTTGGAGCGTGGTGGCCACGTTTGTCGTGGACGTCGCGGATCTGCCTCGCGCAGTCAACCTGATCGTGCCGCCTGGCATCTCGTCGAGGGTCGTGCTCTCCGCCCTGCCGGGTGAGCGCTGGTTCGCGATCATGACGAACCGGCCGCGGAGCTGAAGGTATGCCGTCAGATTCCACTCTCCGCGCCAGGGGTAGATGACGTTGAGCGTTGCGTTGCCCGAGCGGAGCTCGACGGTGTTGTCGTCGCCGGAGCGCAGCGTGACCAGGAGCGCGGCATGGCGGCGCGGATAGGAAACGGCATAGCTGCCCGGCGGCCCGGTCAGCTCGAACAGGCCGTCGGAGACGACGACAGTGAACCGCGAGTTCATGGTGAAGTTCTCGAACACGAGGGAATCGCTGATGGGCCTGCCGTTGATCGTGGCGAGCCCGCTGATGCCTTCGCCTGAGCGGATGCGGACTTCGAGTGTCGAGGTGTCGCGCGTCACCTCGAACGGATCGGCGTAGTAGACGACGTTGGCCTGCTGGCTGAGATTAAGGCTGCCGTCGGGCCGTTTGCTCCACGAGGCGAAGACCTTGATGGTGCTATAGCGGCGCGGCTTGACGTACGCCGTCGTCTCCCCGCGCCCATCGGTGAACGCGCGGAACTCCTGCACGAACATGAACGCGGCCGGCCGGTTGTCCTCGAGCGTGAAGATGAAGCGCACGCGCACATCGTTCGTCGTCGTGATCACCAAGTCCGGCACCACCTTCGTTTCCTCGGCTGCTATGGCCATGCGTTCCGACTCGGCCGAGCCGGCTGACGCGCGCGCCGAGACGGTGACGTCGCCCTCGGGCAGGTCCTTGAACTGGTATTCGCCGCTGTCGGCGTCCGCACGCGTGTACAGGCGCCACGTGCCGCCGCCGGGCGCGTAATGCTGGAGCTGGACGTCCGCGGCGAGCGGCCGGTAGTCCTGGTTGACCACGCGGCCCTTGACCACGGCGCCTTCCCCGTCAAGGACGATGTCGCCCACGTCGCACACGTTGCTCGACGTGAACGCAAACGGCGTCTGGACGGGCGCATAGCCGACGGCCGTCGTGTAGAGCGTACCTTTCTCCATCCGCCAGTTGAACGGCAAGGGATACCTGAACCGCCCGTCGGTGGTGGTGAATTTCATCCCGCCGCCGAGGCTGTTGACGCGTATCGTGAAATTCGATGCGGGCGACCTTACGTTCTTGTAATAGACCGTCCCCACGATGGCCCGCTGCTCGACAAGGTGAATCTCGATGTTCTCGGCGTTGACGGGGACGTTGGTGACGAGCTCCGCATACGCGCCGCTGCGCGCGCGGACGCGGAGGACGATGCGGTCGTTCTCCTCCGTTTCGAGGCCGTAGACGGAGAAGAACCCGAGCTCGTCGGCCGTGGCGCGCGTGTTGCTGAAGGTCTTGGACGACGTGGCATCAATGTGCGCGCCCTGCGCGGGCGCATCGTCCGGCAGGAACACATAGCCCGTCACCTGCGGTTCCTCGGGGCGGAGAATCAGCGTCACGTAGTTCGTGGGCAGCGTGCCGCAGACGGGGATGTTGCTCACCTTCTCGCTCGCGGCGCCCTCGATGACGGCCTTGAGCGTGACGAGCGTGTCCGGGTACAGCTCGCGTGTGCGGATGGGCAGGCGGTACCACGTGTCCCCGCCGAGTTTCACGCGCAGGTCCGTGCGCTCGCGCGATTGTTTGCTCGTTATGTCCATCAGCAACTGGTACTCGAGCACGGGCTGTTCGTTCCCGTCAACGGCGCGAACGAGAATGACGCTCATCGGCCGCACGACGAGGTCGCAGTACACGGTGTCAAACGGTTCGACCGCCGCGGTCGGCTGCCTCTTTCCCGGGCCGAGCGGGATGAAGTAGTTTCCCGAGGCGACGTCCATCGTGTACGTCTGCGGCGCGGGCATGTTCGAGATGCAGTACACGCCGTCCGCGCCCGTCGGCGGAGAGGAATAGGCAGCCTGGTAGCTCACGGCGGGCGGCTCGGGCGGTATGAAGCTCTGCTCGCTCGACGGCGCATCGGTCTTCGCCTTTGCCGCGTTCATGTCGGCGCGCGCCGTCACGCGTATGCCCGGCACGGGCACATTCTCCTCGGTGGTGACGGTTCCCATGACGGCGCCGGCTTCCTGCAGGCGGAGCAGCACATCCTCGCCCGCGTAGCCGCTCGAGATGGATGCCGTGGCCGATACATACCCTTCCTTCTCCGCGCGAACGCTGCCGATGGCTGCGCCCGGATACACCGGGACCTCGAACTGGAACCGGCCGTCGGCGCCCGTCTTGCGCCGCTGCGGCCCGCCGCCTGAAGCGCTCATCGTCACCATCGCATCGGCTGCCGGCCGTTCGTCATCCGCCCTGACGACGATGCCTTTGACCGTCGTGTACTTGACGCCCTGGAAACGCAGGTCGAGCGTTGCGCTGTCCATGACGCAGATGTTCGTGGCGATGCCGTAGCATCCTTCGCGGAACGCGCGGATGTCGTAAAATGCGGGCGCGAGGGGCGAACAGGTGTAATCGCCCGCATCGTCCGTCGCGAGCCTTCCGCTGAAGTGGCCTGGCTGGAATGCGCCGGCAAACTTGCCGAGCGGCGATGCGCGCAGTGTGAACTCCTCGGCGGCAGACCCGTCCTCGAGCAGCGCCCTGCCGCTCAGCGAGAGCGTCGCGGGCACCTCGATGAACACTGTCTTGTCGCCCGGCGAATGCGTGTCGAACGCCTCGGAATAGCAGGTGAGCGAGCCCTCGTTCTCAAGCATGGCGCGCAGGCCGGACAGCCCGGTGCGTATGGCGGGAAAGACGATCCGGTTGTTCTCGCAGCTCGTGACGGCAGTTGCGCGAACCCACCGCTCATCCTCCTTGCGCGATGCAGCGATGCGCGCGCGGAGATTGCTTTGCACGAACGGCGACTCGGAACGTATCTCGGCCGTGACGACCACGCCCTGCTCGGAGAGCACGAGCGGCAGATGAAACGTGCTGGCCGCCTTGCGCGGCATGCTCGTTGCGCAGATGACGATCGCGTAATGGCCGTAACTGGCGTACGCGGTGAAGAACCTGCGGCCCGCCGCCACGGTGAACACGGCGACGCCATTGCTTTCGGTCTGCATTGCAAGCGACAGCGGCTGCCGGTCGCGGAAATCAAGCGTGACGTCAGCGCCCGCCACGGCCATGCCGTACGCAGACACCGACACGGCGATCGTGCGCGGCGGTTCGGCCGGCGGGCCGGGATTGGCCACCGGATACCCTGCCGGCGAAGACGGGAAGCCGGCGGGCGCGGCGGAAGGGAATGCGTCGTCGATCTCCCTGTCGCGCACGCGCAGCCTGGCCGGCGTGAACCCGTCGTCAATGGCCAGCTCCTCCTCGGGCGTCCTGCTGCATGAGAGAAGGCTTAGCGCGACTGCAAGCGCCAGGAGGGGTGCGTTGGGGAAACGGTGTGCCGGTCGCATTAATTTAATGACGTGGCTCATGACGCTTTATTGCATCGACGCACGCGCCTGCGAAAGAGCGGCGATGCACGCGACATCAGTGCGCAGCGTCCGTACGCCCATGCCGGCGCGCGCGAACGAGTGCGCTTCGAGCAGGTCGAGCTCGAACGGCGTCCAGCCGCCTTCCGGGCCGATGGCAAGCAGCATCCGCCGCCCGCGCGCCATGGCTGCCATCGCCGTCAGGCTGGCCGGCGCGGCGGGATCGGCCACGATTCTCATGCCGTCCGGGAAGAGCGCATCGAGCTCGTTTTCGACGAGTTTCCTGAACTGCCTGTGAATGCTGACGCGCGGGAGCAGCGTGTCGCGCGCCTGCTGCAAGCCTTCGATCAGCAGCGGCCGGTACACGTGTTCGCTGAGCACATGCGTGTCGAAGTAATTCCGCTCGACCTTCCATGCGTTCGTGAGAATGATCGATCCGACGCCCAGTTGCGCCAGGGGCGACCACAGGCGGCGCATCACTTTTGGCCGCGGGACGGCGAGGAGCAGGTCAATCGGCGGGCGCGCGGGCGGCTGCTCATCAAACGTGCAATCAAGCGCGACGGCGCCGCCCGTGAGCTCGGCCACGCATGCCATGCCGGCCGGGCCATTCACAAGGCCGACCCGCACCTGTTGGCCGGCGCGCGCGTCCAGCACGTCCACTATGTGCCGCGCGCGCTCACCGGCGAGTACCGCACGGCCGGATGCGGAGACATCGTCAGGCTCGAGAAGGATGAGATTCATGGCCCGCGTTCATTCGCCGCGCTCGATGAAGGAAATCTGCCCGGGCGTCAGGCGCACGCCGGCCGCGCTGAGCGAGTCATGGAGCTGATCGAGCGACTGCGGGCCGATGATCGGCACAGTGGGGAACGGCTGCGAGAGGAGGTAGCCGAGGACGATCTGCGTCGGCGTCAGCCCCGTCTGCGCGGAGAGCCTTGCGATGCGGTCTGCGCGGTCGATGTTCTCGGGGAGGTGATACACGTTGCGCGTGCCGGGCTTGATCGCGCCGGCGTTCCCCGCGGCCATCCGGGCGAAGAAGCCATTGGCCTGTGACGTGAAGGGGATCGCGGCAAGGCCGGTGCGCGCGTGATGGTCGTGCAGCTCGTTGTCCATGATGACAATCGTCTTGTCGCCGATGGCGCACGGGTCGGGCACGCCGATGTTCCACAGCATCTGGTCGGCAACGAAGCCGCGGAGCCCGTGTGCGGCGGCATAGTCGTTCGCGTCGCGAATGCGGCTGGCCCGCCAGTTCGAGCATCCGATGAAACGGATGTGGCCGAGAGCGATGAAGGCATTGAGGCTTTCGATGATCTCGGCGACAGGCCGTGACGGGTCGTCGCGATGCAGCCAGTAGAGGTCGATATGTCCGCAGCGGAGGCGCTGGAGGCTCGTCTCGATGTCCCCGGCAATCTCCGCGCGGGACATCCGGGGCACATCCATTGCATCGAGATGCATATGGGCGCCCTTGGTGCCGATGACGAACGCGCGGCGGCGCCTGCGCGCGGCGAGCCAGTCACCGATGAGCGTCTCGCTCGCGCCGCGTCCGCCCGGGAGCCATTCGGCGTAGACGTTTGCGGTATCGAGGAAATTGCCGCCCGCGGCAGCGTAGGCGTCGAGGATTCCGAATGCCGTGTCGCGCGGGATTCTCGTCCCCATGTCCGCCGTGCCGAGGCAGAGCGGGAAGACTTTGAGCGTGGAACCGGGAATCAGCATCATGGCGATGGAATTATAGTATTATCACAGCTTGGGCGCAAGCGCCGCGCGCCACCCAGTTCCGGCGACTGCAAGTGGCCGAGGCTGCGCCTTGGTGAGTACATGCCCCCGCGCGAAGGTTGAGGAACCATGTCATTTCTAAAAGACGTAAACCATGTCATTTCTAAAAACTTGCAACACTCCCGCCGTGCAACCTTGCCAACAGGCTGCCAAGCGCGTATAATAGGCATGCGCATGAGTGCGCGGCAGGTGTTCAACCACCATCAGGCATATGACCGCACGGATGAAAATCAGGGACGCCCTCGCCGCCCAGCCCGCCGGGCAGGCGGTGACAGTTGCCGGCTGGGTGCGCACGCGGCGCGACTCGAAGGGCGGGTTCTCGTTCATCGAGGTGAACGACGGGTCGTGCCTTCCGAACATCCAGGCAGTCGTCCCGGCATCGCTTCCGACCTACGAGGCGGACGTCTTGAGGCTGCACACGGGCGCGAGCGTCGAGATTGACGGCACGCTCGCCGCGTCGCAGGGCAAGGGCCAGTCGGTCGAGCTCCAGGCGACGGCCGTCCGCGTGCTTGGATTCGCCGATCCTGAGGCATATCCGATCCAGAAACAGAAAACGTCGCTCGAACATCTGCGCACCATCGCCCATTTGCGTCCGCGAACGAACACGTTTGGCGCGGTGGCGAGGGTGCGCAGCGCGCTCGCGGGAACGGTGCACCAGTTCTTCCAGTCGCGCGGCTTCGTCTGGCTGCCCACGCCGATCATCACGGCGTCTGACTGCGAGGGCGCGGGCGCCATGTTCCAGGTCACCACGCTCGACCTTGACAAGCCGGCGAGGACGCAGGATGGCGCGCTGGATTTCAACGGGGATTTTTTCGGCCGCCGCGCCTTCCTCACCGTCTCCGGCCAGCTCGAAGCCGAGACGCATGCCTGCGCGCTCGGCGATGTCTACACCTTCGGCCCCACGTTCCGCGCCGAAAACTCGAACACGCCGCGTCACCTGGCCGAGTTCTGGATGATCGAGCCGGAGATGGCGTTCGCCGACCTCGCGCGCGACATGGCCGTCGCCGAGGCGTTTGTCAAGGCGCTTGTCGACGCCGCGCTCACCCGGTGTGCGCAGGAGCTCGCATTCTTCGAGCAGCGCGTCCAGCCGGGCCTCACCGCCATGCTCCGCGGTGTGCTCGAACATGATTTTGTCCATCTCACGTATTCCGACGCGGTCGCGCAGCTTGCCAAAGCCGGGCGCGCGTGGGAGTTCCCCGTCGAATGGGGAAAAGACCTCCAGACCGAGCACGAGCGCTACCTCACCGAGGAATACTGCCGGAAGCCGGTCATCGTCACCGATTATCCCGCGGGCATCAAAGCCTTCTACATGCGCATGAATGATGATGGCAGGACTGTGCGCGCGATGGACGTGCTCGTGCCGAAGATGGGCGAGATCATCGGCGGCAGCCAGCGCGAGGAGCGGATCGGGATTCTCGAATCGCGCATGCGCCAGTCCGGGCTCGATCCGCGGAATTACTGGTGGTATCTCGATCTGCGCCGATTCGGCAGCGTGCCGCACGCGGGCTTTGGCCTCGGGTTCGAGCGCGTGCTCCAGTTCATCACCGGGCTGGCGAACATCCGCGACGTCATCCCGTTCCCCAGGACGCCGAAGAGCGCGGAGTTCTAGGATGAAATGATGGAATGATGGAATGATGGATGAGCGGAAGAGTGGACGGCACTCAACTATCAACTGTCGACTACCGACGACGAGGACGAGGACGATTACGATATGAAGAGCACCAATATCCGCTGGCATGCAGCGCACGTGACGCGGCAGGACCGCGAGGCGCGCAACGGGCACAAGGGTGTGATCCTGTGGTTCACCGGCCTCTCCGGCTCCGGGAAGTCAACCGTTTCCATCGAGGTCGAGAAGGAGCTTCACACGCACGGCTGCCAGACCTATGTCCTCGATGGCGACAACATCCGCTACGGGCTCAACCGCGACCTCGGCTTCTCGCCCGCGGACCGCACGGAGAACATACGGCGCATCGGCGAAGTCGCCAGGCTGTTCGTCGACGCGGGCGTGATCGTGAGCGCCGCATTCATCTCGCCCTACCGCAGTGACCGCGACGCCGTGCGCGCACTGGCCGGCCCCGGCGATTTCATCGAAGTATATGTCGAATGCCCCGTTGACGTCTGCGAACAGCGCGACCCCAAAGGGCTCTACAAGAAGGCCCGCGAAGGCGCGCTGAGCGAGTTCACCGGCGTCTCGGCCCCCTATGAAGCGCCGCATGCACCCGAGATCACCCTTCACACCGACACCCAGTCCGTCAGTGAGTGCGCAGCGTCGGTCATCGGGTACCTGCGTGCGCACGGGTATGTTCACTGATGCGGCAGGGCCTCGTTGGGCGCGGAATGGGCAAAGCGTGCACGGGACGCGTGCACATTTTACACCGCGCGGCTGCGCCGGCGTCTTCCACCGCGCGGGAGTGTCATGTGGCATAACGTCTGCTACCACCACTGCAAGGAACCTGCGCAACGGCAGAAGTTGATGCACGCGCGGGAAGATGGTACAATAGTATGCAGGATGTCACCGGCGCACGCGCGTGCGCACGCATTATAATGAGCGGGATACAATCTACCATGGCACACAGCACACACCACCGCAGAACCGCAGCATGCGCAACCGCGGCCTTCGCGGCCGTCATTGCCGCAGTGCTTGTCACCTGTCTCGCGGGATGCAAGCCGCGGGAGGAGCACTCCCCGCAGCCTGCGCAGGCAACGCCCGCGTCAACGGCGCAGCCCGCGCAGAACGCGCCGCTTCCCGCCTCCGGCGATGAACAGGCGCTCAGCAAGCTTCTCCCCAGCGAACGCAAGGCGCTCGAGGAAATGATGGCCGCGGAACAACCGGCAGGCGCCGAACAGGCAGGCGATGCAGCCGAGCCGGAGGCCATGCCCAAATGGTTCGAGCCGAACCAGGAGACCAAGGACATCGTCCAGAATGCCGAACGGGCCCTTCGCATGAACCTCCCCATCGAGGACAAGCTCAAGGCGCTCGAGGAACTCGACGGGATCGACCATCCCATCGTCCTGCCCGTTGTCGAGGCCGCGCTGGACGACCCGAGCCCCGAGGTGCGCGAGGCTGCGCTTGACGCCATCATGGAGATCAACGACCCGTGCGTCGTGCCCTCCGTGGTCAAGGCGCTCGATGATGCGAACGAGGACCTGCGCGAGTACGCGCTCGATGCCCTCATGGAGGTCGACGACGCCACGGTGAACGAGGCGCTGCTCAAGGCCCTCGGCGATGAAAACGTCGACGTGCGCGACAATGCGCTCAACATAATGCTGTACATCGAGTCCGAGAACATCCTCCCCAGCCTCGCCCAGGCCATCACCGACGTCGACGAGGACATCCGCGAGAAGGCGATCATCGTCATGGAGGACATCCCCGACCCGCGCGTCATTGACATCCTCATTGACAAAGGCCTCCTGCACAAGGACTCGACGATCCGCGAGGATGCGCTCGATTCGCTCGAATTCATCACGGACCAGGAGTTCAAAGGCTACGAGGATGCCCGCGCCTGGTGGGACAAAAACCGTACGACGTTCAAGTTCGATGAATGATGCGCCCCTTGCCGGCCGGCGCATCCCAGCAGACCACCAGTGAAACTACGCTTCTTCGGCGCCACCCGCTCTGTCAGCGGCTCATGCCACGTGGTCGAGACGCTGTCCCGGCGCTGGCTGCTCGATTGCGGCCTCTTTCAAGGCCTCAGCCCTGACATGTACGAGCGCAATGCGCTCCTCCCCGTGCCCGCGTCAAGCATCGACGCCGTCTTCCTCTCCCATGCCCACGTCGACCACAGCGGCAACCTCCCGCGCCTCGTCTCGCAGGGGTTCACCGGCCCCATCTACGCCACGCCCGCCACGATCGACCTGTGCAGCATCCTCCTCGCCGACAGCGCGTACGTCCTGCGCTCGCAGACAACCATGCTCAACCAGAAGCGCGAGAGGCGCGGACTCGCCCCGCTGCCACAACTCTACGGTGAAGACGACGTTGCGCAGACCCTCAGGCAGATGCGCCCTGTCACGTGGAACGAACCGTTCGCGCCCTGCGCGGAGATCGAGGTCGTCTTCCAGCCCGCGGGCCACATCCTCGGCGCAAGCATCATCACCCTCCGCGAACGCGGCGATCTGCCCGTCACACTCGCCTTCTCCGGCGATCTTGGCCGGCGGGGCGACTGGCTGCTTGCCGCGCCGGCCGTGCCCAGCGGCGCGCAGCACGTCATCCTCGAAAGCACCTATGGCGACCGGAATCACCGCCCCTACGCCTATGCGCGCAGCGAGCTCTGCAAGTCCATCTCGTCAACCGTGCAGGCCGGCGGCCGGATCGTCATTCCCGCATTCTCCGTCGGCCGCACGCAGCGCATGCTGTACGAGCTGCGCGCGCTGATGGCCTCGGGCGACGTGCCCGACATACCGGTCTTCGTCGACAGCCCGCTCTCCGTCAAGGCGTCCGAACACTTCATCCGGCATGCAGGCACCTGCGCCCTTGCGGTCCCTGTCGTGGGAACGCCCGCGTGGATGAACTGCACGTACATCACCGATGGCGCCGAATCGCGCGCGCTGCTCGACAAGCCAGAGCCGTACATCGTCATCACCGCCGCCGGCATGTGCGAAGCCGGCCGCGTTCTCCGCCATCTTGCACGCAACCTTCCCGACCCGGCTTCGCGCGTCCTCTTCGTCGGGTTCTGTGCCGCGGACACGCTCGGCCGCATGCTGCAGGACGGGCAGAAACAGGTCAGGATCGCCGGCGAGACCGTTCACGTGCGCGCGGCGATCGACTACTTTGACACCTTCAGCTCGCATGCCGACCAGAGCGGCCTGCGCCAGTGGCTCGCCGAGCAGCCCGGCGTGCGCAGCGCCTTCCTCGTCCACGGCGAACAGGAGCAGTCGTTCTCCCTTGCCGAGCAGATCGAGAACGCAGGCTCGGTCGAAGTGGTCGTCCCGTTCAGCGGCGAGGAGTTCATTCTCGCGCCGGACACCATCGAGGAATGCGCAGGATGACGCGCTTGCCCTTTGCCGCGCGTATCGCTACAATAGACCGCGTACCAGCATGACACCCAGGAGCGTTGCGAATTCATGAAGATTGCGATCGGATACCCACCCATCGAGAGCGGCAAAGGCGTGCCGCTCCTGTCACAGAACAGGCAGTTCCAGTATTTCAACGCGCCGACCTACATCTATCCCATGGTCCCCGCGTACGCCGCCAGCAATCTCAAGGCCCACGGCTCCGCCGTCGCCTGGCTCGACGGCATTGCCGAGAAATGGACGTACGACCGGTGGGAACGCGAGCTCGATGCCGCCGCGCTGGACGTCCTCCTCATGGAAACCAAATGCCCCGTGATCAAGGCGCACTGGACCATCGCCACACGCCTCCGCGCGAAGTTCCCCTCGCTCATCATCGTCTGGGTGGGCGACCATGTCACCTGCCTCCCGCAGGAAACATTCGACCATGCGCCCGTCGATGCGATCATCACCGGCGGCGATTACGATTTCCTCATCGTCGACCTGGTGAACCACCTGGCGCACGGCGCGCCGCTGCCTCCGGGCTTCTGGTTCCCCGAAGGCCATCCGCGCCTCGCCGCGCCCCATGCGTCCACCGTCACCTCCCCGGGCGGCATGCGCCTTCTCACCACCGGGCCCGCGCAGTTGACGCACCGGCTCGACGACCTGCCGTTCATCGACCGCGAGCTCACGCGCTGGCGGCTCTATGCATACGAGAACGGCAACTACAAATACACCCCGGGAACGTACGTCTACAGCGGCCGCGACTGCTGGTGGAACAAATGCACCTTCTGCGTATGGGACCACACGCTCAACCCGCCCGGCACGTACCGCTCGTTCTCTCCCGAACGGCTCTTCGCCGAGGTGAAGCACGTCGTCGATACGCTCCATGTCAAGGAGGTGTTCGACGATGCCGGCACCATGTTCGTCGGCAACCGCCTGCGCAAGTTCTGCGAGCTGATGATCGAGAGCGGGTACAACAGGAAAGTCGTGCTCGGCTGCAACATGCGGTTCGACGGCCCGGACGCCGAGCTGTACATGCTGATGAAGCAGGCCGGGTTCCGTTTCATCCTCTACGGCCTCGAATCAGGCAACCAGGTGACGCTCGACCGCATCAAAAAAGGCCTCACGCTTCACCAGATCGAACATGGCGCGCGCATGTGCAAGGAAGCCGGCCTCGAACCGCATATCACCGTCATGCTCGGGTATCCATGGGAGACGTTCGAGGACGCGCAGCGCACCATCGACTTCGCAAAAAGCCTTTTCCGCAAGGGATACGTCGACACGCTCCAGGCAACCATCGTCATCCCGTATCCCGGCACGCCTCTCTACAGGGAATGCAAGGAAAACGGCTGGCTCGTCACGGAGGATTACGACGACTACGACATGCGCCGGCCCGTCATGAAAACCGCGATAAGCGACGCGCAGATGCTTTCGCTGACACAGCAATTGTACAAATCATTCCTGAGCCCGTCGTTCATTCTCAAGAAAATCCTCGCCATACGCAGGTGGGACGACATCACGTTCCTCTTCATGGCTGGCACGCGCGTGCTCGGCCATCTCCTCGATTTCAGCCCGAAGCAGAAGAAGTAAGTGGCCGAGGCTGTGCCTTGGCAAGTA
>JAAYZF010000180.1 GCA_012514975.1 bacterium
ATCTCGCGCGTTTCACGCGCCGCGTCGGCTCTGCATGCAGGGGATCATCGGGCCAGTAGTGCTTCGGATAGCGTCCCTTCAAATCCTTCTTCACCAGTTCATACGACGTCCGCCAGAACCCCGCCAGATCCTGCGTCACCTGCACAGGACGGTACGCGGGCGACAACAGATGAATCACCACGGGCACGCGGCCGCCGGCGACGCGCGGCGTCTCCGTCGCGCCGAACATCTCCTGCACGCGTACGGGCAGAATGGGCACAGGGCCGCCTGCGTAATCGAGCCTGATATGCGAGCCCGTGGGCACCTTGATGTGCGTCGGCGCGAGATGCTCGAGTTCCTTTCGCTGCTGCCATGAGAGCATTCCGGAAAGCGCGCTGCAAAGATCAAGCTTCTGCAATTGCGCGCGCGAGGTGATGCCGCCGAGATGAGGTGCGAGCCAGTCCTCGAGCGTTGCGAGCAACCGTTCGTCCGAGACGTCAGGCCAATTGCCCGCATCGAGCGAGCGGAGGAACATGACGCGGGCCTGCCACGTGCGTGCTTCATCATCCCACGGCAGCATGGCGATGCCCTCCTGCCTGATGCCGTCAATGAGCGCGGCGATCACCTTGTCCCGCGGCGGTTCACGCAACTGCTCATCGCTGATGACGAGCTTTTCGATGCGCGTCTGACGGCGTGCGGCGACAGCCCGCCTGCGCGGATCCCACGCGACGAATTCATCGGTGGCGATCACATCCGCGAACTGCTTGAGGAGATCGCGTTCGTCAAGCGGCGCAGCGAGGAAGATGCGCGCATTGCCCTCGCGGTCGTCGAGGTCGGCCACGGCGATGTAGTCGTTCATCGAAAGGGGCGTCACGCGGGTGAAATGCGCGCCGCGGTCATTGCTGAGCAGGAAATGCGTCTGGCTGTCCGCGCGGCGCTTGCCGATGCGGTCGGGATAGGCGAAGGCAAGTATGAGGCCTGCGTCATCGATGTGCTCGTGTTCAGCGCGGACGTGGAGCTGTTTCCTGAGCGCCACAGCCGCCTGCCTCGCGCGATCACACGCGGCGCGGTCGATCGACATGTCAGAGCGCGACACGGCGCGCGCACCCTGATGCAGCGCATCGAGCCTGATGCGCAGGTCGCATTCGCCTGCGTCGCGGTCCTGTCTGACGATGTCGCGTTCCTCGAGCAGCGCGGCCATGTCGCACGCGATGCCGCTGCGGCCGATCGCTTTCGCCTTGAGCACCATGTGGGCAAGGCGCGGATGGAGCGAGAGCTCGCTTATCCGGCGGCCGTGCGGCGTGATTGTGCCGTGCGCATCGAGCGCACCGAGCTCGTGCAGCAGTTCACGCGCCTGCGCGAACGCGCCTGCAGGCGGCGGGTCGAGCCAGCGCAGCGAAGATGTATCTCCGACTCCCCACGCGGCGAGTTCGAGCGCGAGCGGTGCGAGGTCGGTGCAGAGGATTTCGGGCAGCGCGAACGGTTCGAGCATCGCGTTGTCAGCTTCCGTCCACATGCGGTGGCAGATGCCGGGCTCCGTACGGCCCGCGCGGCCACGCCGCTGGTCGGCTGATGCCTTTGTGACACGAAGCGTTTCGAGGCGGCCCATACCGCTGCGCGGGTCGAAACGCGGCACGCGCATCAGCCCCGAGTCGATCACGATGCGCACGCCATCGATCGTCAGGCTTGTCTCCGCAATCGAGGTGGCGAGGACTATCTTCCTCATGCCTCCCGGCGCGGGCATGATCGCCCGGTCCTGCTCGTCGCGCGCGAGCGAACCGTGAAGAGGTGCGATGATGATGTGCGGGTCTGTGACGCTGCGCCGCAGTTCCTCGTGCACGCGCGCAATCTCGCCCGCGCCGGGAAGAAAGGCAAGCACACTCCCAGATTCATCACGAATAACGCGATGAATCTGGGATAGTACGACTTCTTCAATGCGGGCAGCGGATTTCCGGGGAAGATACGTGGTGGCAACGGCGAACAGTCTGCCTTCGCTGGAAGCAATGGGAGCATTGTCCATCAACGCTGCAACGCGTTCGCCGTCGAGCGTCGCTGACATGACGAGCAGGCGCAGATCAGGCCGCAGCACCTGCTGCACATCGAGCGCGAGCGCAAGGCCGAGATCCGCATGGATGCTGCGTTCGTGGAACTCGTCGAAGATGACGAGCCCGACGCCCTCAAGCGCCTGGTCGTGCTGGAGCCTTCGGGTGAGAATGCCTTCGGTGACGACTTCGATGCGCGTACGCGGGCCGACACTGCTGTCGAGGCGCACGCGGTAGCCGACGGTCTCGCCGACAGACTGCCCGAGCGAATCAGCCATGCGGTACGCCGCGGCGCGGGCGGCGAGGCGTCGCGGTTCGAGCATGAGTATCTTCCCGCCCGCGAGCCAGGGCTCGTCGAGCAGTTCGAGCGGCACGACGGTCGTCTTGCCCGCGCCGGGCGGGGCCTGGATGACGGCGGATGTGCACGAAGACAGTGCGGCCTTCAACGCCGGCAGAGCGGCATGGATGGGAAGGTCAGCGTGATACATGCGCGCGGGCGAATGCATTGCCAATGCAGGAAGCGCATCCCTGCACCGACTGGGTGGTTCGGACAATCAGTCCAACAATGTGAACCTGGATTTGTCTCGTGCCGAGACCACGTGCTGCATCCAGTATCACAAATCCGTTGCGTTTCACAGCAACGGATTTGATCGGGACAGGGATGTCGCTCCTACCTTGCTCCCTTGGCGAAGCCGTTGGCGACGAGGTAACGGCAGCTCTCCGCCACGGCCTCCATCATGTCAGTGTCGCAGCGGTCGAGCTCGACGACGAGCCACTCGGTGGCGGGCGATGCGGCGCCGATGACGTCCTTCCACGGCATGATGCCCTTGCCGACGGCGGTCATTGCCTGTTCTCGCGTGCACGGGCCGTCCTTGATGTGGAGGAGCGGCGCGCGCGCGCCGTACTGCCTGACGATCGCTGCGGGATCTGCGCCGCCGACCTTGATCCAGTAGGTGTCGAGCTCGGCGAACGCCCCGGGCGCGGCTGCCATCATGAGTTCGTGGGCGTATTTGCCGTCGTAGCGGCTGGAGAACTCGAAGTCGTGGTTGTGCAGGCCGAAGGTGACGCCGCTGCCCTTGAGCGCCTCGGCGGCCTTCTTCGCGATCGCGCCCGCTTCGAGCGTCTTCTCCTTTGTCGCGAACTGGTCGCGGCCGAACCCGCTGATGTGCCGCGTATACCCGAGGATGTTCGCCGTCTCGATCACTTCGGCGGCGTTTGACTCGTTCGGCATCGGGCCGTGCGTGGACGAGGCCACCAGCCCGAGGTCGTCAAGAATCGCGCGGACCTCCTTCGGGGACAGGCCGTGGAGCCCGGCGAACTCGACGCCCACGTAGCCCATCTTTGCGATGCGTTTCAACACCGCGGGGAAGTTTGCTTTCGCTTCCTCGCGCACGGAGTACAGTTGGATCGAGATCGGAATCGGTTTCATGCTATTCCACCTTTGTGTGTTTGAATTGCGGGAGATAGTCGACGTTCTTCGCCAGCATCGCGTTGACCATCTTCTTGATCTCGGCAAGCGAAAGCACGGCCGACGTGAGCGGGTCGTACGCAATCGAGTGGAACACCGTGCGCGGATCGCCCGTGCGCGACGCCTCGACCGCCATCTCCTCGACCGAGACGCTTATGTTGTTCAGCGCGGCGAGCTGCGGCGGCAGCGCGCCGACGTGCACCGCGTTGAACCCGCGGCGGTCGGCAAACACGGGCACCTCGACGCAGCAGTCCTGCGGCAGGTTCGTGATCAGGCCCTTGTTGGGCACGTTGCCGTTGAACCACGTTATCTCGCCGCCAAGGTAGGCGTTGATGATGCCCGCGGCATACTCGTGCCCCCGCTTCAGGTTGAGCGGCTTCGGGTCCTCAAGCCACTTCTCGATCTCCCTGCGCCAGTTCTTCTCGCGGTTGAGATAGGCATTGAGAATGAAGCCGTATTCGCCGGGGTTCCAGTGCGCGCCGGGGATCGTGCTGCAGAACTTCTTCAGCAGGTCCTTGCGCTTGCGGAACCAGGGATTGTACTCGGAATTGTGGCCGCTCGATTCGGTGACATAGTAGTCGAGATGGAGGAACATCTCGTTGCGCACCATCTCCTTCCTGTAGATCGACGGCCTTCCGACAGCCTTGCGGATGAGCGGATAGGCGTCCTTGTGATTCCACTCGAACGTGAGATACCAGGCCTGGTGGTTGATGCCCGCGCAGACGTACGTGATCTCCTCCTTCGGCGCGCCGATCCAACTGGCAAGCATGCTGGCCGTCCCCTGCACGCTGTGGCACAGGCCGGTAATGCGCAGCTTCGGGTATGCCTGCTGCATCGCGCGGCACAGCATCGCCATCGGGTTCGTGTAGTTCAGCATGATCGCGTTCGGGCAGATGCGCGAGACGTCCTTGCAGATGTCAAGCATGACGGGGATCGTGCGCAGCGCGCGGAACACGCCTGAGGGGCCGCGCGTATCGCCGATGTTGGTGTCGACGCCGAACTTCTTGGGAATCTCGATGTCATGCCGCCAGACGCTCAGGGGGCTGGCGAGAATCGTGACGACCACGGCATCGGCGCCCTTGAGCGCTTCCTTCCGGTCTGTCGTCGCAGTGACCTTCGCCGGGTAGCCGCCCTCCCTGACGATGCGGTCGATCGCGCGCTTGATGTACGCGAGCCGCTCCTTGTCAATGTCCATCAGCGCGATCTCCGCGCCCTTTAGCAGGTCGTACGTCAGTGCATCGCGCACGAGACCGCGGGTGAAACCGAAACTGCCTGCGCCGATAAAAGCAATCTTCGCCATCGCTGTTCCATAGGGTTGTCGCGTGCCCATTAATGAGGACACGGTGGTTACCACAATACGGCAAACGCGCTAGTATACACATTCAGCGCGGGAGGGTCAACTGGGTGCGGGGCGAATGTTGCAAGTTTTTAGAAATGACATACTTTACGTTTAATAGAACTGACATGGTTTGCCACTCTTCGCGCGAGGGCGCTGAGAGAGCGGAGCGAGCGAAGCGCCCTCGCGCGGCGCCTCCTTTTCTGC
>JAAYZF010000181.1 GCA_012514975.1 bacterium
CCGATCTCCGGGTTGGGGTTGTCGTAGCGGCCGTGCCGCACAGGATTGTATTCGCGGGCGGAATCGATGACGCCCACCTGGTCCGCATAGGAGCCGGTATTGATGACGACCTTCCAGTTGCGCATGCTGATTGGGCGGTCGCTGATGTTCATCAGCTCGATGATGTCGGGCCGCATCATGTAGGCCATAAGGAACGTTTTCTTCCTGAGGTACGCGGCGATGTCGGACACCCTGCCCATGCCGCCGTCGTAGCCCGTACCTTTGGCGGTGGTGACGGTGACATGCATGAAATCGCCGCGGGCGCGTATGGGGTCGCCATCCTGATAGGGCGTGCGGAGCAGCGGGACGGTCTGCAGGCCCTGGGGGAATTCGAGCGTGGTGCCCTTGACGTCCGCGCGCTTCAGTTCGAGCATGCGCGTTTCGGAATACCGCGACGGGTCTCCGTCGACGTCCATCGCGGGCGTGTAGCCTTTCCACGGGGTGGCGCTTTCGGGCAGGGGCCTCTCATAGGTGTTCATGACATAGGTGACGCCTATGCTGTTGCCGGATATCTGCGGGAAGCTCTGTTCGCCGATGAAGACGCGGTAGTAAAGATTGCGCGGCGGTTTGATGTTAGGATAGATTTGCAGGGGGAAACAGAATTTCTCGCTCATCTGCGGGAAGACGCAGACCATGCCGCGGATGCCACGGTTCTTCTCGGCGCGGCGCCAGAGGTTGTTGATGCGGACGAAATTCGGCCGGTTGGTCGCTGTAAGCGTTTCGCGAAGGAAGTCGTGCGTGTTCTCCGCGGAGTCGTCGACACCGACCGTCAGTTCGTCGCTCGAGTTGGCGATGATCGGGTAGGCGCGGTACACCGGGTAATCGACATAGCCGCGCCGCTCGAAGTAGTCCAGCACCATCAACCAGGCGTTCTTCCACAGATCCGCGGGCCATCCGCCGCTCTGGTCGACGATCTCGCGGAATCTGCGGAACATGGCGGGGTCATCCACCTTGTGGGGCTGTTTGTTGAGCCTGACGCGCGCGGCGTGGGGCAGGTGGGCGGAGACACCGTTGGTGACGACACTGCCGCCGGCCTCGCGCGGGCCGACAGACTCGAGGCTCCAGCCGTTGCTTGCGCCGCCGTAGGTGGTCTCGTACCAGTAGCCGTAGCGGTAGCAGCGCTCGAATTCGTTCCATCCGGCGTCGTTCGTGTCGGTGCGGGCCGTGTAGCTTCCATCGTTTGCGAGCACTTCGTTGAAACAGACGGCCTCGACGCCGTAGTCGCTGCCGAAGGTGGTGAGCACGTGGTTTTCGTCGCGGTAATCGAGCACGTTTGCCACAAGGATGCGCATGTTCTTCGAGCTGGGTTCGTAGCGTTCCTCCTCGTTCGCGCGGCGCATCAGGGAGAGCACCTGGTTTCTCGACGCGATGTTGATGTTGACCTGGCGGCGCCATGCGGCGCTCCGTTCGTCCCAGAAGGTGTCGCGGCTGCGCGAGCAGACGGTGGCAAGGCGCTTGAGCGCGCGGCGCGCCGGCATGCCGAGCGGCTGGTCGCCCGCGCAGAGATCAGCGACCTCGTTGAGCGAGGAGAACGCGCGGTCATCCCAGCGTGGCCGCAGGGGGTCGTATTCCTCCTGCTCGTCGATTCCTTCTCCCGGCTCGTCGATGATGCCGTTGGCGTTGTTGTCGATCCCATCCGATGCGTAAGAGGATGCAGTGAGGTTGTCGTCCACGCTGCCCGCGCCGGGATAGTAATCGCGTCCGTAGCGGTAGCGAAGGATGTTTTTGCCGAAGGGAAGGGAGACGGGCAGCCCGCGCTCGCGCCCGTCGGTCAGCATCACTTCGAAGGTGCCGACGCCCTGGTTCTGCATCTGCGGCGCGAGGGCCGCGGCGATGTTGACGTTGATCTTGGCCGCCTCGTCCTGGGGCAGGACGGCGTAGCGGCCGACGAGCCGCGCGTTCGCGTCCTTGACATACATCCACCGCGCGTCCGCGGCGCTCTGCCCGGGCAGCGCGCCGGGCAGCCCGTCGATGTCGACGTTGCCGTCCTCGCTGCCGTTGACGGGGGCGAACACCGTGCTCCACGGCTCCGATCCGTCATCCCACGCCGGCTGGTCCGCCAGGTCCTGGCGCAGGACGCTTGCCGTGTGTTCGAGGGCGGAGTCGGCAAGGAGGTCGGCCTGGACTTTGCCGATGCTCACCTGCGCCGTCGTGCGCTCGACAGAAGCGAACAGCGAGAACATCATTGCCGTCAACGACAGCACGGTCAGCACGCCCAGGACGATCAGCAATGCCATTCCGCGCCGTGCGCGTCGCCGCGCACTTCTGTTCGTGTTACCGCACATGGTATTCGCACTGTGCGCCGCTGCACCGCGCAACCGGGGTGTACTCATCTTGCTAATGAATGGATTTTACCAAAAAAACCGGGAAAAGGGAATGACGACAGCCGGTTCAGCGCGGACATCCAGGCGGTTTTGACGCCGTTTTGCGCAGGCGGCTTGACGCCATCGTGCCCGCTTTGTATAATCTGATGTATGAACGCCGCGGAACAATCACCTCCCTCTTCCGCAACAGGCCGCCCATCCGCCAACGGAGCGCCATCAGCCGGTTCGCCGCCTGTATTCCCCGCCGACGGGTACCGCGCCCTGGTTGAGCAGCTTCCCGCCATCTCGTATATAGTCGGGCTTGGCGACGTGAACAGGATCATGTACGTCAGCCCGCAGGTCGAGCACTACCTTGGCTTCACCGCGGGAGCGTGGGCCGCGGACCCGGAGTTGTGGATCAGGCAACTGCACCCGGACGACCGTGAGCGCGTCCTGGAGGTGTTGCGGCAGAAGACGGCGGCCGGCGAGCCGTTCTCGCTCGAGCACCGTTTCGTGGCGCGCGACGGGCGCGTCCTGTGGTTCCGCAACCACGCCGTGTATCTGCGCGACGAGTCCGGGGCCGTTCGGTACGCCTACGGCGTCATGATGGACGTCTCCGAGCAGCACCAGGCAGCCGTCGAGAAAGCCGAGCTTCAAACCCATCTCGTCCAATCCCAACGCCTTGAGGCCGTAGGCAAGCTTGCCAATGGCATCGCCCATGATTTCAACAACCTGCTCACGATCATCGAAGGCCATGCCCAGGTCAGCATGATGGTGACGAACGAGAGCGACCCGCTGTACGAGGTGCTCAACAAGATCAACGCCGCCGCCGAACGCGCGGCTGACCTGACGCGGAAGCTGTTGATGTTCTGCCGGCGGCGGCCGGCCGAGCACAAGGTGCTCGATCTGAACGAGCTTGTCCGCGACCTGCTCAAGATACTCAGGCGTGTGCTTGGCGAGGATGTCCATGTGGACACTGTGCTCGCCGCTGACCTCTGGCGCGTCAACGGCGACGCCACGAGCATCGAACAGGTGATCATGAATCTCGCGCTCAACGCGCGCGACGCCCTCATGCCCGGCGGCCAGATCGTTGTACGCACCGAGAATGCCGTCGTCACGGGCTCGAGCGGCCGGTTCGTCTGCCTGTCAATCACCGGCTCGATGGTCCGCGCCGGCGGCACCGCCGCGGCCCCGGCGCGCGAATTGGACGGCGGGGCGGCCGCGGCGCACTCGCTTGGCATCGCCATCGTCTATGCCATTGCCCAGCAGCATGGCGGGTGGGTGACCGCGTCGAACGGCTCGTCCGGCGCGACCACGTTCATGGTCTACTTCCCCGCGTGTGCCGAGCCGGAGACGCCACACCCGGCCAGCCCTGGCGCGGCGACAGCCGTTCCCGGGCGCCACGAGCAGGTTCTTCTTGTCGAGGATGACGAGACGGTGCGGGAGATGGTGGCCGGCATCCTCCGCCAGAACGGGTACACGGTGTTCGAGGCGGGCACCGGCGCGGAGGCGTGCGCGATATTCAGCAAGCACGCTGCCGCGATCCATCTGGTGTTCTGCGACCTTGTACTGCCCGATATGCCGGGCGTGGAGGTCATAGGCACACTCAAGGCGTGCAATCCGGGCACCAAGGTTCTCGTGACCACCGGCTATGGCGCGGAGAGAACGCCGCTCATTCCTCCGGCCTGCCAGCACTACCGTTTCCTGAAGAAACCCTACTCCGTCGCCGATCTTCTCCGCGCCATGCGCGAAGTGATCGATGCGCCTGCGTCCGCATAACTTCCGTTGCCACTCACGACGCCAATGCGCATCCTGGTTGTTGAGGACGAACCGAGCGTGCGGGAGAACCTCAAGGAGCTGCTCGCCTCGGAAGGCTATGCGGTTGATGCCGCGCAGACCGCCGAAGACGGCGCGTACCTCATGCGCGAGAATGATTACGACGCCGTCATCCTCGATATAGTGCTTCCGGACGGCTCGGGGCTCGATGTGCTCAAGAAGTTCCGGCAGGGAGGGAATGCCGTGCCCGTGCTCATCCTCAGCGCCCTCGGCGGCATCATCGACCGCGTGAGCGGGCTGGACACCGGGGCCGACGACTACCTCGTCAAACCGTTCGTCTCCGCCGAGCTGCTCGCCCGCCTCCGCGCGCTCGTCCGCCGGCGCTATGTACAGCTCGATCCGGTGATCCGCGTTGCCGACCTTGCCATAGACACCAAGGCGCGCAAGGTCTCGCGCGGCAAGCGCACGATCGAGCTCAAGCCGAAAGAATACGCCGTCCTCGAAATCCTCGCCCGCAATGCCGGCACTCCGGTCACCCGCGCAATGATGTGGGAACACCTGTACGACTGGGACTACGACGGCATGAGCAACACCGTTGACGTGTACGTCAGCCGCCTTCGAACGAAGATCGACCGCCCGGGCGAGAAGCCGCTTATCCACACGCGCCGCGGTGTGGGATACGTCCTCGGGCTCGAGGAAGCGTGAGCGGGCGGCGACGGCGGGTCGCAATCTGTTGATCCCTGCCAGTTGAGAATTGAGAATCGACAATTGGGAATTGTCAGATGCGCTTTCCCCACTCGCTGTTCTCGACCATCGTCCTGTGGTATACCCTGTGTGTCACGGTGGTCTTTGCCATCTACACCTGGCTCCTCAACGACGAAATCCAGCGCGGGCGCCGCAGGTCGTTCGACGCGTTGCTCGCCGCGCGCGCCAGCCTGCTGGGCGAGCGGCTGTACCACGAAGGCGACCGGATCGAGGACGATGCCGCGCGCGTCGGCCCTTCCGAGCCCGAGACGGACATTACGAAAGCCGCCTTTGCCGTCTATACAACGAACTGGCAGCCGCTGCTGGTCTCGTTTCCCTGGCGGAACATCAGGTGGACGACGAACACGGAGCACTACGCGAAGCTCGAACGCCGCCTCGCCGCCGGCGTCGCCCACTACGGCTTCGTGCGCGATCAGCGCAACGAGGAATTCCGCTTCGCCGCCGTGCGCGAGAGCGTGAAGCCCCTGCCTGCCCTCATGGGCAACCGCACGGACACCATGACGCGCCTGCCGGTGAACATCGTCTATGCGTCATGGTTCACGCCCGTCGGCGATTCGCTCGATGCCCAGACGCACCGGATGATCGCCGCCGTTGTGCTCATATGGTGCGTGATTCTCGGGGCGGGCATCGCCGTCGCCCGCCGCGGCCTGCGGCCGGTCGAGCGCCTTGCCGGCGCGGCGGCCTCCATACGGCCCGAAGACCCGCATTCCCGCCTGCCCGCGCGCGAGATGCCCGTCGAGCTCATGCATCTCGCCCGGCAGATCAATGAAGCGTTCGACAGGCTCGATACGGCGCTCGCCGCGGAGAAGAAATTCACCGCCGCCGCGGCGCACGAACTCCGCTCGCCTCTCGCCGGCATTGCCTCGCGCGTCGATTCCCTCGCACGCCACACGGGCCTCGGCGATGCAGCGCGCGCCGATGTCGAGCGCCTCGGCGCGGAGATCGACCGGCTCAAGCTCCTCAGCGGCCAGCTTCTCCTTCTTGCCCGGCTCGACCGCGCGGCGGCAGGCGAGGCGTTTCAGAAGAAGCCGCTCGACATGGCGGAGCTGGCCAACGACGCCGTCGACTTCTGCCGCGAGAAGGCCGAGGCGGCCCGCGTCATGCTGTCCATGGAGTGCTTTGGCAATGCCTTCGTCCTTGGGCACGAGGAATGGATGCTGCGCGCACTGTACAACGTCATCGAGAACGCCGTCAAATACTCGCCGGAAAACACCGCGGTGCACGTGCGGGTCGAGCCGACGGCGGACGCGAAGCGCATCCTCGTCAGCGTGGCTGACCAGGGGCCGGGCATTCCCCGCGACGACCGGCACAAGGTGTTCGAGAGGTTCTACCGCGGCGCGGATGCAGCGGGCTGCGAAGGCACGGGGCTCGGCCTTGCCATCGTGATGGACGTGGTGCGTGCGCACCGCGGCGAAGTGTTCGTGTCGGACGGGCCGGAAGGGAAAGGCGCGTGCGTCACGCTGATTTTTCCGCGGGAGTAGCGGGCTGCGCGCGGGGCGTTACGTCGAAGACGATCTGGTCGCCCCGGCAGTCGATCCTGACGGCATCGTTCTCATTGATCCTGCCGCGGAGGATTTCCTCTGACAGGCCGTCCTCGACGTGATGCTCGATGGCGCGGCGGAGGGGCCGCGCGCCGTACTGCGCATCATACCCCTTGTTGAACAGGAACTCGCGCGCCGCGGGCGTCAGCTCGACGGCAATCCTGCGCGCGGCGAGCCGTTTGAGCACCTCGTCGAGTTCCAGATCGATGATCTGCATCAGCTCGTCCTTCGCCAGGTTGCGGAAGACGATGATGTCATCGACCCTGTTGAGGAACTCGGGCTTGAACTCCTTTTTGAGCACGTCCATCAGCTTGGTCTTCATCCCCTGGTACGAGCTGTCCTCGTCGCCGGCGCCGAAGCCGAGCGCGGTCTGCTTGCGCAGGATTTCCGCCCCGATGTTCGACGTCATGATGACGACCGTGTTGCGGAAGTCGACCGTGCGGCCGAGGCCGTCGGTGAGCTTGCCTTCCTCGAGCACCTGGAGCAGCATGTGGAGCACGTCGGGATGGGCCTTCTCGATCTCGTCGAACAGGACGACCGAGTAGGGCCTGCGGCGTATTTTCTCGGTAAGCTGGCCTCCTTCCTCGTAGCCGACGTAGCCGGGAGGCGAGCCGACGAAGCGCGAGGTGGAAAATTTCTCCATGTACTCGCTCATGTCGACGGTGATGAGGGCGTCCTGGTCGTCGAACATGAATTCGGCGAGCGCCTTGGCAAGCAGCGTCTTGCCCACGCCGGTCGGCCCGAGGAAAATGAACGAGCCGATCGGCCGCCTCGGGTCCTTGAGGTTTGCGCGCGAGCGGCGAAGCGAGCGGGCGAGGGCGGTGATCGCCTCGTGCTGGCCGACGACCCGCTTGTGCAGCTCGTCCTCCATGCGCAGGAGCTTCTGCGCCTCGCCTTCTTCGAGGCGGGTGACGGGAATGCCCACCCATTTGGAGAGGACGAGCGCGATGTCGTTGACGTCAATGGTGGCCCAGTTGCTGTCCGCCTCCTTCTTCTTCAGCCGGTCGAGCTCCTCGCGCAGCTCGCGTTCCTGGTTGCGCAGGCGCGCGGCATCCTCGTAGCGCTGGTCTTCAACCGCCTTCTTCTTCTGCTCGGCGGTCTCCTTGATCCTGAGTTCCTGCTCCTCGATCTCGGGCGATTTCGTCCGCTTGCGCAGGTGGACCCGCGCACCCGCCTCGTCCATAAGGTCGATCGCCTTGTCGGGAAGATGGCGGCCCGAGACATACCGGTCACTCAGCCGTGCGGCGACATCGAGCGCCACGTCGGTGTAGTGCACATGATGGAATTCCTCGTATTTCCTGCGCAATCCCTTGAGAATGGCCACCGTGTCGTCCACCGTGGGCGGTTCGACAAGGACCATCTGGAACCTGCGTTCGAGCGCGGCGTCCTTCTCGATGTACTTGCGGTATTCATCCATGGTCGTCGCGCCGATGCACTGGAATTCGCCGCGCGAGAGGCCTGGTTTGATGATGTTCGACGCGTCATTCGACCCCATGGCCGCGCCGGCGCCGACGATGGTGTGCATCTCGTCGATGAACACGATCACCTTGCCGCTGCGCTTGATCTCGTTCATCACCGCCTTGATGCGCTCCTCGAACTGCCCGCGGTACACCGTGCCGGCGACGAGCAGCGTGATGTCGAGCATGACGACACGCTTGTTCATCAGCATCTCGGGCACGTCGCCTCGGGCCATCTGCTGGGCGAGCCCCTCGACAATGGCCGTCTTGCCCACCCCCGCTTCGCCGATGAGGACGGGGTTGTTTTTCTGGCGCCGGCAAAGAATCTGGATGACGCGCTCGATCTCCTTCTCGCGCCCGATGATCGGGTCGAGTTTCCCTTCGCGCGCGGCCTTGGTGAGGTCGTGGCCAAACGCATCCAGGGCGGGTGTTTCGCTCTTCGGCCCCTGCTGTTTCTGCCCCTGCTGCTGGCCGGGCACGCCGCCGGGACCCTGTTCCTCATGCTGCGGGCTCGACGGCATGTCGAGCGCGTTGAGCTCCTCGGACACCAGGCGGCGCGCCGCGTCTAGCGTCACGCCCAGCCCGTTCAGCACGCGCGCCGCCACGCCTTCCTGCTCGCGCAGCAGCCCGAGAAGAATATGCTCGGTGCCAACGTACGAATGCCCCATCTTCTGCGCTTCCTCGATGGCATAGCGGATCACGTTGTTCGCCTTGGGGGTGAACGGCGCCTCACCCACCACCTTCGTGTCCGGGCCAAACCCGACGGCGTTCTCGATCTCGCTGCGTATGATCGTGGGGTCCGCCCCGAGTTTCTGCAGGACGTTGATCGCGATCCCCTCGTTCAGGCCTATCAGCCCAAGGAGGATGTGCTCGGTGCCGACGTAATGATGATTGTACCTGCCCGCCTCTTTCTTGGCGTTGACGATCACCTGGCCGGCGCGTGGCGTAAAATTGCTTTGCATCTATCTGTTCCTCTTCGGTCATTTAGTCCCTGGCCTGCGTCCTGGCTGCGCAGCCAGCAGTCCGGCCCATTTCGCCAGCTCGCGTTCGACGGCCCGCGGGTTGGTGCTTCCGACTGTCTTTTTGGCGTTCACCGACTGCGCGGCGGTCCTGATTCCAAGCACTCCCGGGTCGAATTCCCCGGAAATGGCCCGCAGATCCGCTGCGTTCAGGTCAGTCAGCCGGCATTTCCTGCCGATGGACAACGCCACTGCCTTGCCGACCAGCTCGTGCGCACGCCTGAAAGGCACGCCGTGCGTCACCAGGTAGTCCGCCCAGTCCGTCGCAAGCAGAAACGCATCGTCTGACGCGGCAGCCAGCCGCGCCGGCTTGAACGTCACCGTGCGCAGCATCGCCGCGAGTGTCTTGAGCGCCGCGAGCAGGGTGTCCGCGGAGTTGAATACAGGCTCCTTATCCTCCTGCATGTCGCGGTTGTACGTCATGGGCAAGCCCTTCATCACGGTAAGCAGGGCGATGAGGTTGCCGTACAACCGCCCGCATTTCCCGCGCAGCAGTTCGAGCACGTCAGGATTCTTCTTGTTCGGCATGATCGAGCTGCCGGTGCAGAACGCATCGCCTATGTCTATAAACCCGAACTCGGGCGACATCCAAAGAACAAAATCCTCCGCGAGCCGCGAAAGATGCATGCCGAGCATGGCCGCACAGCTCAGGAACTCGACAAGGCAATCGCGGTCGGCCACGCTGTCCATGCTGTTCGACGTCACGCCCGCGAACCCGAGCCGCCTGGCGACGAACGCGCGGTCGAGCGCAAAACCA
>JAAYZF010000182.1 GCA_012514975.1 bacterium
AACGCGTTTGCCGCGCCGGTGACATGGGACATTAAGGCTTCATGGCGTCCCAGCACGTCCGTATATGGCACACCGGGCGATCCGAACATACCCGAGCCGTTCTGCATTGTTCTGATTGCCGCAACCGCGTGGGCTGCGCGCACCGCGCGGGCAACCGGCGGTCCATCATGACGGCGCCGGCGCAAGGGCTACCCTTTCCGGCCCGTTTAATGGTATGATATATGCTAGACGAACTATAGAGAGATGTCTTTGTGCCTTTGCGGGCGCAACGCCAATGGAGACAACAGCAGCATGAACCGCGCGAACCACTCAAGTCATCTCCTTGCTGCGCTTGTTGCGTGCAGCGTGTGCATTGCATGCGTTGCGGATTCGGTCGTGGTGTTCAACGAACTCATGTACCATCCCGCACAGGACGGCGCTGCGTCCGAGTGGATCGAGCTGCACAACCAGATGGCGGTGGACATCGACCTGTCCGACTGGCGCCTGTCAGGCGGCGTCGACTACACGTTCCCCGCTGGCACGATCATCCCCGGCAAAGGCTACCTTGTCATCGCGGCCGATCCCGCGGCGCTCAAGTCGCAGACAGGTCTTCAGAACATCATCGGGCCGTTCGACGGGCAGTTGTCGAACAGCGGCGAGGCGTTGAGGCTGCGCGACAACAGCAACCGCGTGCTCGATGAGCTCGAATACAACGACGCGGGCGAATGGCCTCCGGCCGCCGACGGTTCCGGTGCGTCGCTCGCCAAGATCAACCGGGACACGGCGACTGGGCCCGCGGAAAACTGGCGCGCGAGCATCCAGCCCGGCGGCACTCCCGGCCTGCCAAACACGTTCCCGGCGCCACCGGCCGTGCTCATGCTCAACGAGATCGCCCCGGCCGGCTCGACCAGCTTCTGGCTCGAGATCATCAATGCCGGGAACGCCGCAGCGCAGCTTGCGGGCGTGCAGATCGCCTCATCGTCCGGGGCGGGCCCGTGCGTTCTCCCGGCAGGCATCCTGGGGCCCGGATCGTTCCGCGTCGTCCAGGCAGCCGAGCTTGGCTTCACGCCGGGCGCGAGCGACAAACTCTTCCTCTACACGTCGAACCGCACGGCCGTGCTGGACGGCGCGGGCGTGAGCGCACGCCTTCGCGGCCGCGCGCCCGATGCAGCGGGCCCATGGGCCTATCCCGCGGTTGAAACGCCCGGCGCGTCCAACATTGTACAGGCCTCGGACGCCATCGCGATCAACGAGATAATGTACCATCACCGCCCCGTCTATGCGCAGCCTCCGCACTATCAACTGACGCCGTGCCAGACCATTGACGGGCAGTGGCGCTACAACCAGTCGGGCGCGAACCTCGGTACGGGCTGGCGGGCAACGGAGTTCAACGACGCGTCATGGCCGGCGGGTGACGGGCTGTTCTACTACTCGTCCTCGGCTCTGCCAGGGCCGAAGAACACAGCGCTGACCCTCGGTCGCACCACCTACTATTTCCGCACGTCATTTGTCTTCAGCAACGACCCGGCGGCGACATCGCTCTCGATCCATCCGATCATCGACGACGGCGCCGTGTTCTACCTGAACGGCGCCGAGATATACCGCTACAACATGCCCGGCGGGACGATCTCGCACTCGACGTTCGCCAGCTCGAGCATCGCCACCCCGATGTACACCAACATCATCTACATTCCCGCGACCACCCTTGTACAAGGAACGAACGTCCTCGCGGTCGAGGTGCACCAGGCATCGTCAAGCGGCAATGACGTCGTCTTCGGCACGGAATTCTTCGCCGAAACGCTGGTGTCACCCGGCACGCCCTTCCAGGATAACGACGAGGAATGGATCGAGCTGTACAACCGCAGCGGCGCGCCTGTCAGTCTCGCCGGCTGGCGCATTGGCGGCGGAGTCGACTACACGTTCCCCGCTGGCAGCGTCTTGAGCGCAGGGCAGTACCTCGTCGTCGCTGGAGATGCCGCGGCGATGACCACACAGCATCCGGCCATCGCCATCGTCGGCAACTTCGCGGGCAGGCTTGGCAATGGCAGCGACAGAATCCTTCTGTATGACGCGTTCGGCAATGTGGCGGACGATGTGCGTTACTATGACGGCGCCCCGTGGCCCTCGTACGCCGACGGCGCCGGGAGCTCGCTCGAGTTGCGCGACCCACGTGCGGACAACAGCAAGCCGGAGGCGTGGGCGGCGAGCGACGAATCCGCGCGTTCTTCCTGGAATACCTATACCTATCGGAACGTTGCCGACGGCGCGATCCGCCCGACCAACTTCATCGAGTTCGTCGCCGAGATGCTTGACGAAGGTGAAATCCTCATGGATGACATCAGCGTGGTCGAGGACCCGCGGGGAGCGGCAAAGGAGCTCATCAAGAACCCGTCCTTCGGCTCGGGCGCCACGTCCTGGCGCTGCACGGGCAACCACGAGGGCAGCACGGTCGTCACCGATCCCGCCGATGCAGGCAACAAGGCGTTGCGCATCGTGGCCACCGGCCCGGGCGAGTACATTCTCAACCACATCGAGACGACGCTGGCGGATACGACGATGATCAAGCCAGGCACGGAATACGCGATATCCTTCCGGGCAAAATGGCTTGCGGGATCGCCGCTGGTCCACACGCGGCTGTATTTCAACCGCGTGCCGCGCACGACCGTCATCGAGCAGCCGTCGTTGAGCGGCACTCCCGGCGCGCAGAATTCACGGTACGCAGGGAACATCGGCCCGGCGTTCTCCGGCCTGCGCCATGCGCCCGTGGTGCCGAACGCCTCGCAGCCCGTCACGGTCACCATCGCCGCGGGCGATCCGGACGGCATTGCCTCGTGCCGCCTCTTCTGGTCCGTCAACGAAGGCGCATGGTCAAGCGCGGCGATGGCGGCGGGCGGCGTGTACACTGCGGCGATACCAGGCGCGGCCGCGGCGAGCATCGTGCAGTTCTACGTGCAGGCGGTTGACGGGCTGAACGCGACGTCGTTCTATCCTGCCGCGGGAGTGGACTCGCGCGCGCTGTACGTGGTGCAGGACGGCCAGGCATCTACCCTCCCCGTGCACAACTTCCGCATCATCATGCGCACGTCCGATGCGAACCGGCTGTTCCAGGACATCAACCGTTTCAGCGACGCATACCAGGGCGCCACGGTCGTGTATGACGAGAACGAGGCCTACTACGACGTCGGCATGCGGCTCAAGGGATACAGCACGCGCAAAGGCAACGACACCGGCTTCAAACTCTCGTTCAAGGCCGACCGCCTCTTCCGCGGCGTCCACGCAAATGTCGCGGCGGACCGCAGCGGGCGTATGATGGGGCAGACATACTCGAACAACAGCCAGGAAGAGATCTTCACCAAGCAGATCGCCAACCGCGCCGGCGGCATCATCGGCCAGTATGACGACATCGTCCGCTGCATCGGCCCGAGCGCCGGCTACACCCGTTCTGCCCTGCTCCTCATGGGCAGATACGGCGACGAGTACTTCGACGCGTTGTGGGCCGACGGGGCGGCCGGGCCGGCCTACCGCCTCGAGCTCGTCTACTACGTCACCGCAACGACGGACGGCAATCCCGAAAGCCCGAAGCAGATGCCCAGCACCGCGCTCCAGGGAACCATCCAGATCGACGTGGGCAACCTTGGCGATGACGGCGAATGGTACCGCTGGCATACGCTCGGGATGAACAACCGCGGCAGGAACGACTTCTCGCCCGTGGTGACGCTGGCAAAGACATTCACCGCCACGGGCGCGGCGCTCGATGCGGCCATTCCGAATGTCATCGATGAAGACCAGTGGATGCGCATGTTCGCCTACCTCTCGCTCGTCTGCGTGTTCGACACGTACAACTTCGGCGGCATCCATCACAACGTCTACTACCAGCGGCCTGAAGACAAGCGGATGCTCGTCTATCCCGTGGACATGGACTGGGCGTTCGAGCCGAACGTCTGGATACGCGGCACCAACGCGCCGCTCTGGGGCGCCATCAGCTCGAGCACCCATTTCAACCTCAACAAGATCATCACCTCCCCGAGAAACCTCCGCAGGCTCTACGGCCATTTCAAGGACATCATCGACACAAGCTACAACCCCGCGTACATGCAGCGCTGGGCCGACCATTACTACAGCCTGCTCGAAGACCAGCCCGGCTTCCAGGGCAATATCTCCTTCATCCGCGACCGCATCGAGTGCGTGATGCGCCGCCTGCCGCCGACGGCGCCGTACCGCATCACCACCAACAATGGCCAGCCGTTCTCCACGTCGAATCTCAACACCCGCATAAGCGGCATCGCCTCGTACGACGTCAGATCCATCGGCGTGCAAGGCAGGCCCGATCCGACCGGCTGGGACTGGGCCACGATCACCAACTGGTCCTGCACCGTCAGTCTGCAGCCCGGCACCAACGTCCTGCTCTTTGTCGCCTCCAGCTATCGAGGCGCGCCGGTGGCCTCGAACAGCATCACCGTCATCTGCACGTCCACGATCCAGTTCCCGCCCGTGGTGATCAACGAGCTCATGGCGCTCAACACAAGCACGGTCACGGATGAGTTTGGCGCCTATGCCGACTGGCTCGAGCTGTACAACGCGGGCACAACCGCGCTTTCAATGGCTGATATGCACCTGAGCGACAGCGTGCTCGAGCCGGCGAAATGGAGGCTCCCGGCCGTCAACCTTCCGCCGCACGGTTTCCTGGTGATCTGGGCGGACGGCGAGACGAACCGCGGGCCCCTCCATGCCCCGTTCAGACTCTCCGGCGACGGCGAAGTTGCGTCGCTGCACCTCGTCGGGCCGTCAGGCACATCGCTGATCCACGCGCTCACCTTCGGCCCGCAGTCCGCGGATGTCTCGTTCGGATTGTATCCCGATGGCGACAAGGGCCGCCAGGAGTTCATGCAGGGCTCCCCAGGCGCGCCGAATTTCATACCCGAGCCGGCAGCCGTGTTCGCCGTGCCGGGGCTGGTTCTTATGCTGCGCAGGTTCTCCGGAAGGAACGCTCGCGCGACCCGATGCCCTTATTCACACGTATGCTGAGCGTCATTGCTACACAAGGAACAATCATGCGTATATCCACATTCCTCCTGCTCTCCTGCTGTTCCCTCGTGCTGACTGCACGGCACAACGCCGCCGGCGATGTGCGCATCAACGAGCTCATGCCGGTGAATGAAACGACCATCGCCGACGAGGACGGCGAGTACGCCGACTGGATCGAGCTGCACAACAGCGGCACCGCCTCCGTCAGTCTTGCCGGCTGGGCGCTGACGGACGACAAGGGCGACCGGGCCCAGTGGATTTTCCCCGCCACAAACATCCCGCCCGGCGGCTATATGTTGATCTTCGCGTCGGACAAGAACCGCAGGACACCGGGCGAGCCGCTGCATCTGAATTTCAAGCTCTCCGCGGAGGGCGAATACCTTGCGCTCATCAAGCAGGATGGCCATACCTTCGCCAGCGAGTTCGACCGGTACCCGATGCAGTTCCCGGACATATCGTACGGCTACGGCGCGACTACAGGCATCGTCGGCTATTTCGCCGTCCCCACGCCCGGCGCGCCGAACGGCGTGTGCACACCGGACGCCGGGCCGCGCATCAGGCTGACAGGCCACCGGCCCCTTGTGCCTGCCGACAACGACCCCCTGACGGTCACCACGCGCATCGAGGCCACGCAGCATCTCGTCTCAAATGTTGTGCTGCACTACCGCGTCATGTACGGCTCCGAAACGGCCGTACCCATGCTTGACAACGGCAGCCAGGACGACGGCGTCGCGGGCAACGGCATCTTTGGCGCCGTCATCCCCGCCGCCGCATCGAGCCCCGGCCAGATGGTCCGCTACTACATCACCTCGCTTGACACCGCAGGCAACCTGTCGCGCTGGCCAATGGCCGAGGACACGGCCGAGTATCTCGGCACCGTCGTGCACGACCCGACGATCATCACGAACATCCCCGTGTACCATTGGTTCGTCCAGAACCCGAGCGCGGCGGACACGTGGGACGGCACGCGCTGCTCGCTCTTCTACGACGGCGAATTCTTCGATAACGTCTACGTCCGCATCAAGGGCCACAGCTCCTCGACGCAGACGAAGAAGCCGCATGAGATCGCGTTCAACAAGAACCATCCCTTCCCCTTCATGCCCGGCCAGGAGCGGGTGGATGAAGTCAACTTCAACTCGCTCTACAACGACCAGTCGTACATGCGCGAGATACTCGCATGGGAGACGCTGCGCGACGCGGGCGCGGAATATGCCCACTGCTATCACGTGCAGATGCGGCAGAACGGCCAGTTCCACTCGCTCGTCCTTGCCGTCGAGCAGTTCGACGGCGCATGGCTGAGGCGCATGGGGCTTGACGATGCCGGCCGCCTGTTCAAGAACGCCGACAACCAGCTCTGGCTCCGCGCCCTGACGAACGAGTACGGCCAGACCTACCAGTTGAAGCGCCCGGATGACGGCAATGTGCAGCCGCTGGCTGATCTGGTCAAACATCTCATGAACAACAATGCGGCGCTCAAGCAGCAGTATGCGTTTGACCATATCAACGCCCCACAGGTCATCAACTATCTCGCCGCGCACATGATCATCCAGGACATGGACTTCGCGCACAAGAACCATTATCTCTTCTACGATACCTACAACACGCGCGAATGGCGCGTCTTCGCCTGGGACAAGGACCTCACGTTCGGACACAGTTGGGGTGGCTCGACCATCATCGTCACACAGGACGGGACCGACGGCACGGGGTTGAGCGGCCCCTACAACGGCCATTTCAACACCCTCTATGGCATCGTCTACAACATGTATGGCTGGGATATCCCCTACATGAATTTCCCCGACTTCAGGCAGATGTACGCCCGGCGCATCCGCTCAGTCATCGACCAACTGCTCCAGCCGCCTGACACGCCGGTCGGCCAGCTTAAGTACGAGGCGCGCATCGAGCAGCTCAGGCAGATGATCAAGCCGCTGGCCGAGATGGACCGGGCCAAGTGGGGCTTCCCCCCGCCCGGCGGGTACTTCAACTACCCGCACCTGACGATCGACCAGGCATGCACGGAGCTGACAAACGCGTACTTCGCCGCACGACGCAAACATCTTTACGTAACGCACAACGTCAGCAAACCGGGCGGCATCATCCCTGACAGCCAGCCCGGAAACGGCACGCTCGTGTTCGTCGATTCCGACCCCGTGCCCGCGTCAGGCAACCAGGGCGAGGAGTACATATCCTTCCGCAACGCAAGTCCGTTCACGTTTGACATCTCCGGCTGGCGGCTCACGAACGCGATCATCCACACATTCGCCCCGGGCACAGTGCTGCCGACCAACTACATGATCTACGTCACGAAGAACGCGATCGCGTTCCGCGATCGCGCTGAAGGCCCGACCGGCGGCGAACACCTGCTCGTCCAGGGCAACTACAAAGGCCGGCTCTCCGCCTGGGGCGGCCAGGTCGACCTCTATGACGCACAGAACAACTACAGGGGCTCGCATTACTTCAGCCCCAGAATCAGCCCCATGATGCGCTTCCTGCACGTCAGCGAGATCATGTACCACCCGCCCAAGCCGCCCGCGGGAAGCCCGTACCAGGACGAGGATTTCGAGTTCATCGAGCTCTGCAACATCTACACCTCCCCGCTGAACATCACCGGCGCGTATTTCAGCGCGGGCATCACCTTCGCCTTCGGCCCCGACACGAAACCGATCCCCCCGAACGGCGCATGCATCGTGCTGGTCAAGAATCTTGATGCGTTCGCCTCACGGTACGACACGAACCACATGGTCATCGCCGGGACATTCTCAGGCAAGCTGAGCAACTCGGGCGACTTGATCGAGACGATGGACCCGCGCAACGAACCCATCCAGTCATTCAGGTACGACGCCTCGTGGTATCCCGAGACTGATGGCGGCGGGTTCTCGCTCGAATCGTCCGACGTGCGCGGCCCGCTGACCAACTGGGCGATAAAGGCCGGCTGGCAGGCATCTGAGCTTTACGGCGGCACGCCAGGACACGTCACACCGGAACCGGCCCTGCTGGCGGCACTGGCGCTCGTGCTCGGCCTTGGCTGGCGCAGGCGCGCCTGATCTCCCCGCCGTATGGGGCATCGAAGGCCCGGAGCAGCCTGCGTGCTGTCCCGGGCCTTCGGCCCCTAAATCGTCCTCGTTCTCGTCCTCGTCGTCGTCGTCGATGGCTGGAAGTTGGAAGTTGGGAGTTGGAGGTTGGGGTACAGGTTGAGGTTGAGGTTGGGGTTGGGGGGGCGCGCACCAGGGGGGCAGGATACAAGGCGGCGCGAAGATTCCGCTTTGCGGAACAAAAGATTGATAGTGAGTCCCGTCTGCGGGATTTCGGGTCGCCGCGCGGCGTTGCACCCTCGCCAATGGGTGGCCTCTGTGCGCACACTCTGCGCTCCGCCGTGTGCCGGCGCCCGGCTTTGGGACAACGGCCTTCAACCCGATGGCCGTTCCCTGCCCGCAAAAAAGGTATGGCGGGCATTGCTGCCCGCCACACCCAGCTTCAGATGCGATCTGACACCGTTACTCCGGTGTCCTACCTGATCGGGTACTTCCCTTTCCCTTTGCGGTCCTTCTTCGAGTCGTAGCGCATTTCAATCGTCTGTGCGCCCTCGTACGTGCCGATCAAGACGTGGACAGGCACCATCAGCCTCCCGTCCGTGATATCTTCATTCTCCGCGCCGAGCTCGCCGTCCAGATCTGCATACTTGGCCACCGTATAGAGGATGCCCATCGGCTCGCCGCCGACGAATCTGAGTCGCACGACCATCTTGACGACCGGCACGTCATCCTTGTCCGCATCGCCCTGATAGTAGACCGCGCGGCGTCCGTTGGGACTGATGTCGGCCTTCCATCCATCGACCGGATACGCGCCAAGGAACACCGTCACCGGCACATTCGGCTCGAGTTTGAACCCTTGCGGCACGGTGAACATGGTCTTGACCCAGAGGCTGTCGCAGTCATCCTCCTGTTTCTTGACGTGTTTGCGCCAGTTGATGTTGAACTTCGCGAGCGAGACTTCGCGGATATCGAGGTTCAAATCCTCCTCGTCGCGCACGCGGATGACGAGCGGCTTGCTGTCCGTGGCGCCGTTCTTGTCCGTCACCGTCACCATGAAGAACGCGTTCGTCGGCGCGGTTGCTGTCCCGCTGATCACGCCGCCGGCCTCGTTGAGCGCCATGCCCTGCGGAAGGAACCCGCTCGAGATGGACCATGCATACGGCGTCGCGCCGCCGGCAGCCTTGAGCACAACCGCATACGGCTCGCCCACAACCGAGTCGGGCAGTTCCGCTGTCACGATATGAAGCGTCTGCACCGCGCCGCCGGCCACGGCAATGCTGAAGGTTGCCTCGGCAAAGGTGTCGGCGTCGTCCGTCACGCGAGCCACGAAGGAGAACGCGCCAGTTGCCGTGGGCGCCCCGCTGATCGCGCCGTTGGCGGCAAGCGAGAGGCCATCGGGCAGGCTGCCTGACGTCTTTGTCCATACATACGGCCGCACTCCGCCCGCGGCCTGGAGCACGGCGTTGTACGCCTGCCCCTGTGTCGCATCGGGCAGCGCGCCCGTGACGATCTCGAGCCGGTCGACACGCGCGGTCACGATGATGGCGGCCGACGCGGATGCCGACAGCGGAGGCGTGCTGTCGTCGGTCACGGTGAACACGATGGTATGCGTCCCCAGATCTGCCGCTGAAGGCGTCCATGTCAACTGCGTTTGAGCGGCATTGAGAACCGCGCCGGCGGGCATGTTGCTCACGCTGAGAGTGAGCGTCGCGCCTTCATCGCCCGAGCAGGCGATGCCAACCACGGCCGCATGCCCCACAGCAACAGTCTGCTCGACCGGCGAGACCGAGATTTCGGGCGGCAGATCAGAGCCACCGATCTGTTCCCAGATGCCCAGCTCGCCGACACCGGTGGCCGTCGCGATAATGTCAAGGTCACCGTCACCATCCTCGTCCGTCAACGCAACGGCCTGCGACCACACGAGGTTGGTGAGTGTATGGCACGTGAATGAACCATCTGCATTCTGCTCGTAGTATTGCTGGTACCCGTCGCTGCCGCCCCCGGTGCAGTGCGT
>JAAYZF010000183.1 GCA_012514975.1 bacterium
CCAAGGCCGCACATGCGGCGGCCGGGGACGGCCGCCGTCCATGTGGCGCGGCTCAAGCCGCGCGAAGGGCATCCGTGCGGCCAAGGCCGCACACGCGGCGGCCGGGGACGGCCGCCGTCCATGTGGCGCGGCTCAAGCCGCGCGAAGGGCATCCGTGCGGCCAAGGCCGCACATGCGGCGGCCGGGTACGGCCGCCCCCCATGTTGCGCGGCTCAAGCCGCGCGAAGGGCATCCGTGCGGCCAAGGCCGCACACGCGGCGGCCGGGTACGGCCGCCCTCCATGGCGCGGCTCAAGCCGCGCATGGTGAATCCGTGCGGCCAAGGCCGCACATGCGTCGGCCGGGTATCCCGCGAGGCGGGTTCCTCGATACACTAATCGCCCAGCGGCAGGGGAGAGGCCAGTGGGATGAGCGGCAGGGCGGCATCGAACGTCCGCCTGCCCTGTGAGGGAAGGACGCGCGCAACGAGATCGACGAACACCGTCTCGGGCGTGCTGTTGCTGCACCAGTGCGACGCGATGTTCACGGTGACAGGCCCGGCATCCCTGCCGGCAAGCCCTGCGGCGATCTCCCTGCCCAGCCCGCGCACAAGCCCGGGCGTCCACGGCTGGCCCGACGGGTCGTCAATGTCGTCGATCACTTCGGCGAACGTGTTGCTTTCGACCACCCGCTGCACCCATGAGAGCGATTGGACAACGTAGCGCGGCCCCTCGTCGATCTCGACATCGAGAATGGCGAGGCCGGGCCGCGAGCCCGTGCGTCGCGTGATGGCAACCTGCGCGCGCTGGCAGCCTGCCTCGCGGTACCTCTCGCGCAGCGCCTCCGCGTCCTCTTCCAGCCGCGCGTCGTCAAACCGCCCATCGCGCAGGAGCCAGAAACTTCGGGGCTGGCAGTGGAGCGAGGAGCGCACCTCGCCGGCGTCTAGCATGCGGGCGCCGCGCACGTCAATCGCCTCGAGATGCTGCGGTTGGCCTTCGCGCACATGAACGGTCAGCGCGACGCTCCTGCCGTCAGGCGACATGCTCGTGTGTTCTTGGATTGACACGCCGTGGTGGTCGTTCGAGGCGAGGAAGGCGCGTATGCGTTCGAGATCGCGTTTCCAGGCATACGGGTCGAACGGCCCGCCTTCACGCGTTGTGAACAGCTTTTTCAGACTGCCCTGTTCCGGATGAGCGCGCGTGAGCGAGAAGGATGACACCACCGGCAGCTCGCGCACGCGGTACGTCACGGCGACTGTTGACGGCGAACGCTGGCGCGCGATTGCCGTGACGTTGGCGAAGAGGCCAAGCCGCATCCCGCGGTGCAGGTCGCTGTTGATGCTGTCGGCTGAATAGGCCGCGCCGGTGCGCGTGACGGTTGCCGAGAGCAGGACGGCCGGGCTGATCCGCTCGAACCCGGCCACGCCGATGCGCTCGACGGCGCCCGTGAGCGCACGCGGCTGCGCGGGCGCGAGGCCGCATGCACACACCAGCAGGCCCGCCACTCGCACGGCCGGGATCCACGCACGGAAATTCACACAGGACTCGACGCTCATCAAATGTCTGACGCGCACGCGCGCGTGGATATTCACCGCCCTGCAAATGCACGCGCATTCTCGAACATGCGCATCCATGGCCCGGCCTCGCCGTTGAACATGCCGCGCGGCCGGTACGACATCTGGACGGCGCGGAACAGGCGCTCGGGGTGCGGCATGAGGATGGTCACACGGCCATCAGGCGTCGTCAGCCCGGTGATGCCGCCTGGCGAGCCGTTCGGATTGAACGGGTAGCGTTCCGTTGCGGCGCCGTAGTTGTCCACGAACCGTACGGACACGAGCCCCGCGTTCTCGACGCGCAGGCGTGAACCGGTGTTCGCAAAATCGGCGAAGCCCTCGCCATGCGCCACGGGGATGGGCAGGCGCGAGCCTTCCATTCCCTTGAAAAACAGCGACGGTGACTCGAGGACCTCGACCGTCGAGTACCGCGCCTCGAACCGTTCGGACACATTGCGCGTGAACGCGGGCCAGTCTTCCGCGCCGGGAATGATCTCCTTGAGCTGCGCCATCATCTGGCATCCATTGCACACGCCAAGGGCGAACGTGTCCTTCCGTGCGAAAAACGCGGCGAACTGTTCCTTCAGCCGCGCGTTGTAGAGAATCGATTTTGCCCAGCCGGACCCGGCGCCCAGCACGTCGCCATACGAGAACCCGCCGCAGGCCACCAGCCCCGCAAAGCCCTCCAGCGCGATCCTGCCGGAGAGCAGATCGGTCATGTGCACATCCACGCACTCGAATCCCGCGCGGTCAAACGCCGCAGCCATCTCGACCTGGCCGTTGACGCCCTGCTCGCGCAGGACCGCCATGCGCGGCCGTTTCCCCGCGTAGGAGGGACATCCCTGTCCCGATCCCTCCACCTCATGCGTCGCGTTGAACGTCATCCCGGGGTCGTTCTCATCGAGCAGATTGTCATATTCCTGCCGGGCGCACGCGGGATTGTCGCGCAGCGCCTGCATACGACAGGTGGTATCCGACCACAACCTGTTGAGTACCGATACGCGTTCCGTGAACACCGCGCCGCCGCCCATGCGGGTGATCTCGATGACGCCGGTTTCATTTGGCCGGCCGATGATGTGGCGGCACTGGCCGAGGCCGTGCCGGGCGATGACTTCGAGCGCATCATGCACATGCTCATCGGCGATCTGGAGCACGGCGCCGAGCTCCTCGCTGAAGAGCGCGGCGAGCGTGTCGGCCCCAAGCGCGTCGATCACAACCGTCATCCCTTGCCGGCCGCCGAACGCCATCTCGGCGAGGGTCACGAACAACCCGCCGTCCGACCTGTCGTGACAGGCGAGGAGGAGGCCGCGCTCGACAAGCTCCTGCGTCGCGGCGAAGAACGCCTTCAGCAGGGCCGGATCATCCACGTCAGGCACGATGCCGCCTGCCTGGTTGTACACCTGGGCGAGCGCCGAGCATCCAAGGCGGTTCTTCCCGCGGCCAAGATCGACCAGCACGAGCACCGAAGGCCCGGGCTTCAGATCGGGCGTGACCGTCCTGCGCACATCCTTCACCGGCGCGAACGAGGAGACAATGAGGCTCAGCGGCGCCACTTGCCGCTCCTTTGCGCCGCGCGACGTCTGCCAGAGCGTGCGCATCGAGAGTGAGTCTTTCCCCACGGGGATCGAGACGCCCAGCGCCGGGCACAGCTCCATTCCGGCGGCGTGGACCGTGTCATAGAGCTTCGCGTCCTCTCCGTCTTCGCCGCACGCGCACATCCAGTTGGCTGAGAGCTTGACATTGCCGAGCGGCCCGATGTGTGCGCAGGCAATGTTGGTCAGCGCCTCGCCGATGGCCATGCGGCCTGACGCGGGCGCATTGGCGAGCGCGAGGGGCGTGCGTTCGCCCATGGCCATTGCCTGGCCCGAGTACGACAGGAATGACGCCGCCGTCACCGCCGCGTCGGCGATGGGCGCCTGGTACGGCCCGACCATCTGGTCGCGCGCTACCAGGCCCGTCACCGTCCGGTCGGCAATGGTGATGAGAAAAGTCTTGTTCGCCACGGCCGGCAGGTGCAGCACCCGCTCCACCGCCTCCTTCAGTTTCACTCCCCCAAAGCCTGGTGGCCTCAGTTTCTCTGCCTTACGAGAAACTGAACGGAGCATCTTCGGCGGCTTGCCGAGTATGACGGAGACATCGATATCGATCGGCCGGTTGCCGAACAGCTCGTCATCGAGGCGCAGATGCCCGTCGCCGGTGGCGCTGCCGATTACGGCGGCGGGGCAGCGTTCACGCGCGCAGAGAGCCATGAACCGCTCGCGGTCCTCCGGCTCGATGGCGAGAACGTAGCGTTCCTGCGCTTCGCAGCACCAGATCTCCATCGGGCTCATCGACGAGTCTTCGCTCGGGATCGCCCGCAGCGAGAACGCGCCGCCGGTGTGTGACACAAGCTCGGGACACCCGTTCGACAAGCCGCCCGCGCCGATGTCGTGAATGCTGAGGATCGGGTTGCCAGGCCCGAGCGCGATGCACGCGTCGATCACCTCCTGGCACCGGCGTTCCATCTCCGCATTGTCGCGCTGGACTGAGTTGAAATCAAGGTCGGCAACGTTGCTTCCGCTGGCCATCGAGGAAGCCGCGCCGCCGCCAAGGCCTATCCGCATCGCCGGCCCGCCGATCTGCACGATCAGCGCGCCGGGCATTATCTCCTTCTTGTGCACGTGTTCACGCTTGATCGCGCCCATGCCGCCGGCGATCATGATGGGCTTGTGATACCCGCGGTACACCCCCGCCACACGGTCCTCGTACGTCCTGAACATGCCGCACAACTGTGGCCTGCCGAATTCATTCCCGTAGCCCGCGCCGCCAAGCGGACCCTCGATCATGATCTGCAGCGGCGTGGCTAGATGCGACGGGAACTCCGCATGGTCCTTTTCCCACGCCTGTATGAAACCCGGTATCCGCAGGTTCGATACCATGAACCCGCACAGGCCCGCCTTGCTCTTCCCGCCGATGCCCGTCGCGCTCTCGTCGCGAATCTCGCCGCCCGCGCCGGTCGCCGCGCCAGGGAAAGGCGAGATGGCCGTCGGATGATTGTGTGTCTCGACCTTCATGATGAGGTCGATCTGGCCGGAAGAAAACTCATAGATGTTCGACCCGTCGCGCCGCACCTGGAACCACTTGTCCGCAAAGCCCTCGATGACGGCCGAGTTGTCCTTGTAGGCCACGAGCGTGCCGTGCGGATTCGCCGCATGCGTGTTCTGGATCATCCTGAACAGCGAGCGGCCGCCCCGCGCGCCGTCCACCACCCAGTCCGCGTTGAATATCTTGTGGCGGCAATGCTCCGAGTTCACCTGGCCGAACATCACCAGCTCGACGTCAGTCGGATTGCGCTTGATCGCCGTGTACGCATCGCAGAGGTAGTCGATCTCGTCGCTGCTCAGCGCAAGGCCGATCTCGGTGTTCGCCCTGGTCAGCGCCTCGCGCCCGCCGTGCAGCACGTCAACTTCGCGCATGGGCGCCGGCGCGCGGTGCGCGAACAGGTCGCTCACCTCCGTGTATACGCCTTCGGTCATCCTGTCGTGCATCGCGGCCAGCGCAGGTTGAAGAGCGGCGGGGGAGAGCAGCGCGCCACCGGCTGAGCGCACCTCGAAGTAGATGCCCCTCTCGACGCGCTTCACCGCATCGAGCCCGCAGTTGTGGAAAATGTCGGTTGCCTTGGACGACCAGGGTGATATCGTCCCTTTGCGCGGCGTGACGATGAAACCGTCGCCGCCCGGGAACACGCGGTGCGCGCCCAGCAGGGCGCGCGCCTTGTCCATCGTGGCTTCGTCGAGCCCGCCGTCGGTTTCGATGAAATACAGCCAGTGTGCGTCGAACGATGCGATGCCGGCTGCCGGGGCAGCAGCGCGCATGGCCGCACGCAGCGCATTGACGCGGAAGGATGAAAAGGCTGTTGTGCCCGTCAGAATAACTGGTTCCACGAATCAACTCCCGTCAAGAAAGGATAGCCCGTGCGATCTACCGGGAGGCCGACCGCGCATCCATCCATTAACATAGCGCCATTCTACCAAACACCGCGCAGGGAAGCAAGGGTGCGGATGTGACGATCTGGCATTCTGGCGTACGCGTGATGCTTCGGAACGAGTTGATGCGGTGGAGATTCTGCGCAGACAAGCCTATGAATGTTCAGCCAGACTTCAGAGAATTGCTCGCGTTGTTCAACGAACGCAAGATTGAGTACCTCACATCCGGAACAAACGGGCCACGGGCAGGGAAAAGGACCTGGCCGACATCGAGGCGTTGGGAGAGGAATGACCGTCCGCGCCCTGTTCGGGTCCCGGGAGGCACGTCGCCTCGTGTCGTCGATCGCGCCGTGTCATCCGCGGCTGAATCCCGTGAGCTTTCTCCGCGCCGCGCAGAGCATGAGGCAGACGGCTGCCATTGCCGCCGCGGGCTCCGGCACGATCCTGATCGTGCCATCGACCGGGATGTTGTTGATCAGCCCGACGGGCCGGTCGACTCCGCCGATGTTCCACGTGACGACCTCCGGAACGGTCGGGTTGAAGCCAGTGTAATCGGTGTCGCCGTTGGCATTCGTGGCCAGGACCACCTGGTACTGCACGTTCTGGTAGTCGGCGAGCGTGCCGGGCAGGCCCTGGCCGTCGCCAAGCTCGAAGACCACGTTCGTGCCGACGATGCTGCCGAGCGAGGTCGTGTGCAGGCAGTCGCAGTCGTTTGAAATCGAGGAGTAGACGTCAAACTGCACCACGCCGCCGTTCGTCCACGCGTACGGCACAGAGGCGAAGTCGACCATTATGCGCTGATTGGTGTGCGACTGATCGTTGATGTCGAAGATGCAGTTATCCTTGAACTCCCTGTTGAACGCCCCGCGGTCGGTATTGGAGGCGAAGTTCTTGTTGACGATCGTGCCCTTGGTCCAGTAAAGCGCAGAGCCAAAGTACAAGGCGGCGTTGTTTCCGTCGATCGTGCCGCCGTCGAGAAGGGTGCCGCCGGTCATGCTCGTGGTGACCGAGAAAAAGCGCCCGCCGAAGATGGCATTGCTGTGCGAGTTGGCAGCCACGGTTGAGCTGATCGTGAACTTGCCCGAGTACAGGTTGACGGTGAAGGGCGCTGTGGGGCCCATCCGGGCGCACGAGAACGTGCCCGAGCAGTTGATCCCGCCGCCGGGCCAGACGCCGAGCGTGGTGACGACGCGGTCAACCGAGATGGTGCCGTTGGGCGCCACGACCAGCAGGCCGCCGATTGTCGGCCTGCCGCCGCCGGTGTAGAACCCATAGCCGTCCGGCACGGTGACGACGTCGCCGGGCAGAATGGCGAAGAGATCGCTGCCGACCGGTATGCCGTTGGACCAGGTATTGACGTCGTTGAACAGGCCGCCGCCGGTGCCGTTGCTGTAGCGGTCGACGCCGAACAGCGTGCCGGCAAGAAGGAGACAAAGCGCGGCAAGCGGGAAGGTGAAACGCTTCATGGCAGACCTCCTTTTTGGTGTGTGGTTTATTCCATGCCCCTTAATCATACCCATTTTGCCTGAATGCGTCAAGTATGGGCTTCCAAGCTTTCTGAAATTCCGATATAAGGGCTGGCGCGGCTGACACGCGTTCGCCGGCGCGCGGGGTACGACGTGACTCCAGTCACGTCGACACGCGGGACACGCGCGTCCGGCTGACACGCTGACGCGGCGTGTGGCCACGACTGGAGTCGCGGCCTACCACGCGAGCATGCTGACGCGTGTTCGCCGCAATCGCGTGCAGGCCGAAATGGAGGATACGCGTGTTCGCTCGCGCGTGGGGTACGACGTTACTCCAGTCACGTCGACGCCAGGAATGCGCGCATCCGGCTGACACGTTGACGCGGCAAGTGGGGTCGGACCACGGCAACTAGTTGATAGGGAATAACTTATAGGTGAATTCAGGCCTTTTTCGGGCGTTAGAAGGCCCTTTTTGGCATCAAAAAGGGGCTTCTAAGCTCTGCGTTGCCAAGTGTATCGTGATCGCCTGACCGCACACGCGACTGCGAGCAGCGCAAGCACAGCCGCAGGCTCGGGTATGAGCGCCATGTCCGCGTAGAGCATGCGATGATCCGACGCAGCGGCGCTGTCGCCCGAGGCGAGCCATGCGGGCCGGCTGGTCATTGTCTCGGTGCGGAGGATGTGCTGGTAGGTGACGAGCGCGGCGAGGTCGCGCGCCGGCGCGAGGAAATCAAGGCGCGACTGCCAGGAGGGATAGGTGCAGAGGCTGCCAAGATCATCCGCCGGCTCGAGCTCGACAAGAGCGGTGCACCTGTTGGTAAGGATGCCATGCACGTCCGACGCGCACTCGGGGTCAGCCGGATCGTCGTTCGCGTCCATCCCGAGCCAGCACAACTGGCCTTGCGCGTACATGCCCGAGGCGACCGAGCCGATGAACGCCGCTTCGAGGTCGCGCCGTGCAGCTTCGCTTGCGGAATCGCCGGAGGCGAAGTGCGCGCTCATGAACCGCACCTGCTGCCCGCCCGGCAGGGGGATCAGCGCGGTGTACAGGTCGCGATACGTCCCGTTTGTCTTGTAGCTCGCCGTGCTGATGATCGGATGGAACGAGAGGATGCCGTTGCGGACCGGCCCGCCGATGTACGAATAGCTTGTTGTGTAGCCCGGCAGGTGGCGCGACGCGAACGTGGCGATCGAGAACGCCGCGTTGCTCGGGCATTCCTGCAGCATGACCACGTCGGGCTGGATCTCCCAGAACATCTTTGCCAGCGGGATCACCTGGCTCGAATAGAACGAGCCATAGCCGCGCACATTGTAGCTCGCGATCCGATGCGACACGCGCGGCGGCAGCGTCACCGTGAAGTTCGTGTCGCTGTTGATGTACGCGTGCAACGGCGGCATGCTCCCGCGCTCCGGATGCCGCGCCACGACCAGTTGGCTCTTCCGCTGAACGTTCGTGACCGACGCCATTCCGCCGCTGTCCGTCCGGGCCCACTTCGGCGTGGTCACGTCCACCCATACATACGCGCCCTGGATCGCGCTGCTCGATGCATCACGCACCGTGACGCTGACGGTGTAGCCAGCCGATTCGGCGCAGAAGCAGGACACCGCGGCGATCGCCATGACTGCGCGCCCAAGGATGCGGGCGCGTCCCAGCGCCGGCCACATCCGCTGCGTGGTGCGCAACAGGTTCATGACAACGGCCAGGGATCTTCCACGGCGTGATGTCGCGACAGGGATGGCCCTCCCGTGCTGAACGGGCATCAAGGTCATTGCTGCTCCTGTCTCAACCGGCCTTCGAGCTCGCGGTAATCCGTCTTGCCCGTGCCGAGCAATGGGAGCGCATCGACGCGCGTCACCGACGAGATGCGCGCGATGGCGCTCACGCCGGCGTCCTTGAGAACAGCATTCGCCTCATCAACGGTAAGCTCGATCGTGGTGAACAAGCCCATGTGCGGGCGCTGGCCTTCAGGCTCGAACGCGGCAATCGCCAGGTTCGGCCCGTCCTCGCCCGCGGGCCAGCGCTCCTGCAAGGCCTCTTCGAGCGCGGGCAGGCTCACCATCTCGCCTCCCACCTTCACAAACCGCTTCAGCCTGCCGGCAAGATGGAGCGCACCGCGTTCATCCAGCCAGCCAAGGTCGCCCGTGACGTACCAGCGCACTCCGTCACGCTCGTGAAACGGTGAGGCAACATCGGCTTCGAGGTA
>JAAYZF010000184.1 GCA_012514975.1 bacterium
ATGGCGGGGGATTAACAGCCACCCACTCTACCATTGAGCTACCGGGGAACTGAACATCTGTCAAAACAACGGACTCGAACCTGCAATCCCCCAGCCCTTAACAGCCACCCACTCTACCATTGAGCTACCGGGGAACCGAAACGCATGTCAAAACAACAACGTGACAAATAGTATACTAAAACACCATGGGAATGTCAAAAGGCGGAGAAACGCGGGCGCAGTGCCTGCCGGGCTTCGTTCCGGTCAATTGTGTGCCCGCCGGCAATGGCACCTGCGCCGAAGCGCGCACAGCGCGCCACAGGCCGCGGCAAGCGCGTGCATGCCCGGCTCGGGCACGATGAACCAGCGGAGCTCCGTCCATGAGCTCGTGTTGCCCGCGCGGTCGTATGCAAGGGCGCGCCACCAATTCGTCTGTGTCGAGCCGGACGTGAAGGGGAAGAGGTTGGTGACCAGCGCAACCACGCCGTCGTTCGTCTGGAGCATGTACCACGAGACGCCCGAGCCGCCCGGATCGTCCGTGGCTGACCAGGCGAGGGTGACGGCGTTTGTCGCGACATACCCATCGGGCGGGAAGAGCGCCGTGCAGGTTGGCGGGTTGGTTTCGACGATGATCGAGTCGGACACATTCGTGGTTTCGTCGAGCCACGGGGCGCGGAAGCGGGCGAAGACGGTGTTCTCGGCGTTGTACTGCGTGACGAGCCAGTTGGTGGCCGCGGCGTAGGGCATCCAGTTGGTCAGCGCGGCTTCGTCGAGCGCGATGGCCATGGCGGCCGCGTTCGAGGCAAAGAGCGTGAGCGAGACCTGGAGGCGGTTGATATACGGCGCGCCGCCGTTGATGAGCACGGACGGCGCCGCGGGCGGGTAGTACACGTTGGTGATGGTGATGGTCGCGTACGTGCTGTCCCGGTATTCGCCGTCGGTGACGCCGAAGAAGACGTTCGAGTAGATGCCCGCGGCATCATACGCCGGCGTCCACTCGAACACGCTTGCGCCGTTCGAGACGGGGGTAAAGGTGGAGCCGGCGAGCGCCTGGTTGCTGCAGACGAGCTGGAGCGGGTCTCCATCAACGTCCGTCGCGGTGACGAGGAACGAAAGAAGCCGGCCTTCGCCCGACGTCTTGGCGCCGACGGGCTGGATGACCGGGGCGCGATTGGTCTGCGCGACGGTGACGACGGTGACGTTCGTCACGGCGAGGAGGGCATCGCGCGCGTAGAACGTGACATTCGACCACTGGCCGACCTGGTGCACGCCGGGCGTCCAGTAAAACGTGCCGGTCGTTCCGGGCGCGTCGAAGGTCGAGCCGGGCGCATTGGCCGTGAGGCATGTGAGCCCGAGGAACGCGTTGGTGCCGAGCACGACGTGCACCTCGTTGGTCAGCGTTTTCAACGCGCGGACGACGGTGTTCGTGGCGCCGATGATGCGGAGGATGTTGGTGTTGACGGGGATGGTGCCGTTGGCGTACTCGTCGACGTTGAGCACGCCGTCGTTGTTCGGGTCCTGCTCCCACACATTCGAGCTGTTGAGGTCGAATCCCCAGAGCGCTTTCCACCAGTCAGGCACGCGATCGCCCGCGCTGCTGAGCCATTCGTCGGCGCCCATGTCGCGCGCGGGGCCCTGGGGCCTCGGTTCGAGGTCGATGTCGATGGCCGCGCCGGGGACGTTGGTTCCGCGGTCAACGCACGGCGAATTCCACTGGAGGTGGCCATCGACGGTGAGGGCGGGACTGTTTGTGATGTTGCCGTTGAGCAGCGGGACATTCCGGACGCAACTGAAGCTGGCGGGGATGTCGACGCTGTTGTCCCATGCGATGCTGTTGCGGAGCAGCGCGGGGCTGTTGACCGACTCGATGGCACCGGGGAAGTTGTTCATGAACACGGTGTGGTAGAACGTCACCGATGAGTTGGTCAGCAGGAGCGCGCCTGATGTTCTCGTGAAGTCGGCCACCGCGTTGCCTGCAAAGACGGCGTTTTCGATCCAGCCGGTCGAGTTAAGAAACGCCGCCGCACCGCCATAGTACACCGCCTGGTTGCGGCTGAACAGGGCGTGGTTGACGAACACCACGCTGTTCGATGCGTACAGCCCCGCTCCCTGGTTGTACGTGCACTCGACGAACGCGCACCGCTCGACCCGCAGCGTCGAGTCGTTGCAGACGATCCCCGCGCCGAAATCGTTGGATATCCTCAGCGACTCGAACACGATGCTGCTGCGCGCCGAGACGCGGACGACAGGTTCGAGCGTCCTGTTGCGGAGGATGGTCTCTTCCCTGCCCATGCCTTCCAGCGACAGCCAGCGGTTGCTTAACGTGATCAGGCCCTGGTATACGCCGTTGCTGATGAGAATTCTGTTCCCGGGCGCCGCAACGGCGACTGCCGCGCTGACATTCGTTGCGGCGGCAGCCCACGAATCGAACGGCGGGACATGTGCGCCGCTTTGGGCAACGTAGTTCGTGGCCGCGTGCGTCGCGAGCGATGCGGCCGCCAGTACAGACAGGGACACGACTCTCATGTTCCACTCCAGAATGCTCATTCGCCGGGTTTCAGCACATTCGTGACCGACAGATCGCTCCCCGGGCGTACGGAGCGGAACGTCATGCCCACAAGCCTGTAGGCCTCGCGGCACTCATCGGCGCTTGACAGCGGCGCATGCAGCGAGAGATCGATCAGGTAGCCATGGTTGATATGAAACGAGTGATACTCGGCCGTCAAGCCGCTGTCGCCGCCTGCTGCGCCCGCCACCGTGTTGCTCACCGTGCCCCAGACGCGCCACGAGGGCGTCCCCTCGATGTGGCCGTCCGCTTCGCCCTCGATGACGAACGCGCGCCCCGCGGTCAGCGAACGCTTCAGATCAGGAATGCGCCATGAAGCGAACTGCTTTTCGGCAAGGCTCACCGGCGTGACGGAGACGGCGATGTATGCCGTGGACGTTCCCAGCGGCATGAACCGCACCGCATCGCCGTCCGGCGGCGTCAGATTCACCGCCCAGCCTTCCGGCGTAACGCATTGAAAACGGCAGTGGCCATGGATATAGACCGGGATTGTTATGATGCCGGCCAGGCCCTCGTACGCGCGCCAGGCAAGCTCGGCCGCGTGCGCGGCGGGAAGGGCGGCGAGGACCACCGCGGCACACACGGCCAGCCCGCGGCACAGGCGGCCGCCGCGCGCGTGTCCGGATGTCCCCCGAGGCGGTTTCATGCGGTTAGCGTCCAGGCATGCGGTTCAGCGGGTGGCGGAGCGGGCCCATTCATCGGGCACGAACTCGTGGAAGCGCGGCGCGCCGGGCGGGTAGGCGAACGTGCTGTCATACCACCAAAGCCTGTTCGGCCCCGCATCCGGGTCGACGAGGTTGGTGAGCTCATACTTGCTGGGCCATATCGAGCAGATGGTGCCGCGGATCTCCTTGTTGCCGGATGCGCCCGTGCCCTTCCAGTCCTCGATGTATTTCGGCAGGTCCTCGATGCCGCCGAACCAGGATTCGGCGGTGAAGGTGTTGATGTTGGTTGCCTGGCCCGTGATCATGGACGTGAGGTAGCGCGTGTTCTTGACCGAGCCGCGCGGACTGTCGACCACGAGATGCTCGTCGTCGTCCCAGTTTGACGAGAGCACGGTGAGCGAGTCGGAGATCACGCAGGCCGGGCACTCGGTATAGCTGTTGTAGTGGCCGAGGAGGTAGAGCGGGTTCTCCGTGACGACCGTGAAGCCGTTCGTCACGCCGGCGATGATCGGATTGGGCAGCGATGCGCCGTTTGTCAACCGGACGGCCGTGCCGGGTTTGTTGCTGATCGAGATGTACAGGACGCCCGCGCGCGCCTCGTCATTGTAAAACACAGGCGCGTTGGCCTGCGCCCATGTCCGGAACGCTCCCACATCGATGTCCATGGGCGTGACGAAACCGTTGATCGTGTTGTTCCAGAAGTACTTGTTTGTCGAGAGCCATGAGTTGACGCTCGAACTGCCCACCTGCGCGATGGTCGTGAAGTTGGACGTGCTCGGGTTGAACCGCTGGATGTTGTCGCCCATGATGCGCAGGGCAGCCCGGTTGGCGTACCGTGCCTCCGCGACAAACTCGTTGTCCGACGGGTGGGGCGGCTCGATCAGGATGCGCGGATTGCTCTGGGCATAGGGGAGCGGGAGCATGAGCCTGGGCATGCCGTGCTCCCAGGACATGACACGGCCGCGCCAGATCATCGTCGAGAGCACCTTCCAGTACGGATGGTCGCTGTCGAGCTTGTAGCCGAGGTAGTCGGTCATGCTGTGGCCGCTGCCGTCATCGTCGTAATTGATGGTGGTCTTCGTGGGCTGCGAGCAGTTGTAGATGTTGCTTGCACTGGTGACGTAGGAGCCGAGCACGAGACCGTCCGCGGCGGCCCGTGTGCCAAGCCGCAGCACGCCGTTGGCGTGCACCGCGCCCATAATGCGCATCTTCTTGTCGCTGTTGATCATCAGGTCGCCGTCGACGAACACGCCATACTCGAAGATGGAGAACGAGCGCGCCTCGATCGTCTCGCACACTTCGACATACGTGCTCGTGTCGTCGACGAGCTCGAAACCGACGCGCACCTGGATCGGCTTGATGCTTGCGCGCGCGCCGCGGTACAGGCTGTCGGTGACCGAGTTGACCTGGTAGGCGGCGGACTCGATGAAGTCGAATTTCGCCAGCCGCATGTCCCGGGGGAACTCGTTGCTCACGATCTCGGCGAATTCGGCGGTGATGCGCGCGTAGTCAGCCGAGTGGGGATGCGTCTGGAACGCCCTGGTGTACGTTCTGAGCCACGCGAGCGCGTACTCCGCGCCCGAGTCGGCGGCGTAGAGCATGCGCGTGCGTTCCGTGCGGTTCACCGCGCCGCGATACCCGGAGAGCGTCCACCTGAGCGTGGCGCCCAGGCCGACGATGAGTGTTCCCGTGAGGATCATGACTGAAGCGATGAGGACGCTGCCGCGCGCATGCCGTTTCGTGTTCATTCGCCACCTCTCAGTTCCGCTGTGAGAAACTCGTCACCGTGCCGATGAGCTGCCGGTTCGTGAACGTCCCGTCCATGATGCGTATGGTGACCATGACGGCGCCGTTCGACATTCTGAACGTTGTGTCCGTGGCCAGGCTTGTTGCCAGGACGACGTCATCGGTCGACGTGTTCAGGCTGTCGTGGCTCGCCACGGGCACGTAGTACAAGGTCGAGCCCGCGCGGTAGACGCGGTTCGATGCCTTGCCCGAGATCGTGAACAGGCAGTTGCCGAAGTTCGTGGGCGTGCCTCCGGGGCCGTACGCCTGGTAAAGGAATACATTCTCGGCCGGCCGCACCGCGTCGGCTATCCGTTCGAGCGACGCGTTCATGCGCTGTTGCGCCCACGTCCGCGCGCAGCTCGACCGCATGATCGTGTACCCATGAATGTATACGGCCACCAGCGCCAGCAACACCGCGCTCGTCGCCACCGAGGCGATGAGGAACTCGGCGAGCGTGTATCCGCGCGCCATGCGTGCCGGTGCAGATTGTCGGCGTTTCGCGGTCATCATGGCGCTTTGAGGAAGACGTACCTGGCACTGCGCTGCTGCGCGCCCTTGCGCCACGTTGCATTGATGTTGATCCGTTTGTGCATGGCGGGCGACATCACCTCGACCACCGTGGTCGTCATCGCCCACACCACCACGGTCTCGGTTCCCTGCGTGTTCACCACGCACTGCGGCGGGAAGCGCGCTTGCGTCACCTCCTCGTAGCTGAGGGCGTCCATGTCTTCGAGCTGCCGGACGCATCGTGCCTCGCAGGTGGTCTCTTCCGCCGCCTTGACCGCGACGCCGTAGCCGAAATTGAGCGTCTGAAAGAGCCCGATGATTGTGATGGAGAGGATTGCCCCGCTGAATATCGCTTCAGCGAGCGTGATGCCCCTCGGGCGCGCGCGATGGGTATTCATGGTTTCACCTCTGCTGCTGGATGCCTCGACATCATTTCCATTCCCGTTCCGGCTGCACAGCCCGCGTCACAGGAAAGGCGGCAAGAAGCACGCCAGTCTACATCCCCGGCTTGTCCGTCGGGCTCCACGCATGCCCCTGCTCGTTCACCGGGCAGCGGGGGATCGTGCCGATGATGAACTGCGTGCCGTACGTCACGCCCGTGCTCGATGGGCACGTCCCGCTCGAGGGCTTTGCCAGGTACCGCGGGTGCAGCTGGCTAACGGTGACCGTGGCGCCGTTCGCGAGCAAGTAGTCAATTGCGTATTCCTGCACGGCAAGCGCGATCATCTGGAGATTACCGCGGCACTGCTGGCGCCTGGTGCGCGTGCTGTACGCGCTGGCGCCGTAGATTGCGAAGATGGTGATGATCCCCATGATCGCGCTTATGACCATGATCTCGGCCAG
>JAAYZF010000020.1 GCA_012514975.1 bacterium
CCATTGACCATTGACCATTGACCATTGACCATTGACCATTGACCATTGACCATTGACCATTGACCATTGACCATTGACCATTGACCCTCAGCCCACCTTCCGATGTCGACTCTTGCCATCCTGTGCTGTGTCTCCTTCCTCTCCGGGCTGATCGACTCGATTGCGGGCGGAGGCGGGCTGGTGCAGGTGCCTGTGTTGTTCCTCATGCTGCCGCACACGGCCGTGCCGGCGATTCTCGGCACGAACAAGCTGGTGTCGTTCTCGGGCACGGCGTTCGCCACGTGGCGCTATGCGCGGCATGTGCGTGTCGAGTGGCGCGCGACGCTGCCGGGGACGGCGGTGGCGTTCATGTTCTCCGTGCTGGGCTCGTGGGTGGTGACGCAAATCCGCTCGGACGTGCTGAGGCCGGTGGTGCTTGTGCTGCTGGTGCTCGTGGCGGTCTACACGTTCGTGAACAAGGGGTTCGGCGAGACGCACGCGCCGAAACTTGGCCGCGGGCATGAGCTTCTGGTGAGTGTGCTGGCGGGGATGGTGATAGGTTTCTACGACGGGTTCTTCGGGCCGGGCACGGGCAGCCTCCTCATGTTCGTCTTTGTCTCGCTGTTCGGCTTCAGCTTCCTCTCAGCGTCCGCATCGACCAAAGTCGTCAACGCGACGACGAATACCGCCGCGCTCATCACGTTTGCCTTGACGGGCAACATCATCTACAGGCTGGCCGTGCCGATGGCCGCGTGCAACGTGCTGGGCGCGTTCGCGGGAACGCATCTCGCGATCCTGAAAGGCAGCAGATTCGTCCGCATTGTGTTCCTCTGCGTCGTCTCGGCGATCATCCTGAAGCTCGTGTACGACACGGAGGCGGCGCAGGCGGCGTTAGTCGCTCTGCGGCAGATTGCGCTGCATGATGTTGCCGATTGACTGCACGTCGTCAGTCTCGACCGGCTGCTGCTGCCTCTGGATGAACCAGTCGAACGGCCGGTCCGCGAATGCCCCGCAGGTCAGCGTGTCCACCACACCCTCGAGGATGATGACAGGCGAGAACAGCGCGCCTGCCGTGGCGCCGAACGCCATGCCCGCGGGAATGGTGTAGGGAAGGAGCGCCTGCGACCCTGGTTTCATCGCCTGGAAGGGGATGGCTGCGCCGAAATAGGTGCCGAGCCCGCCGATGAACAGGGGCAGCGTGGCGCCGTACCCAATCTCGAACGGGCCATACAGCAGGTTCTTTGCGCTCCATTCGGTTGCCGCGGCTTCCGCGGCCGGGGATTCGGCGGCGCGTGGTTCAGCCTGCGCCTTCGCGGCTTTCTGTTCCTCAGCGCGGCATAGTGCGCATGCGGCGACAATGGCGAGTGCGAGAACGGGGATGCGTTTCATGGATGCTCCTGTCAAGGGTGAAATGTGAGTGCCACCTGCCGGGCGCCGGTCGCTGGAATGGGAGGAGACTGGCTGCCGGGCGCCCATTCTGCAACACACGCCGCCTTCACGTACCAGATATACCATATCAAACCCTGCATGTCAAATCGTCATCGCTCCTATCCCGCATCGACGCCCCGGATGTTCGAGCCGAAGGCGCGGCGCAGGCGCTCGCGGATGCCGGCACGGGTCTCGGCGGTCAACTGGTTGCGGTACTGAAGCAGCGTCTCGGCGAGATGGCGCGCAAGCTTGAGCTCCTCTTCGTCCCTGATAAGGTCGGCGATGTGAAGGGCAGGGAGGCCTGTCTGCTCGATGCCGAAGAACTCGCCCGGGCCGCGGAGGCGGAGGTCGTCCTCGGCGATCTCGAAACCGTCGTTCGTGCGCGCGAGGGCGGCGAGGCGCGAGTTGGCGTACAGCTCGAGCAGCTCGCCCTGCCTGGGCGTCCGCCCGGCCGTGCGCGCCTGCTGCTCCTCGGTTGTCTGGTCGATGAGAATGCAGTATGATTCGTGCCCGCCACGGCCGATGCGGCCTCGCAACTGGTGCAACTGGGCAAGGCCGAACCGCTGGGCTTCCTCGACCACCATGACCGTGGCGTTGGGCACGTCTATCCCGACCTCGATGACGGTGGTGCAGACGAGCACGTTGGTCTCGCCGCGGGCGAAGGCGCGCATGGCGTCTTCCTTATCCGGCGCCGCCATGCGCCCGTGGATGAGCCCGATGCGCAGGTCAGGGAACACAGTGTCGCGCAGATGCTCGAACATGACCGTTGCGGGCTTCAGGGGCATCGTGTCCGATTCATCGATCAGGGGATAGACGACGAACGCCTGCCGCCCCTGCCGCACCTGCTTCCTCACGAACTGCCAGACGCGCGGCAGCAGGTCCTCGCGCACGACATACGTGTGCACGGGCCTCCGCCCTGCGGGCAGCTCGTCGATCTTCGACACAGAGAGATCGCCGTAGACCGTCAGGGCGAGCGAGCGCGGGATGGGCGTCGCCGTCATGACGAGCACATCGGTCTGCTCCGCCTGGTCGCGCAGCCTGTTGCGCTGCATCACGCCGAATTTGTGTTGCTCATCGATGACGGCGAGGCCGAGGCGCGGCATGCCGACGCCGGCCTGGATGAGCGCGTGGGTGCCTATGGCGATGCCCGGTTCGCCGCTCCGCAGCGCCGCGAGCACCTCCTTGCGTTCAGCGCCCCTCGTCGTGCCGGTGAGGATGCGGACGGGCACCGTCAGCCCGTCGAGCAGCGCGCGGATGGTCTTGTGGTGCTGGCGCGCGAGGACCTCGGTGGGGGCCATGATGGCCGCTTGATACCCGCCTTCCACGGCGATGAGCATCGCGGTCAGCGCGACGACCGTCTTGCCGCTGCCCACGTCGCCGTGCAGCAGCCTGTTCATCGGGTGCGGGGCGAGCAGGTCGTCCTTGATCTCGCGAAGAACGCGTTTCTGCGCCGCGGTGAGCGAGAACGGAAGCCGGCTGATGAATGCGCGGACAAGATCGCCGGGCGGCTTGTGCGCGATGGAATACGGGAGCTGCACGGTGCGCGCGCGTTTCATCAGCAGCCCCATCGTGATGACGAAAAACTCGTCCATCACTAGCCTCCGCCGCGCGCGGGCAAGGTGCTCCTGCGTGAGCTGGCCGGCCGGGCATTGCCATGCATGGATGACGCGGTAGGCCTCCGGCAGGTCGATCAGATGGTACTGCGCGAGGACTTTCGACGGGAGGTATTCACGGATGTGCGGCAGGGCGGCATCGAGCGCGGCGTGGATGATCTTGCGCATGACCATCGGGCTGATGTCCTCCGTCAGCCGGTAGACAGGGACGACGGCGCCCTCGTACTCGTCCGGCGAAAAATCATCGGGCAGGAACTCGACCTGCGGGTTCGCCATTGACGGGAACGGGTCGAGCTGCACTTTGCCGGTGAAGAGGACCTTGCGTCCCTCGCGGAACTTGTCCTGCATCCATGGCTGGTTGAACCATACGCCGTAGATGACGCCGGTGGCGTCTCGTATGCCAACCTGGACGATGCGTTTGCGCGAGCGGGTGACGCGCGAGGCAATCGAGTCGACGATGCCATGGACGGTCGCGGCCTCGCCGTCGGCAAGCGAGCGGATGTAGGTTATCTCGCTGCGGTCCTCGTGGCGGTACGGGAAGTAGTTTGCGGCATCAAGGACCGTTTTCAAGCCGCAGCGCTGGAGAAGCTTCAATCGTTGCGGGCCCACGCCCGGCACGAGCTGGAGCGGGCGGGCGAGGGGATCATTCTGGCTGTCCGGTGTCGGCGTCACGTCGCGGTGTCATTTCGTCCCGGCGAGATCGACTTCGATGGTCAGCTCGGTCCATGTGCCGAGGGATGATTTGATGTCGAACCGGTCGGCGCAGCGCTTGATGTTGGAGAGGCCCATGCCGGCGCCGAAACCCATCTCGCGCACCTTCTCCGATGCGGTGGAGAACCCTTCCTTCATGGCGAGCTCGACGTCCGCAATGCCCGGCCCGCGGTCGATCGCCTTCACAAGCACACGGTCGGGAAAGATGGTGACGAACATCTTCCCGCCGAGCGAGTGGATGATCATGTTCATCTCCGCCTCGTACATGGCGACGGCGATGCGGCGGATGATGGGCGCGGGGACGTTGCGCGACTGGAGCTGCTTCTTCACCGTGCTCGAGGCGATTCCTGCGTTCTCGAAGTCATCCTTGTCGATGTCGAATTCGAGGGCGACGCCCTGCGCGCCGGGCGAGCCGTCGACCGCGGTGCCATGAAGGTCGCGCTCTCGCTGCTCGGCCTGCAGGGCGACTTCCTGGAGCATCACCAGCAGCTTGCGCACCACGTCCCAGTGCGTCAGGATGCCGACAAGGCGCCCGCGGGCATCGAGGACGGGCAGGCGGCCAAACCCGCTCTTCTCCATCTCGTCAATCGCCTTCACCACCGAGACGTTGTCATGCACCGTGCAGACCTTGCGCGTCATCTTCTCGTCCACGCTTTTCCCGATCTCGCCCGTGTCGAGCGCGCGGATGATGTCATCCAGGCTGACGATCCCGACGAGCTTGTTGTTCTCAACGACCGGGACGCCCGAGATGCGCCTGTCGCGCATCACATGCTGGACATCACGGAGCGTGTGGGCCGGGGTGACGGTGCAGACGTTGCGCGTCATGACCTCGCGGACCTTGAGCTGGTACATCAGCTCGCTGACGATCGAGATGTCCTTGCGATCAAGGCGGCTCGTGTCCCATGACATCGTCTCAGCCATGACGGGGCGGGGCGCGGGGCTATTCGGCGTGTTTTTCCAGGCCGAGGTTGGCGAGCAGGCAGCATGCCTCGAACATCTCGGCGCGCGTGCACAAAAGGGGAATGTCATGGACTTTCGCCATGCCGATCGCCTCCTGCGGCGGATACTTCCCGCGCACGAAGACGATCCCGGCGCTGCCCATCAGCTCCGCCGTGCGCACCACCTGCGGCGTGCACAGCCCGGTGATCAGCAGGAACGTGTGCTTGTCCGTCGCCAACACGTCGCTCAGCAGATCTGAGGCGCATACCGCCTCGACCGGCCGGTCAACGTGCTCCTCGCCGCACACTACCTCCGCCTGCAACCGCTCTGCGCATTCACGAATGGTCATATCACATCCTCTCATATCCAATAGCACGAATACACCTCATATTGTACTCTTTGCCTTTTCCCGGCGCAAGTGGTGCACCGTGCCATGGCAATCGCGCGTCCCTTCAAGCCGCGTTCGCTTCATGCCGCATGTGGATGGGCGCTTCCCGCCCGTTGACAGGCACACACGATTACGGTATAGTGTTTCCGTAAGTGACATTGCTGAGTCCGCGTATGAGTCCTGACGACATGAGATCGCTCGTCGATCACTACATCGACGCCTATAACCGCATGGATGTCGATGGCATGCTCGTTGGCCTTCATCCACTGGTCGAGTTCAGGAACATCTCCGGGGGCGTCGTCACTGCACGCGCACGTGGAGTAGCC
>JAAYZF010000185.1 GCA_012514975.1 bacterium
CGCATTGCGCGCCGCCACGGCGCACGGCGTGCGCGCCTTGATTGCCGGCGGGATTGACGATGCGGACCTGAAGCAGTTCCTCGGCTACGAGCTCGGCGTCGCCATCACCGGCCATGAGAACACCGGGGTCACGCTCGTGGTGACCGAAGGGTTCGGGGCAATCCGCATGGCCGACAAAACGTTCTCGCTGCTGCAGAGCTGCGCGGGAAGGCGCGCGTCGGTGAACGGCGCGACGCAGATCCGCGCCGGCGTGATGCGGCCCGAGGTGATCGTCGCGTCGGAAGACGCACGCACCGCCCACGCGGCCGAGACTGCCCCGGCGCTGAATGCCGGCGCGCTCGTCCGCATCATACGGGAACCGTGGTTCGGCGCAATCGGCGCCGTGGCCGCCCTGCCCGTCGAGCTTGTGGCGCTGCCAACTGAGTCGCACGCGCGTGTCCTGTCCGTCGCGCTGGACGACGGCAGGGCCGTGACGGTGCCTCGCGCGAACGTCGAGGTGATCGAGACGAGGTGATTATGGCCAATGCCCTCACATTCATCGACGCGCACCTGTTCGACCTGCAGAAGGCGAATGTCCTTGCCGCCATGCTGATCATCGGCGGGCTTATCCTCTATTACATCTACCATGCGCGGCGCGGCAAATCCCTCTTCATCCGCCGGATTCCCGGGCTCGAATCGGTTGAAGAGGCAATCGGCCGGGCGACCGAGCTGGGCAAGCCGATCCTCTATGTCTCCGGCATCGGCACGCAGGACAACATGGCGACCATCGCCGCGATGAACATCCTTGGCTACGTCGCCGAGCACGTGGCGCATTACGACACCGATCTCACCGTCCCGTGCATCGACCCGATTGTCATGACGATCGAGCAGGAGGTCGTGCGCAACAGCTATGCGCGCGCGGGCCGGCCGGAGAATTACCGCGAGGAGCACATCTACTTCGCCACGAACCAGCAGTTTCCCTATGCCATGGCGGTGAGCGGAACGATCATCCGCGACAGGCCCGCGGCGAATTTCTTCCTCGGGTCCTTCGCCGCCGAGGCGCTGATCCTTGCCGAGGCAGGGGCGAGCACCGATGCCATCCAGATCGCCGGCACGGACCAGGTGGCGCAGATACCGTTCTTTATCGTCGCGTGCGATTACACGCTGATCGGCGAAGAGCTGTTCGCCGCGAGCGCGTACCTGTCGCGCGAACCGCTGCTTCTTGGCTCGCTGAAGGGGCAGGACGCGTCGAAGCTGATCATCATCGCCGCACTTGTCGCCGGGATCGCGCTGGTGAGCGTGCAGGTCTTTGTGACAACGGACGTCTCGTCCTGGTTTGCCAGGCTGTTCGCCGTGGTGACGGGATGAGGACGGCCGGTAATCGGTAATCGGTGATCGGTAATCGGTGATCGGTAATCGGTGATCAGTAATCAGTGATCAGTGTTCAGTAGCCGGTGTTCAGCATGGTCGCCGCGGGTGTGCCTCTTCAACGTGTTCGCGGTGACCGCATATGCAGGGATTGTGACTGGCTGACGGAGACGCATGCGCAACAAAGTGCCCGTGATCATCTGCCTCGCGTGGGGCATCATCATGCTCGTGCAGTTCTTTGTGCCGCACGAGTTTGTCCAGGTGACGTTCCTGGAATGGGTGAGCAACTCGACGATCATCGTCGGCGTGTTCGCCCTTGCGGTGGGGCTGGCGAGCCTCATCCACTCGCACGGCAACAGGATAAAGCGCCGCCTGCCCGGCTGGGGATACAGCATCATCACGCTCGCCGTCGCGGCCATTGTCGCCGTCGCCGGGATATGCAAGCCGCACTGGGGGCCGGTGGTGGCGCGCGAGCGCACAACCGCGCAGGCGAACGCGGGCGGCACCGGCATGGTCACGATCGTCGAGCACACGCTCTTCGGGTTCGACCCCTCGGCCCACGAGACGAACGTGGCTGCGCAGGGCGTGATGGCGCCCGCGCGGGTCACGTCCGTCCCCATGTACGACTGGTTCTTCAACTACGTGTATTCGCCGCTGACGGCGACGACGTTTTCCCTCCTTGCCTTCTACATCCTCACCGCGGCATACCGGGCAATGAGGGCGAAGACGTGGGAGGCCGCGCTCCTGCTCGGCGCA
>JAAYZF010000021.1 GCA_012514975.1 bacterium
CAAGGACTGGCGCGGCGGCCGCGGCGCGGCGTTCAACATCATCCCCTCGAGCACCGGCGCCGCCAAGGCCGTCGGCAAAGTCATTCCCGAGCTTAACGGCAAGCTTACCGGCATGGCCTTCCGCGTGCCGACGGCCGATGTCTCCGTCGTCGACCTTACCTGCCGGCTCGTCAAGGAAGCCAAGTACGAGGAGATCTGCGCCGCGATGAAGAAAGCCTCTGAGACGTCGCTCAAGGGCATCATGGGCTACACCGAGGACAAAGTCGTCTCGTCCGACTTCATCGGCGAAACATGCACCAGCGTCTTTGACGCCGAAGCGGGCATCATGCTCAGCCCGACGTTCGTCAAGCTTGTCGCATGGTATGACAACGAGTGGGGTTATTCCTGCAAGTGCAACGACCTCATGAAGTGGATTTCGAAGAAGTAGCGATGAGAAGTGGCATCAACAAGTGAAGCGGCGGTGCACTATCGCCGCTTCACTTGTCAAGTCATCACGTCATACAAGGAGCCGCCATGGCCAAGCTCTTCATTGAAGACCTGGAGTTCCAGGGCAGGAAAGCGCTCATCCGCGTCGACTTCAACGTGCCGCTCGATGAGAAGAAGAACATCACCGATGACACGCGCATAAGGGCTGCGCTCCCGACGATCAAGTACGTGCTCGAGAAGGGGGGCTGCGCGATCCTCATGTCCCACCTCGGCCGCCCGAAGGGGACAGGGTTCGACCCGCAGTTCTCGCTCAAGCCTGCCGCGGATCATCTGGCCACGCTGCTCGGCAAGCCCGTCACCATGGCGCCGGATTGCGTCGGCCCGGAAGTCGAGGCCATCGTCGCCAAAATGAAGCCGGGCGATGTCACCCTCCTCGAGAATGTGCGGTTCCACAAGGCCGAGCAGGGCAAGGATGCGCCGGAAGTCAACGAAGCGTTTGCCAAGAACCTCGCGAAACTCGGCGATCTGTACGTCGATGACGCCTTCGGCACGGCCCACCGCCCCGACGCATCCATGGTCGGCGTCACGAAACATGTCGCGCAATGCGCCGCCGGCTACCTCCTTCAGAAGGAGATCAAGTACCTCAGCGAAGCCGTCGAGAGCCCCCAGCGCCCATTCGTCGCCATCCTTGGCGGCGCCAAGGTCTCCGACAAGATACCCGTGATCGAAAACCTGCTCACCAAGGCCGACACGATCATCATCGGCGGAGCAATGGCGTATACGTTCCTCAAGGCCAAAGGCGTCAATGTCGGCCGCTCGCTCGTCGAGCCCGACTTCATCTCCGTCGCCAAGGAGTTCATCGAGAAGGCGGCGCAGAAAGGCGCGCCGCTCATCCTGCCGGTCGATCACGTCGTGGCCAACGCAATCGACAACGCCTCGGGCAGCAGGACCACCGAGAACGAACACGTACCCGACGGTATGATCGCCGTTGACATCGGCCCGCATACCCAGAAACTCTACGCAGACCTCATCCTGAAGGCGAAGACCATCGTCTGGAATGGCCCGATGGGCGTGTTTGAAACGCCTGAATTCGCCAAAGGCACCTTCGCGATCGCCAAGGCCGTGGCCGACAGCGGCGCCGTGTCCATCGTCGGCGGCGGCGACTCTGTCTCGGCCGTCAACAAATCGGGTGTCGCGGCGAAGATTTCGCACATCAGCACCGGCGGCGGCGCCAGCCTCGAATACCTCGAAGGCAAAGTGCTCCCCGGCATCGCCGCGCTGAGCGAGAAGTGAGAGCAGGGCGGAACAATGGAATGATGGAATAATGGAATGGTGGAATAATGGGTGGAATGGCGGAGCAGAGGGTGGAATGCCGCAGTGCCACAGGCGCGGATGGAGTGAGTTCCCGCCCAGTATTCCAGTAACGCACCATTCCACTATTCCAGTGTTCTTCTCATGTTCAAAGCGCTGACCATAGCCGGTTCTGATTCGGGTGGCGGGGCGGGCATCCAGGCCGACCTGAAGACGTTTTGTTCGCTCGAAGTCTACGGCGCCACGGTCATCACAGCCATTACCGCGCAGAACACGCTGGGCGTCTCCGGCATCGTCATGACGCCGGTGGACATGGTGACGAAGCAGATCGACGCGGTGCTCGGCGACATCGGCGCTGACGCGTGCAAGACAGGCATGCTCGGCTCGGCCGGCCTTGCCGCCGCTGTTGCCGCCCGGCTCAAGGCCCATCATGTCGACAAGCTCGTGGTCGATCCTGTCATGATTTCGAAGAGCGGCGCGACACTTCTCGAGGACGACGCCATCGGGATCGTCCGCGAGAAGCTGTTCCCGCTGGCAATGGTCGTGACACCCAACGTTCCGGAAGCGGAACGCCTGACCGGAATGAAAATATCCTGCCCGGACGACATGATCCCCGTGGCGGCGCAGATGTTGAAGATGGGGCCGCGCATCATCGTCATCAAAGGCGGCCATCTTGAAGGCGATGCCACCGACCTCGTGTACACGAAGACCGCACAGCAGTTCCTCCGCAGCCCGCGTGTGATCACGCGCAGCATACACGGCACCGGCTGCACGTTCTCCGCGGCCATCACCGCCTATCTCGCCCGCGGGCTCGATCCGCTTGACGCAGTCAAGTGCGCGAAGACCTACATCACCCAGGCGATCATCACCGCCCACGAGATCGGCCAGGGCCACTCGCCGACCAACCACTTCTGGAACAGACGCGTGCCCGACGAAGGGTGACCGGCGCCAGTAGCTCAGTTGGATAGAGCAACGGATTTCTAATCCGTAGGCCGCAGGTTCGAGTCCTGCCTGGCGCGCCAGTTTCACTTCTTCCCACAGAGACGCAGCCGGTGTTGACTGCGTTTACCGTAGACTCACCCATTGTTCACCACAACGCGGACACTGCTGTCCGTGCAATCCGGGGAATCCGTGTACATGGCATGCTAGCTCAGCAAGGGAGAAGGAAGTCGCCAGCCGCGGCCCGGCGCCGCGCAGACAAGGGCCGCAAACACGAGCAGACATGCCGGCTCGGGAACGCCGTAGATGGAAGGAACGTACTCGGGGTGGTCGACGTACGGGTTGCGGTTTGTCTGCCAGTCGGTGAAGATGAGATGGTTGCGCCTGCGCTCGGTTTCGGACACAGGGTCGTCGAAGTGCCACTGGACGAGAGTGAAGAGGACGGCCATCTGGCATCCGGTCGGCGCGGTGTTGACGAGCTGCAGGTCGGGCGTGCCGGGGTCGGAGCCGTCATAGCGGGTGTCCATGTAGAACAGCGCGCGGGCGATGTCGCCCTGCTCGACAGGGCGGGGCTGCCACGTTGTTGCCGTCGCCGCGCATTCGGGGGCAAGGGGATAGGCTGGGGGAGTGCCGCCGTTGTCAAACCATTTGTTGCCGCGCGAGGAATTCACCGCGGGGTTGCAGGGGCGGAGGTTGAACAGGTCGCTGTTCGCCGGGCTTGCCGTAACGCCGCGGCTCTGCGGCCAGAGGTGCTCGCGGTTCCACGTCACGCCACCGTCCCATGCACCGCTCACCGAATAGCCGGAATAGACGAGGAGGATGAGTGATAGATCATCCGGATCACCATCGAGAGCATGGAGGATCCAGCGCGCATCGTCATAGCTCTTCACCCTGTGCGGGGCGATGATGCCGTGCAGCGCGGCCTTGAGTGCAGGGCCGGTAAGGCCGGAGGCTGCATCATAGTAAGCGGGCGGCGGGTCGTACTGCGCGCGCACGGCGAGCGGCGCCAGGGCGCACAGCACACAGAGAAATGCCGCGGCCGTATGGCTACGCAGCCGCCATGGCACGGCATGGGAATTCGCATGTAACACTATGGCCATCCAAGCTTCCCGTCTTCCATCTAGTATAGCATATTTGAGCATGCCGGCGAAAGGCATGGGTGCGGTGAACGACTGCCGCCGCGCGAGGGCGCTTCGCTCGCTACGCTCACTCAGCGCCCTCGCGCGAAGGTTGAGGAACCATGTCATTTCTAAGGGCTTGCACCATCCCGGCCATGGGGCTTGCCAGCGGGAGTTATGAATGGTATAATCCGTGGATGAAATGGGAATCTGGCCGGACGGGGCCAGTACGTTCGTGAGAAGCTTTAACCAAGCAGAATCTGTGAGGCACACGTGAAACGGTATCAACTGATGGCGGCAGTTTGCGCGCTGGCGTTCAGCGCCGCGATGGGCGCGTACGCGGAAGCGATTTCGTACGAGCCGGTGGACTATCCGGTAACGAACGGCGCTGCCGGCCTTAACGGCGGCAAGGGTTGGGACGGCGCATGGTACCAGCAGGTTGCCGGCGCCGACGCATGGACGGTGGTGTCGCCGGGCCTGACGTACAATGACGGGACGGAGAACCTTGCCGTGCGCGGCGGAACGTTCAAGTCGAGCGGCCTGCGCGCGACGGGCGGCGAGGTGAAACGCAAGCCGCTGGTCACGCCGAACGTCGCGCACATGATCACAAACGGCAGCTTCTTCGGCCTGCAGGGCACCACCAACTGGTTCAGTTTCCTCACGCGCATAGACGGGCAGTTGGTGAACGTCACCGGCACGACGACCAATTACCTCGGGTCGCAGGCGATCGAGCTGAACAAGGCGCCCAATGCGACGATGGACAACTTCGAGCGGGCGATGATGGGTGCGCGGCCGAGCATTGCGTCCTACGGCCGCATGCTGTCGAACCGTTGGATCATCGGCGGCTTTGGCGGCGCGGTGCCGGACAATGGCACGTACACCGGCACGGTCGAGATCATTCCCGGCCAGACGGTGTTTTACGTGGGCCGCCTGATCTACGGCGCGCCGTCGCCGACGAACATACTTGCCACGATGTGGATCAACCCGGCGCTGTCGAACGAGCCGGGCGAGAGCGCCGGCGCGACGCCGCCCGCGTGGAACATGCTGTGGCAGTTCCAGTCGAATCCGGCTGAGCTGCGCGAGTGGAACGCGCTGGCGCTCGTTGGCTCGGTCGGCGCCACATTCACCAACCTCAGCCACGGGTACATCGATGAAATCCGGTTTGGCGAGATGTTCCGCGACGTTGCGCCGCGCGACTACGAAGTATCGCCCGTGCAGAAGCCGGTCAACATCCAGCCGGCCAACGGCGCGGTGGATGTGACGCTTCCCGTGGCGCTCCAGGCATCGGCGTTCGCGAGCGACCCCGGTGACGTGCACAAGGCATCCCGGTTCTCCATCCGCTCGCGTGACGGTGTGACGACGACGATCACGACCAACGGGCTGACAAGCATAAGCGTCAACAGCGGCACGCTGCGCGCATCAACCAAATACACATGGTTTGTCCAGTACCAGGGCACGAACAGCCCCGTGTGGAGCGACCCGTCGGACGAGACGGGTTTCACGACCGCGCCTGACGGTTCGCCGACGCTGCTTGCATACGACGGATGCGCGTACGCGGAGACGCCGTTCCCGGCCGACATCCACGGCGGCGCGGGCGGCAGCGGCTGGCTGGCGGCGTGGGAGGGCGCGTTCGTCGCAGCGGGATTCATGCGCGTCGAGAGCTCCGGGCCCGGGCTCTTCTACAAATTCGGCGCAACACCCGACTACCTGTCCAGCACCGGCAACCGCTTCCTGACCAGCCAGCACGGCAAGGACTGGGAGAGCGGCCTGGAAGACCGCATCCTCACCTCCTCGCGCGCCACGCGCAGGCTCGGCACTGACGGCGGCATGTATCTCCTCACGCCGAGCAACACGTACGGCAAGAGCGGGACCACCAACTGGCTCAGCTTCCTCGCACGGTATGAAGTAGGCGACACGACGCTGCGCTATGGTCTTGACCTGAACTCAGGCTACCAGGGAAGCACGCCGTTCGACTTCTCGATAGGCAAAGCAGCTGCGATGGAGAACTGGGCACTGATCGGCAGGGGAGGCACCCCGGTCGCCACCTCGAGCGTGAGCGCCGTGAACGGCCAGGCGGCCTTCCTCGTCGCCCGTGTCATCTTTGCCGAGGGCAACGAGACGGCCCATCTCTGGGTCAATCCCGCGACACGCACCGAGCCGCAGATGGCTGACGCGACCGTCCTCAATGGCGTGCCGCACTTCGAGTACGACTACATGAGCGTCACGGCAGTCGGCGCGGTTGAAGCGCCGAACGTCGGGATTGACGAAGTGCGGATGGGTGACTCGTGGCAGGCGGTCATGCCTCTCGGCCCTCCGCCGCCCGTTCCTGTGGGCACGCCGACGAACGTTGCCCCGGCCAGTGGCTCGACGGATGTGCCGCTGACGGTGACGCTCGAAGCGACTCCCTTCGTGGGCAGCAGCGGCGTTGACACCCACCTCTGGACTGAAGTGTCGTTCAGGACGCTCGATGGCGCGCAGACGAACGTCATGTTCGGGCCCGTCACGAGCATGCCTGTTCCGGCGGGCGTGCTGCAGGGATCGACGCGCTACTTCTGGCGCGTCCGCTACAAGGGCACACAGCTTGCCGCGCCGAGCGACTGGTCTGCCGAAACGCCGTTTGACACCGTGTACGCCACGACGCCGAAGCTGATCTGCTATGACGGCGCGGCGATCAACGTCACGAGCAACTTGAACGGGCAGGGCTCCGGCAGCGGCTGGCGGGCGAGATGGCAGCAGATATGGTGGAATCTCAGCGCGGTCGATTACTTCGAGACCCGCACGCATGTCGATTCGGGAAGTCTGATGTACAGCGAGCCGTTCCTTACCACAGGCAATCGCTTCGCCACCGACCCCGCAGGCGAATACTCGGGAACCACCGCGAGTACGCCGTACTCGATCGCGCGGCGCGACATGGGCCGCGACGGGTTCCTCCACCTGATCGACCTCACAACCACGAGCACGAACTACGGCCGCATCGGCACGACCAACTGGTTCAGCTTCCTCGCACGGTATGATTCCGGCGACACGAGCGGGCGGTACGGCATCGAGCTCACCGACGCGCCGGGCAACTCGTCCACGCTGGCAAACCAGTGGAGCCTGCTGATCGGCAAACCGGCCGGGACGAACATGTGGGGCGTCGCGGCGAACGGCGGCAGCTCGGCTGCCACCGCGGTGAATGCGACGGACGGATCGACGGCGCTGATCGTTGCGCGCGTGGCGTTCGGCGCGGGCGGCGCGTCGGCGCACGTCTGGGCGAATCCGGTGCTTGGGGCAGGGGAGCCGGCGGGCGGTGTCGAGCTTGGTGGCATCGCGGCATTCCAGTACAACCGCCTCGGCATCGTTGCCGCGGGCAATCCTGCGCCGATTGTGAGCATTGATGAAATCAGGGCGGGCGAAAGCTTCGAGGTTGTCACGCCGATACCCGAGCCGGCAGTGCTGATGCTGGTCGCCGGTGCGGCGGCGTTGATGATGCGCCGGAAGTAAAAGCACTGGCTGACGGAACGTGTGGATGAAGAGCCGGCCTTGGACGGGCGGTTGCGGGAACGCGATCGCCGGCCGGGGCCGGCTCTCTCACTTGGCGCAGGAGGGACATCCTTGTCCCGAACGGCAATTCGGCGCAGGGATGCGCCTCCCTCATTGGGGAGGCCAGAGTGGCCAAGGCCCGGCCTTGGCAAGTAGCTGTGGGAAGAAAGCGCCGGCGCGGCCAGCGTACTCGAAAGCGCCGGCATGGCCGGCGCAGTCCAGACCGGATCATCCGGTTTCTTGCGTCTTCCTGGCGGGGGCGCGGCCGGTGAACATCTCCATCTGGGTGCCCTCCTCGGATTCCCAGCGGAAGTTGCCGAGGAAGACCTCGTTGCGCTCGTTTTTCTCGAGCAGGAGCGTGGTGGATTCGCGCATCGCTTCGGTCACGCCGTCCATCTCTGGCGTGGCGACGACGAGGGTGATGCCGAGCCGGGCGGCGAAGCGGAGGAGCTCATCGCGGCGGGCGGCGTCGATGCCGTAGAATGCCTCGTCGAAGAGGAGGAGGCGGATGCGCGAGCCGATCTGGTTGTAGAGCAGGGCGCTCATGGCCATGATGAGCAGGTAGTTCGGCACAGCCTGTTCGCCGCCTGAGCCGAGGCGTCTGATATCGCTTGTGAGCTCGACGCCGTTCTGCGCGCCGATGGTTCTGATATGGAGCTGGTAGTCGAACCAGTGGCGGTAATCGAGGAAGGCGGGCAGTGTGCCGTCAGGCTGGAGGCGGAGCTGTTCGAGACGCGACTCGAAGAACTCCTTGAGCTGGCGCTGTGACTCAGGGTCGATCGCGCCCGCGCGGCGGACGATGCCATAGACCTGGCGGTACTCGGGCTTGATTTTCTGAGTGAAGGAGTACTGGGCGCGGCCGAAGGTGAGGCCTTCGAGGAGGCGGTTGACGGCATTGAGGCTTTCGCGCAGGCGATAGAGGTCGCGGGTGTACTGGTTCGAGAGGTCGCCGAGGATGGTTTTCTCGAGCAATTTGCGCCGGCGTTCATTGACGACCGATTCGA
>JAAYZF010000186.1 GCA_012514975.1 bacterium
GAGGAAGGCATCGTGCCCGGCGGCGGTGTTGCGCTCCTCCGCTGCGAGAAGGCCCTCGAAAAGGTGAAAGTCCAGGGCGACGAGGAAATCGGCGTCAGGATCATCCGCACCGCCATCGAGTCACCCACGCGCACCCTGTGCGACAATGCGGGCGTCGAAGGCTCGATCGTCGTCGAGAAGATCAAGGCCGAAAAAGGCAACTTCGGCTACAATGTCGCGACGGACACGTTCGAGGACCTGGTCGCCGCGGGCGTGATCGACCCGACAAAGGTCACGCGCTCGGCGCTCCAGAACTCGTCCTCCATCGCCGGCCTCCTGCTCACGACCGAATGCATGGTGACGGAGATTCCGGAGAAGGAGAAGCCCGCGCCTGCCCCGCACGGCGGCGGCATGGGCGACATGTACTAGAATCTGCCCATGGCAAGATTCTGAGACAGCAACGGAGACGGGCGCGGCGAAAGCCGCGCCCGTTTCTTTGATGCGCGCCGGCCACGCCGGCGCCTTCCCGCAGCGCGCCCGCGGGGCGCACCCATTGACGATGGCGGTCATTTCTGCTATACTAGCGGCCGTAGCGATAGCGCGATCCTGAATCGCCCCAACTCACGGTGGAGACTGCTATGACAGACCACAATCGCGTTCGGACCTCCCGCTGCGCCTTCCTCGGCGCCATCGCGCTTGGCCTCGCCGCCCTCCCACTCCGCGCCGCCACGAATGCTGTCTATGGCGGCACGTACACGAACTGGCCGTCCTATTAGGGCCCCCTCATCTCGCTCAACGATCCCCACGACAGCGGGTTCGAGGAGCGGTGCGACTTCGTCGGCGATTCCAACACGCCATGCGCGTACTTCGCCAAAGACGGAGGCTACTTGTTTTTCCGCACGCGCGTCCATACGAACGTCTCCGCATTCTCCGACTCGATATCCATCTTTGTCGACGCTGTCGGTTCCGGGCCGGAGAACGTGCCTGAATACGGGTTCGCATGGGATACGCAGGGCTCGCCTGCTTCCTCTCACGGCCTCGAGTTCATGATTTCAAATGTCGCCGGATCAACGTGGGCCACCACTGAGCTCAATGATCTCGACGCGAACAGCGGCCAGAAGTACTCGCCGCCAGATTTCGCCCTCACGGGCGGCGAAGGGTACATCCGCGTCATCGATTCCCAGCCCACGACAAATTTCGGCATGACAACGCTCATCGACTGGGCGCTGTCGATCAACGTGATCACCGCACGCACGGCGCTCACCATGAGCCAGTGGAGAATCCAACTCGGCTCCAGGCAGAACGCCACGGATCACAATCCCCCAACAGGCGATGTGGCGGGCACTCACAATCCCACGGACCCGGGCCTGTCGTGGAGCGCGGCGTTTAAAGTGCCTGAGGCTGGTCTTCTCGCGTTTCTCCCGGTGCTCCCGCTTCTGTGGCGCCGCGGAATGTCATCGGCAATCCAGGCTGTTCAGGCCCACCGTTGACAATCATGGTTCTGACGCTCATCTTCCTGCCTGCCTTCTCCTCGCCGGCGAGGTGGAGCGAATGATCCACGAGGCTGCCGCCTGCGCAGGAACGCTCCCGCCAGAGCAGCGCCCAGGATCAGGCAGGCGGGCTCGGGCACGGCTTCGTACGCCCCAATGTCAGGCGTGCCGCCCTGCACGCGCGGTTCGCCGGCAAGGTCAAGCGCCACATCCATCCAGTCGAACAGCCAGCCCTGCGCCACGCACGGCGAGGCGAAGTCTATGCCGTAGCCTGTCAGCATGAGCGGGTCGTTCGTGATGATGGCCGTGCCGCCCGGATCAGGCGTCGTGCAGCAATGGCTGATCGCCGCTGCCGCCGCGTTCATGCAATTGCCATCGGTTGCGGCGGTGTTGCGCCAGACAATGCTGTTCCACAACTGCGCCGCGGCAACGTACGCGCCGCCTGCGCTGCCCACGGCGCTGTTGTCGGCCACCGTCAGGTTGCATGCCACCGCGCCCGCGGCAAGATACACTCCGCCTGCGTTCGCGGCGGCGGCGTTGCTGTACACAAGACACGATCTCAACACGCCCGCATCGCAGTAGATGCC
>JAAYZF010000187.1 GCA_012514975.1 bacterium
CGCCTTCGCGAGCGCCCGTTGGTGCGACGGGGGCAGCGGCGCCAGCTATGTGCTCCTGCGCGGCCGTCCGGTCCCGAGGCGCTGGCGCAGACGCCGCCGGCGTCCTGGTCCGGCCGGTTCCCCTTAAGAATTTGTTTGACAAACGGCGAATTGTTAAATAGATGATGCTGTTTACATATAATTATTTGTGCGGAGGGACCCGTTTCGGTCGCGGGATGACCGAGGCGGGATCTTTTTTCACGGGGTTCCATCACCAACAACATCATTCCATCGAAGGCCAGTAGAAATGAAAAAGGACATCCGCTATGTCAGAAACATCGGCATCAGCGCGCACATCGATTCGGGCAAGACCACGCTGACGGAACGAATTCTGTTCTACACCCAGCGGATCCACGCCATGCACGACGTCAAGGGCAAGGACGGCGTGGGCGCGTTCATGGACAGCATGGACCTCGAACGCGAACGCGGAATCACCATCGCTTCGGCGGCCACGTTCTGCGAGTGGAACGGCCATGAAATCAACATCATCGACACGCCCGGCCATGTCGACTTCACCATCGAGGTCGAGCGGTCGCTGCGCGTGCTTGACGGCGCCGTCGCCGTCTTCTGCTCCGTCGGCGGTGTCGAGCCGCAGTCCGAAACCGTCTGGCGCCAGGCTCAGAAGTACAAAGTGCCCTGCATTGCGTTCGTCAACAAGATGGACCGCGTCGGCGCCGACTTCCTCGGCACCATCGCGCAGATGCGCGAGCAGCTCAACACCAATGCCGTCGCCATCCAGATCCCCATCGGCGCCGAAGACGCCTTCCAAGGCGTGGTCGACCTCGTCAAAATGCGCGCCTTCACCTGGGAGGATACCGACAAAAAGGCGAACGACTTCACCGAGGCTGACATCCCCGCCGCCCTCCTCGGCCTCTGCACCGAGCGGCGCGCCGCCATGATCGAGGCCGCCGCCGACTATGACGACCAGCTCATGGAGCTCTACCTCGAAGGCAAGGACGTCGCCGACGACATCATTCTCCGTGCGCTCCGCAAAGGCGCCCTCTCCGGCCAGCTCGTCCCCGTCACCTGCGGCGCGTCGTTCAAGAACAAGGGCGTGCAGTTCCTCCTCGACGCCATCGTCAACTACCTCCCGTCGCCCGTCGAGGCAAAGCCGGTCGTCGGCATCAACAAAAAAGGCGAAAAGGAGGAGCGCCAGGTAAACGACGAACAGCCGTTCACCGCCCTCGCGTTCAAGATCGCCAGCGACCCGTATGTCGGCAGGCTCACCTACTTCCGCGTCTATGCCGGCCATGTGAAGAAGGGGCACTTCGTCTACAACAGCAACAGCAGGAAGCGCGAACGCCTCGGCCGCATCCTCCAGATGCACGCAAACGACCGCACCGAGATCGAAGAGGTCCACGCAGGCGAAATCGCCGCGGCTGTCGGCCTCAAAAACACGCGCACGGGCGACACGCTCTGCAACGAGGCGCACCACATCTCGCTCGAATCGCTCACCGTGCCCGAGCCGGTCGTCTCGCTCGCCATCGAGCCCAAGACAAAGGCCGACCGCACCAAGCTCCAGGAGGCGCTCATGCGCCTCTCCGAGGAAGACCCCACCTTCCGCGTCACCTCGAACGAAGACACCGGCCAGACGATCATCAGCGGCATGGGCGAGCTCCATCTCGACATCATTCGCGACCGCATGATGCGCGAGTTCAGCGTCGATGCCAGCGTCGGCAGGCCGATGGTGGCCTATCGCGAGACGATCCTGAAAGGCGCCGAGGCGCGCGGCAGGTTCGTCCGCCAGTCCGGCGGCCGCGGCCAGTACGGCGACGCGTCGGTCCGCATCGAGCCCCTGCCGCGCGGCTCGGGCGTCGAGTTCGTCGACGCCGTCAAGGGCGGCGTCATCCCCGGCGAGTATATCCCCGCCGTCGAGGACGGCGTCCGTGAAGCCGCCATGGGCGGCATCATTGCCGGCTATCCGCTCATCGACTTCCGCGCGACGGTTTTCGACGGCTCGTTCCACGAGGTGGACAGCTCGGAGCTGGCGTTCAAGATGGCCGGCTCGTTCGCGCTGAAGGACGCGGCCAGGAAGGCCGGCGTCGTCATGCTCGAACCCGTGATGAAAGTCGAGGTCACCGTCCCCGAGGGCTTCCTCGGCGATGCCATCGGCGATCTGAACAGCCGGCGCGCGCATATCAAGGAGATCACCCCGCGCGGCAATCTCCAGGTCATCCGCGCCGAAGCGCCGCTCGCCGAGATGTTCGGCTATGCGACCGCGATCCGCACGCTCACCAGCGGCCGCGGTTCCTATGCCATGGAACCCGACCACTTCGAGCAGGTGCCCAAGAGCGTCCAGGAGAAGCTGCTCGAGAAGCTCTGACCCGAACGGCGTGAAGCACGCCGTTCGTGGCACCGGGGGAACGCCATGCATGACATACGGCCGTTCATCGCGTCCGTGCGCGCGATTGTCTCGACGCACAGGTGCGGCGCGCCCGGCGCGTACCGCAGGTGGAACTGGCAGGATGCGCGCGCGGCGCGCGACCTCTCGCTCAATCCCTACGGCTGCGCCGACGCGGCAAACACCCTGTACACCATCGGCGAGTTCCCGCGCGAGCCCTCGGAGCGCAGTTGCTGGATCAACACCCTGCACAGCCTCCAGGACGCCGCCACCGGCATGTGGCGCGAGGCCACGCATCACGAAATCCATACCACCGCCCACTGCATCGCCGCGCTCGAACTCCTCGACGCCGGCCCCCTCCGTCCGCTCACCGCGCTCGAACCGCTGCGCGATCCCGCCGCAATGGAACGGTTCCTCGACCGCCTCGACTGGCGGAATGACCCGTGGAGCCAGTCGCATCGCGGCGCGGGCCTCTATGCCGCTCTTGTGCTTTCACGTGCAGTGGATGATGCATGGGAGGACCGTTACTTCTCGTGGCTGTGGAATGAAACGGACCCCGCCACGGGCTTCCTGCGCACGGGATGCGTCGCCCCCGTCGCGACCGGCGGCACGCACTCCCTCTTTCCCCACCTTGCCGGCACGTTCCATTACCTGTTCTGCCAGGAGTACGCGCGACGACCCCTCCGCCATCCCGCGGCGGTCATCGACACCTGCCTCGAGCTCCGCCGCACCGGGGCCTTCCCCCTCGGTTCCGCCGTGGGCTTCGCGGAAGTCGACTGGGTGTACTGCCTCAACCGCGCGTCGCGCCAGTCAACGCACCGCCATGATGAGTGCCGCGCGGCGCTGATGAGCTTCGCGCACGACTACATCGGTTTCCTTGCCGGGCTGGATGCGCCGACGCATGACGGGCTGAACGACCTGCACATGCTCTTCGGCGCCGTGTGCTGCCTCGCCGAACTGCAGGCGGCGCTGCCCGGCATGATCCGCACAACGCGGCCGCTGAAGCTCGTGCTGGACCGCCGGCCGTTCATCTGAACGCTGGAGGAAACGCATGAAGGCGACCGCCCCAACCTGCATGCTGCTCACCGCTGCAGCCCTTGCGGCGCGTCTTCGTGGCCGCACCGCGCCGTGAAGGTGGCGACGGCGGTGAAGACGAGGTACAGCACCGGAACGCTGGTGAACGGGAATCCTGCCTCCTTCGCATGGAGCAGGAGAAACGAGTAGCTGAACGCGCCGAGCGAGAACACCGCGTTGAGCGTGAGGTAGAGCCCGAAGTTCGCGTCGACGTGCCTGAGCGAGTAGCCTCTGTACAGGCTGGCATCTCCCGCGGCGGACTCATGAACGCGGAAGAGCACAAGCAGCGTGGCGACGATCGAGGGAATGGCCGCTGCGACCAGCAGGTTGCGGAAGAAATGTGAGCCGGGCTCGAGGGCATGCGCGCCGAGGAACGACGTGACGAACAGGGGCCAGACCGGGTACAGCATGTCCGAGCCCATGTCGTTGAGGAACGACGCAAAACCGAAGGTGCGGACAGCCCTGCCCGGGTGCTTGTCAGCGTCTCCGCTCATCAGGGATGGCCGCCGGAGGGAAGGGTTACTCGGGGGAACCGGACTCGCCGCCGTGCACCACGCGGTCCATCGTGCCGGTGAGCGCGCGGAGTTGCTTCACGCCGCGGCGCACACTGCGGTAACGGACAATCCCTATGACAAGCAGGATCACCGCCACCGGCACGAAACACCAGCCCGCGATGCGGTTGAACGGCGAATGGAACACGGTGACGTTGATGAACGCAAGCCCGGCGACCAGCAGCGTCAGCGACGTGCGCACATAGGCGAGCAGCGTGCGCTCGTTGGCCAGCGACGTGCGGTCGGCCGCCAGCCGGTCGCGGAGGATCAGTTCTTCAAGTTCAAGCGATTCGTATGGCCGGTCATTCATAGGAGCCCTGGATGCGTTGCCGCCGGCTGCGCGGCCTTTCATGCGCGCCGGATGTAGATTTCGGTGAACAGGTTGTCATAGCCGATGACGCTTCCCTCGCCGACGATCGCCGGCGCGGGGCGCTTGATGCCGAGAGCGGGCGAGAACCAGCCCAGTGCCGGGTCGAGCTCGCCGCAGGCGATGCGCGTGCGCAGGTGGCTCGAGTAGGCGATCTCGACCTCGTATCCCATCCCGCTGATGACAAAACGGTTGCCCGGCCGCTGCTCGACCGCGCGGTCAGGATGCACATGGAACAGCACCTCGATGCCCCATGAGCCGTCGCCGATCAGCTCGTCCCTGATGATCAGCTTCTGCAGGTGGTCGTTCCACTCAAGCTGGCGGCAGTGCGACACTGCCTGCCTGCCGAGCCGGTAGCCGCGGAGGATGGCGTTGACGTTGAGCTGATGCGGGCTGAGCGTGACATGGCGGACGTTGACGGCGTACCGCCTGTTCCAGAGGAACGGCCCGGCGATCTCGGCCTGGTCCGCCTTCATGATGCACAGCGTGTTGTGCGCGCGCGTGCCCCTGAAATAGTCCCGCCAGGGCAGCTCGGTGTGGTACGCATACGTGCCGGGATCCACGAGCACCGGCTCGCCGTTCACGTGCAGAAGCACGGACAGGCCGTCGGCATGGCCATGCGCGGCGAGCGAACCGAAGCCCAGCGGGCCGACGTCAAAGCACAGCGTCGCCGGAAGACTCTCGTCAATCCTCTTCGTCCACACAATGTATCCGCCCGTGCTGAAATCGCCCGAGCCGGCCGTGTGCGGCACGTCGGACACGGCGCCGGCATACCAGAACGCATGGCGCGACACAAGACCGTCGGCGCTGCCGCCTGCCTTCGCTATCACGCCGCGTGCCGCGCGGAGAATGTCGAGGTAATATTCGCTGTCGCGGGGCACGATGCCCGTGGCGACCGCTTCATCGCAGTCGCCGATGTCGAACGCGTTACCGCGCTCATCCACGAGCGATTGCAGCACGTTCGCCATCTTGCTCAGCGGCTTCACAAGATCCTGTCGCGCCGGCTCGTACAGGAGGCACGCGTTGATCATCAGCTCCATCACGAAGGCATGGTACGACGTCGATTGCTCGCGGTAGACGCCGTCAGGCGAGACAAGGCGCGCAACCGCGCGGCACAGCCGCGCATGGCATGCCGACGGCACGCGCACCTGCGGAAACAGATCGGGCCATGTCGCCACGGCGGCAATGACGCCCACCGCCTCCGCAACCGCGTGGTTGTTCGCGCTCGAGAAGCGGGACAGGTGCGTGATGACATGGCGCCTGTGCTGGCAGATCGAGCGGAACCATTGGGACAGGAAGGAATCGGTGCACGCCGCGGGCCTGCCCTTTGCGAACATGAAGCGGTAGAGCCAGGACCACGTCAGCAGGCGGATCGCGGCCTCGATCGACGTCGCCCATGCAGGGCCCATGGGATACGGGCACGCGTCAAGCCAGCTCTGCAACTGCGCGACAATCTCCTGCGCGTAGCGCTCATCCCTGGTGAGATGAAAGGCGATCGCCGCCGGCATAAGGTGCTGATGCCGGTTCAGCCACCAGAGCTGCATGATGTCGCCGCACTGGGCCGGGTCGCGGTAGTTAAGCAGCGCCGCATCCACGCGCGGGCACGAGAACCCGTGGGCGTAGTCGCGGTACCAGTCGATCTCGGGGCCAAGCTCGCGCACGACGCCGAACAGCGTGAGCCGATGCGCGCACACATCCTCCGCTGCGGCAAGGAGCCGCTGGAAGTACACCGGTGTAAACGATGCGGCGTCCGTGGAAGGCGCAATGCCTCCGATGCACGTCTTCCCGCCCGCCACCACGGCCTCGACCGCGCAGGGCAACTGTTCCCGCTTGATGGCGCGGCGCATAAACGGTTCCCTGACCTTCTGGAGCATGCGATGAAACACCTCGGCGCGTGACATGGCGCGCAGTCGGCTGAGGCGCCAGGACAGCGAGGTGGGAGTACGCTGCCCCCGCGGCCTTGGTTTTGCGGCCGGGATGTCATCGATGCGCTGCGCCCTGCGCCTTCTGAGTCGTTTGCCTATCATGATCGTGCGTCTGTCTCCTCGTTCTGTGCGCGTTGAGCGGCCAGGCCGGCGACTGCGCGGAACTTGCCGGCGTGTGTGCGCGGGATGGCCGGCACCCGCGTGATACCGATGTGCATCGCCGGCCCGACGCGCGCGGCAAGATTCGCGGCAATCGCCTGCTCGTCCGCGGCGGCGAACGACTGGCCGGGCACGACGCGCACCTCGATCCGGTCGGGCGCGTGCTGTACGATCTGCGCGGCAACGACGTGCCGCACGCCCTTGAACACATGGTCCAGCCTGCCTATCCGCCGCCCGTCCAGTGTCACCACAAGATCGTCGATTCGGCCCACAATCTGTCTGCATCCCGGGCCCGGCCTGCCACAGGGGCAGAACTGCTCCCACGTGAACGGCTCGACAGCCATGTCGCCCGTGCGGTACCGCAGCAGCGGCATCGCATCGTTGACAAAGCCGGTCGCCACGATCTCATGCAGCCCGTCTCCGGCGGGCACATACTCCGTGAGGCCGTAACTCGTGTCCTCGTGATACCGCCCCGCGGAACACGTGGTCATCCATGCGACGCGCTCTGCATTGCCGTAGTGCGCGTGCACGGGCCCCAGATACCGGGCGATCAACTCGGCATGCGTCTCGTGCACAGTCTCGGATGCCAGGAACACGGCCTTGAGCGCCAGGGGCTCGCGCCCTGTCCGCTGCATGAACTCGGCCAGCACGTGCGCGGCGCTCGGGTACGCCGACAGGAAGCGCGCGCCCGATGCGCGCATCTGCTCGATGTACCAGTGCAGCGTCCGGTCGGCCATGTGGTACGACGAGAAGACAAGGCGGTTGAAGACACGGTCGCGCACGGCGTATGGCGGCCCGGACTGCCCGGCCGGGATGACCAGGTCGCCCCGCAGCACCAGGAGCATGTCGTCAGGTGACCAGCCGGCCGAGCGGTACCACGCGGTCATGCCTGCTTCCTCGCGCGCTATGCAGTGGAGGCTGCGTTTCAGCTCGATCGGTGTGCCCGTCGTGCCGCTCGTGTGCGCGGTGAAGCGCGGGTGCAGGCCGGTAAGGAACGCCCCGGGCTCGCTCCGCACTGTTTCCTTGGCCAGGTACGGAAGCGCCTTGAGAAGCTCGATCGGCGTGTCCACCTGCGCGATCCTGGAGAGCGACGCCGCATAGTGCGGCGCGCGGCGCGCAGCGTGCAGCGTCAGGCCAAGCAGGCGCAACTGCTCGACCCGGCGCTGCAGGGCATCGAGCTCCGTGTAGCGCATCAGCTCCTCAAGGCTGCGATAGAATGCCGGCCCGCGTTTGAAGAGCAGCCGCCCGGTCATGGTCATGTTGTAGAGAAACGCATTCATTCAGTGCGTGGTCCATACGCGGTACAGCATGGCCTTCAGATCGTCCGCGCCCGGCGCGCCCGGCGTCGCGCGCGTGCTGCTGCGCGCGGCGGCCTGCGCCGCCATCGCCTCAAGCTCCCCGTCCGCCAGGCGCGGCACGTCCGTTGCCGGATGCAAGCCGCACTCCTCGATGAACCGGCCGACGGGCATGCCGAGCAGCAGCTCGATCCGTTCAGTTTTCCCGGGCGCTCTGCGCCTGCACCACTCGACCAGCGCGGGCAGCAGCAGCCCGCAGGCGCGCCCGTGATGGACGCCGTGCCGGAGCGTGAAGTGATAGCTCAGCGCGTGGCACGCCGCCGTGCCCGTGTGGGCAATCGCACGCCCGGCCAGATTGGCCGCGACAAGCATCTCTTCGCGCGCGTCCAGATCGCCCGGCGCATCGAGGACGCGTGGCAGATGCCGCGCGACGCGCGCAATCGCGGCTTCCGCCATGGCCGAGCTGAGCGGCTGTGCGCGTTCGCTCAGCATGCTCTCGACGGCGTGGCTGAGCGCGTCGAGCCCCGTGTCGCGCGTCAGGTCGCGCGGCATGGTTGCCGTCAGCTCGGCGTCGAGCAGCGCGGCGGCAGGAAACGAGGCGGACGTCGCCAGGTTCAGCTTGTCGCCCCGTGCGTCGTCTGTCAGCAGCGCGTATTGCGTCGCTTCGCTTCCTGTGCCGGCGGTCGTGGGCACGGCGACAAAGGGAAGCATGCCGCACGGCGCCGGGTCCGCCTTGAGCGCCGCGCGCACGGCCATTCCCGCCCCTGCGCACACGGCAACCGCCTTTGCCGCATCAAGCGCGCTGCCGCCGCCAATGCCGATCACGGCGCCGGTGCGTTCCGCCTGGGCATGCGCCACACCCCTGTCAATGGTGTCCAGCGCCGGATTCTCCTCGACGCCGTCGAAGACGACAGCCGTCTTTCCCGCTTCCTCCAGCGACCTCACCGCGCGATCGAGAAAGCCGTGTGCACGCGCGCTGTGCTTCCCGCAGACCACAAGCACACGCGCCGCCCCGGCAGGCAGCAGCCCGGCCACGCGGGACAGCCCGCCGCGTGCGGTTACGGTGTGCGTCGGGATATGGAAGTGCCAGGAGGTCAATCGTGAGTATTCAGTGGTTCGTTCCTGTTGTGATCCTTGTTCTTGGCGTCGATGTTGGAAGTTGGAAGTTGGGAGTTGGTGCAGTTCATTCATTCATCCACCCATCCATCATTCCATCATTCCATCATTCCATCATTCCATCCGTTGCTGCATACCCGCCGTTCACTGCTGCCTTCTTCCTCTGCTGATATACTCGAGGTACAGCCCGACGAAATTCGTGTTGACGTTCCGGCGGCATGTGCGCTTCCACCAGATGCTTGTCTGGTTCGTCGGCCATGAGACGATGAGCGCCCCATCGGCGCCCGGCTCCCGCACGGGCGAGCCGTTGTGCGCGAAGTCGTAGACATCTGTGTTGACCAGCATGTAGATGAACCCGTTGCTCGTTGCCGGGCGCAGCGCGGCGCCGGCATAGCCGTCGGCATACCGGGCCTCCTCGATGATTCTCAGCCGGTCGCCGCTCAGGAGCAGCTCGCGGTGAAGGATGGTCCGCCCCTGCCGTTCGGGATCAGGTGTCGGGTTGACGATTGGCGGCTCGTACCGTTCTATCAGTTCCATGAAATCAGCCGCCAAGTCCGCACGGTTCGTCCTTGCCGATCCGATGTCATCCATGACGATGCGTTGGAACACAGTGCCATCGCCCTCGAGGCGCAGCTCGACCTCCTCGTTTGTTCCCTGCATGAGAACGGCCGCACTGCTTTCCGCGCCGGCCGCGGCGTTCGTTGGTTCCTCAGGGAGGACCCGCCCGCGGGCAACGTATTCCTCGAACAGGCCGACGAGATTCGTGCCGACCTCTGCGCGGCTTGTTTTCCTCCACCAGATGCTCCGCTGGTGCGCCGGCCAGGAGACGACGATGGTGCTGCCACTGCCCTGATCGCGCTCGGGTGAGCCGTTGTGGGCGACATCGAAAGCATTCGTGTCAAACGACACGCCGAAACGGCCGTTGCTGCAGACCAGGCTCAGCGGCGGCGCGTCATACCCTCCCGGAAAGCGCGCTTCCTCGAGCGACACCAGCCTGCCGCGCCGCACCACCATCTCGCGGCGCAGGATGATCCTGCCGGGCAGATCCGGGTCGGGCGTTGCACGCGTGATCACCGGCTCATACCGCTTGACAAGGGCCTTGAAATCGTCCGCCACTTTCGCGCCGTCCGTCTCACTCGAGCCGATGCCCTCGACAAGGCGGCGCTGGAACACCGCGCCATCGCCTTCGAGGCGCAATTCAACCTCCTCGCTGCCTTCCTGGATACAGCCCGCAAATGAAAGCGCCATGCAGCACAGGATGAGTATGAACACCGGACGCGCGCGCATTACGGCCTCCCGAAGAACCGCTCCTCCACCATGATGCACAGGCAGTGGTAGATGGGCAGATGCAGCTCCTGAATCTGGTAGGTGACGTTCGAAGGCGCGATGATCGCCACATCGCTCACCGCTTTCAGCTTCCCGCCCGTGCCGCCAGTGAAGCCGATGACCGCCATGCCGCGCGCCTTCGCCGCGATCGCCGCATAGTGCACGTTCTTCGCATTGCCCGACGTGCTGATGCCAATGAGCACGTCGCCCGGCCTGCCCAGCCCGTGCACCTGCTGCGCATAGGCGAGATCGGGGTTGACGTCGTTCGCGAACGCCGTGGAGAGCGCAACCGAAGTCACGAGCGACAGCGCGGGCAGCGCGCCCTGAAGCTGCGCCGCCATCATCTCGCCGTCCGCGCCCCCGGCGGCGGCGAGCTTCCGCCTCTCGTCCGCGGCGAGCGGGCGCTTCTGGAGGAACCCTTTCATCAGCTCGCCCACGATGTGCTCTGCGTCGGTTGCGCTGCCTCCGTTGCCGCATGCAAGGACTTTTCCACCCTGCTCGTAGCACGCGCAGATCGCGTCGCATGCGCGCTGGATGTCGGGCGCGATGGGTTTCAGCGCGGGATAGCGTTGGACAAGTTGGTCAAGCATGGCGGGCTCCTTGTGCCTCGCCGGCGGCGCGCCGGGAGGGTGCCTTGGGGTTCTTTGCCGCACGGCGCGCATCATGCAGGCCCGTGCGTCTGAGCAGCTCGATCCTCTCGCGCGGCGTGAGATGCCGCCATGCGCCAGGCGGCATGGCGCCGAGCCTGAGATTCTCGATCCGCACGCGCTTGAGCTTCACGACATTGCAGCCGAGTGCGGCGACCATTCTTCGCACCTGCCAGTTGCGCCCTTCCTTGAGGATGATGCGGAACCGCCGGGCGGATTTCCGGCGCACGATGGCGGGGATCGTCCTGACGCCATCGAGATAGATGCCGCGGGCGAGCTGTTCGGCGCCGTCCTCGGGCAGCGCGGGCGCGACCTCGACGTCGTACTCCTTCTCGTGGGCGAAGCGCGGGTGCGTCAGGCGGTTCGCCAGCTCGCCGTCGTTCGTCAGCAGCAGCAGCCCCGATGAATCGCGGTCAAGCCGGCCCACGTGGAAGACGCGGTGGGGCGTCTTGACAAGGGCGCTCACCGTCGGATTCTTCGCGTCTTCCGCCGCGGTGATCACGCCGACCGGTTTGTGGAGCAGGATGTAGACGAACTGGCTGGCGGGCCGGACGGGCTTGCCTCCCACCTTGACGAAATCCTTCTCCGGATCGACTTTCGTGCCCGCCTGGGTGATGAGCGCGCCGTTCACCGTCACGCGGCCCGCGGCGATCAGCTCCTCGGCTTTGCGCCTCGAACAGATGCCGCAGTCGGCAAGATATTTCTGCAGGCGAACGGGCGTCATCGTTTCTCCGCAAGCGCCGTGATGAGGAATGAGACCGCCTGCTGCATCGGGTCCGCCTCCGCATTCATGCCGTCTGTCGCGCCGCTCGCGCGGGCGTCCTGCCCGTTGGTCCACTCGGTGTGCCCGTACGGGCCGACGACGAGCTGCGCGCGGGCGCCGATGGCGGCCTGGATCTCCTTGAGCCATTCGAGCGGCACCTGCCGGTCTTCCTCTGCGCCGACAAGGAGCGTGTGCGTGGCGCGCAGCCGGGCCGCCGCGCGGCGCACATCCACCGCATCAGGGTCCATCCCCGTGCGCCACTGCGTCACCGCGAGGCCAAGCGGGACGACCGGCCACGGCGGCAGGCGGTAGAAGTGCCACGCATAGTAGCCGACGACCTGGCGCAGGGTGACGAACGGGCTCTGCGCGATCACCGCCGTAATGTCGTCCCGGCGCGCCGCGGCAAGGAGGGAGACGGTGGCGCCGAGCGAGAACCCCCAGTAGCACACGGGCATGCCGGGCGCGAGCGTCGATGTCACATGGTCGGTGATGGCAAGCAGGTCCTCGGTCTCCCAGTAGCCGAGCGTGCAATGCGCGCCCGTGCTCTCGTGATGACGGCGGAGATCGTAGACGACCACCGAGAAGCCCGCGGTCACATACGGGAGCACGGCGGGCAGGATTCCCTCCTTCGAGTCCGCAATGCCGTGCGAGCAGACGAGCACGGCGCGCGCGTTCGTCGCGGGGATGTACCAGCAACTGAGCACCGCGCCTCGCGCGCCGTTGACGGTGAACGGCGTGTACGCGAAACCATAGTCGCCCGGCGTCGAAGCGAACGGCTGGTACGTCTTGTAGCTCGTGATGATGAACGAACACACGACCGCCGCCGCCGCAAGGAAGAGCACTGCGTACAACGCTATTCTGATCGCAAGGTCCATGCCTTTCATACGTGTGGCCGCGCGGCCGTGCAGAGCGCGCGGACATGGCGCAGGTTGGCGACCAGCCGGTCTTTCACCGCCTGGTGCGCAAGCCCCGGCTCGAACACGCTGCAGTCGCTCACATACTCGGAGAATCCCGAGGCGCGCGCGGCATTCAGCGCCGCGTCGAAGGCGCGCCGGGCGATGGACGCGTCACCGCCGCCCGCAAGCCGCACGAGCAGGAGCAGCCCGCGCGCGCGCTCGACCGCTTCATCGGGGCTCCCGCCTCCGCCGGCCGCCTCGACGGCCGGGTTGTACACGACGCCAAGATTCCTTCGGTTGGCGTCCTCGATGACGGCGAGGGCTTCGTCAATCGTCGCCGCGTACGATCCTGCCGCGGGTTCGATCCCGATGCACAGGTCGAGCTCGCGTGCGAAATCAAGCGCCTCGCGCAGCAGGGCAAGGGCTGCGTCATATTCCTCGTCAAACCGCGCTTCGTCGCCCAGGGGCGGCATCACCACGCGCACGAGCGGACAGGCCAGCGCGTGCGCCACGCTGATCAGCCGCGCAATCCCCTCCCATTCGTCCGCCATGCGCGGCGAACGGAACGCCCCGCCGCCGATGCACTGCACCTCGACACGTTTTGCCAGCGCGTACTGCACCAGCGCGCCCGTCTCCCTGAACGAGAACTCCGCGGGCGAGACGATGCTTCCGGGCGCGAACTCGAGGTCGACACCGTCGAAGCCGCACACGGCGGCCGTGTCGACCATGCGCCGGAAATCCGTTGCACCCGCCGCGGCGAGCGCCTGGCTCGAACAACTGTGCTTCATGACACGACAAACGTCTGGTTGCGTTTCGGGCCGACAGAGACGATCCGCACGCGTACGCCGGCCAGCTTCTCGATGGCGGCGAGATAGCTTCGCGCCGCCTCGGGCAGCCCGGCAACCGAGCCCGCCTTCGTCGTCTCAGCCTGCCAGCCGGGCATCTCCTCGAACGCAGCGGCGGTGCAGTGCTGCAGCACGCGCGCATCGGTGGGGAACTCGGTGATCGTCTGGCCGCGTGCCAGCGTCTTGCCATTGAAGAACGCGCCGGGCCCGTCATAGCGGTACGCGGTGCAGATTTTCAGCGACGGCATGACGTCGAGCACGTCGAGTTTCGAGATGATCACGTCCGGCCCGTTCATTGCGGCGGCAAAGCGGCACGCCACGGCGTCAAACCAGCCTGTCCTGCGCGGCCTGCCGGTGGTCGTGCCGAATTCGCCGGCAACGTGCCTGATGACCTTGCCGAGCGAATAGTCGTCGGTCGTGGTGCGGGCAAGCGTGCGTGCCTCGTCAACTGACATCCGGTTGCTGCTGCTCTCGCCGGCAATCTTCGCCTCGGTGCCCAGCTCGGTGGGGAAGGGCCCGGCGCCGACGCGCGTCATGTAGGCCGGCATCACGCTGTAAATCCTGTCGATGCGCTGCGGCGGTATGCCCGCGCCGGTGGCGAACCCGCCGGCGCAGCAGCTTGATGACGTGACAAACGGGTACGTGCCGTGGTCAATGTCCAGCAGCAGCCCTTGTGCGCCTTCGAGGAGCACGCGCCTGCCCGCGGCGAGCGCGTCGCGCAGCAGCGCCCTGCTGTCCACCACGGCGTGACGGAATGCTTCGCCCCAGCGGGTGTACGACTCGGCGATGGCCCTGACGTGGAAGCAGCCGCCCGCGTTCCATGCGCCGCCCATCAGGTAGGGGCTGGACATCCACTCGGCGAACTGCTCCTTGGTCACGCCGTACAGGCCGAAGATCATCTTCTCCTTCTCGGCGGCGAGGGCCGCGATGCGCGCCTCAAGCGATCCGCGCTCGTACAGCTCGTTGATGCGGATGCCGCAGCGCGTCGCCTTGTCCGCGTAGGCCGGGCCGATGCCCCGCGCCGTCGTCCCGATCTTCCTGCTGCCGAGCGACGCCTCGCGCGCACGGTCGAGTATCTTGTGCCACGGCATGATTACGTGCGCATCGCCGCTGATGCGCAGTCCGTCAGGCGAAATCCCGTGCGCCGCGAGCTGCTTCAGCTCATCCTCGACCAGCACCCACGGGTCGAGCACGACGCCGTTGCCCACGACGTTGATCTTTCCCTTGTGGATGATTCCCGAGGGCACAAGATGCAGCGCCAGCTTCACCTCGCCCGCGATCACCGTGTGGCCCGCGTTGCTCCCGCCCTGCGCGCGCACAATCACATCCGCCTCGGCGGCGAATTCGTCGGTGAACTTCCCTTTGCCTTCGTCGCCCCATGCGGCGCCGCAGATGCCCACTACCTGGGCCTTGTCGAAAAACATTGCCATGCTCCCAAGAATGAAAACAGACGTGATTCGCCGTTCACGGCGCCCCCCGCTCTCGCGATGGGGCGGCAAAAGCGCCGCCGCGACCACGCCTGTCTCGCAAGACCAACGTCTTTTGCACTGTATTATACAAAAACACGCCCACAGCGGCAAGTCCGCGCGGCAGACAACGACTCCAGTCATGGCCACTCGCCGCGGAAACGCGTTGGCAGAGACGCGTATCCCGACGCAGGGATGCTCCGCTTGGGCGGACCGTTGCACGGTCCAACGGGCGCAGAGCACCCATCCACACACGGCAGAAACGGCCGACGGTTCAGTTCGGCGGAACCGGCGTCTGCACCCGACCGCGGCGGGATGAGATGTCTTTCAGCCTTTTGCCTGATTTCACCGCAACGAGACGGGCGGGCCGAGGACTTCGTTGAGGATGACCGCCTGGCGGAGACGGTCGGGCGTGAGTGCGCCGACGCCGGGCAATTGCGGCTCTTCCCGCGGCATGGCGTAGGAGGCAGAGGCAGTCACGGCGAGGCGCGGCACAGCCTCTTGCTCTCCGGCGGGCTGCGGCTGCGGCTGTGCGCGCTGTGGCGTACGGACGCCACGCCGGCCCTGCGGCTGGAGCGCGGCCGGCTCCGCGGCTCGCGCAAGCTTCTGCGCCGCCGCGCGCGCTGCGCGATCTGGAGGCGTGGCCGGTCGCGGCGGCGGCTCGCCGCCGAGGAGCTCGGAGAGGAGGTCCTCGATTCTACGCGGCTCGAAATCCGTTGTGGTCATGAGTTCCTCCTGCGCTTCATCGCGCACGACGTCTTCGATGCGCCGCACGGGCAGGTCATGCGTCACCGGAGCCGGCTGCGGGCGGCGGGGCATGGCATTGCGCCGGGCCTCCTCGGCTTCACGCCGTGATGCGTCCATTCGTTTGCGAATCGCGGCGACGGCCGCGGGCAGCACGCTCACGGCGATCACGAATGCGAAGCCAAGGAGTTCGAGCAGGTCGTCGATTTTCATGGGACGCCGTGCGCGTTAGGGCTGCGCGGGGCCGGGCTGCTGCGGCTGCTGGGGCTCCTGCGGCTGGGCATGCCCGGTGCCGGCGATGGTGTCGCGCATGGAGGTGTCGGCCTGGATGTTGCGCATGCGATAGTAGTCCATGATGCCGAGATTGCCGTTGCGGAACGCTTCGGCCATGGCCTTGGGGACTTCGGCCTCGGCCTCGACGACTTTGGCGCGCATTTCCTGGACGCGGGCCTTCATCTCCTGTTCGGTGGCGACGGCGGTGGCGCGGCGGACTTCGGCGCGGGCCTGCGCGACGCGCTTGTCAGCCTCGGCCTGGTCGGACTGGAGGCGTGCGCCGATATTCTCGCCGACGTCCACATCGGCGATGTCGATCGAGAGGATTTCGAAGGCGGTGCCTGCGTCAAGGCCCTTCTCGAGAACTTTCTTGGAGATCATGTCGGGGTTCTCGAGCACGCGTTTGTACGTGTCAGCCGAGCCGATGGTGGTGACGATGCCTTCGCCGACGCGGGCGATGATGGTCTCCTCGGTTGCGCCGCCGACGAGCTGGTCGAGATTGGTGCGGACGGTGACGCGGGCTTTTGCCCTGAGCTGGATGCCGTCCTTGGCGACGGCGTCGATGGTCGGGCGTCCCTTGGCCGGGTCAGGGCAGTCGATCACCTTGGGATTGACGGACGTCTGGACGGCGGCGTAGATGTCACGGCCGGCAAGGTCGATGCTCGATGCGCGCTTGAAGTTGAGCGGAATGTTCGCCTTGTCGGCGGCGATGAGCGCGGTGACGACATTGGGCACATTGCCGTGCGCAAGGTAGAGTGATTCAAGCTCGTCGGTCGCGATGGTGATGCCCGCCTTGATCGCGGCGATCTTCGCGTTGACGATCGTGCCCGGGTCGACTTTTCTGAGCGACATGCCGATGAGGCTGAGCATGGAGACATCGGCGTTGGACGCCCAGCCCTGGACCCAGAGCTTCACGTACTTCATCACGAAGAAGAAGGCGATGAGCCCGGCGATGACAAGAAGGATTAGCAGGACGATGCTCAGTTGCGCGATCATGTTCTTCTCCGTGTGGTGGTGAAACGGCTGCCGAGCCGGCTATGCATGTTTCAGGCCCTCGATGACGTAGTCCACCTGTTCCTTCATGGCGGTGATCTTCCCGGCGTCGTCATTCGAGATGTTCGTCTTCATCCGGATGATCTGCGTGATGATGTCGAGGCCGAGGATGCGGACGCACGGGACGCCGTCGGCGACCGCCTTGCCGGCGACCTCGTGGAAGTGCAGGATCAGGTCCATCATGCGAAGCTGCTTCTGGGGCGAGCAGTAGGCGTCATTGGCGTGAAAGGCGTTCTGCTGCAGGAACGCTTCCTTGATGATCCGCGACGTCTCGAGCAGCAGGCGCTGGCGGTCGGGGAGCGCATCGGGGCCGACGAGCTTGACGACCTGCTGGAGCTTGTTCTCCTCTTGGAGGATGGCCATCGCCTCGTCGCGCATCTTCGTGTAGTCGAACTCCTTGGTGACGTTGCGCCACCAGGCGCGGATGTCCTCGACGTATTCGCTGTACGAATCGTTCCAGTTGATCGAGGGGAAATGGCGCGCGCTGGCGAGCTGCTTGTCGAGCGCCCAGAAGGCGCGGATGAAACGCCGGGTGTGCTGCGTGACCGGCTCCGAGAAATCGCCGCCCTGGGGCGAGACGGCGCCGATGACGGAGACGGAGCCTTCACGGCTCTTCGCCCCTTCGCCCTGCTCGATCCTGCCGGCCCGCTCGTAGAACTCGGCAAGGCGGCTGGCAAGGTACGCAGGATAGCCTTCCTCCGCGGGCATCTCCTCGAGCCGGCCGCTGATCTCGCGCAGCGCCTCGGCCCAGCGGGACGTCGAGTCGGCCATCAGGGCGACATGATACCCCATGTCGCGGAAATACTCGGCGATGGTGATGCCGGTGTAGATGCTGGCTTCGCGCGCCGTCACCGGCATGTTCGACGTGTTGGCGATCAGCACGGTGCGCTGCATGAGCGGATGGTTCGTGCGCGGGTCGAGCAGCTCGGGGAATTCCTGGAGCACCTGCGTCATCTCGTTCCCGCGCTCGCCGCATCCGATGTAGACGATGATGTCCGCGTCGCACCACTTGGCGAGCTGATGCTGGGTGACCGTCTTGCCGGTGCCGAACCCGCCGGGGATGGCCGCGGCGCCGCCGCGGGCGATGGTGAAGAGAAAGTCGATGATGCGCTGGCCGGTGAACAGCGGCACGTGCGGTTCGAGCCTGCGCGCGGCCGGGCGGGCGATGCGTACGGGCCACTTGTGCGCCAGGCCGAGCTTTACCGTGCCGCCCGACGTATCGAGCGTGGCGATGGTGTCGTCAAGCGTATAGTCGCCCTCTGGCGCGATGGAGGCGATCGTGCCGTGCACGCCCGGGGGGATCATGATCCGGTGCTCGAACAGCTCGGTTTCCTGCACCGTGCCGATTATGTCAGTGCCGGCAACGGCGGCGCCGGCCTGTGCCGCGGGCTTGAAGCGCCACTTCCTGTCGTGCGGAAGGCTGTTGACGCGGATGCCCCGGCCGATGAACATGCCGCTCCTCTCGAACAGCTTGTCGAGCGGGCGCTGGATGCCATCAAAGATGCTGGTGAGGAGGCCGGGGCCGAGCTCGGCGGAAAGCGGCTCGCCGATGCAGTCGACCTTGGCGCCGGGCCTGAGCCCGGTGGTGTCTTCATAGACCTGGATCGTGGAAACATCGCCCGTCTGCTGGATGATCTCGCCAATGAGCCCCTCGTCGCCGATGAGCACCTGGTCGCCCATGCGCATGCGGCTGGTGCCCTTGGCGAAGATGGCGGGGCCATTGATGCGGATCACTGTTCCGTGCAACTCTTTCGTGCTGGTATCCATAGAATGACCGGACTGGCTATTAGGCGCCTGGGGCGGCATCGGTGACGTGAAGCTGTCTGAGGAGGTCGTCGCGCCATTCGTCGCGGGCGCGCTCGAGCTCTGCCTCGCCCGAGCAGTCGATGGCGAGGCGGCCGTCCGCGCTCCGGACGACGACGCCGCAGGCAATCGGCGCCGGCTCGGCCGCGAGGGTGGCGCCGGCGCCCGCGAGCAGCTCCTTTACAAGAGCCTCGTCCTGCGCATTGCAGGAGACGACAGGGCTGACATTGCCCGCGCCGGCCAGGGCGCGCGTGAGCACCGAGGCGAGCCAGGCTTTGTACCGCGCGTCGCGCGGCAGCGAGCGCAGCCGCTCGCGGGCGGCGATGAAGAGCTTCTCGATGAACTCCTGCGACTGGGCGAGCTCGTCGCGGCGGATATCCACGGCAATCCGTGCGTTCGCGCGCTCCTCCGCCTGCTTCAGCTCGCGTTCGAGGGCGTCGTGATGCGCGGCGATCTGCCGCGCGGCATCCTCGCGCGCATGTTCCTTCTCGCGGTCGGCAACGCGGTGTGCGCGCTGGACGACCTGCTCGGCCTCCCTGGCCGCGGTGTCACGAATCTGTGCGAATATGCGTTCCATTATTCCACCATTCCATCATTCCATCATTCCAGCGCTTCCCCCTACACCCGTATCCCCAGCGTCTTCTGGACAAGATTCTCGATGTTGTCGCCGCCGGCGCCCGTGCGGTCGGGGATGTTGAGCACCAGGGGCATCTCCTTGCGGATCTTGTATTCATCGAACTCCTCGCCGAGTTGTGCGGCGAGGGACTGGGCGACGAGGACAAGCCCGACGCCCGGCTCGGCAAGGAAGCGGCGGATGGCGGCGCGGGCCTCGTCGGCCGTCTCGGCGACAGCGCCGTCGACGCCGGCGAAGCCGATGCCGCGCACCGTGATGATATCACCGACCACGCGTATTTTCATGCGTCTGCCAGGGTTCGGCGCCGAACGCTCAGGTCACGAGAATAAGAATGGCGATCACCATGCCGTAGATCGCGAGGCCTTCGGCGAGGCCGACATAGATGAGCGAGCGGCCCATCAGCTCCGGCCGCTCGGCCACGGCGCCCATTGCGGCCGAGCCGACCATGGCGACGGCAATGCCGCCGGCGATCGAGCCGAGACCCACGGCGATGGCTGCCGAGAGGTACTTCATCCCCAGTGCGGCGGCAGAGGCGCTCTGTCCGCCGGCATGTTCGGCGAGCTGCGCACCGCCCTCCGGCGCCGCATGCGCGCGCGACGGAATCATCATCACGCCGAAGCACAGCACCACGATGCTGAGCAACAGCATGACTGCTTTCGAGGCGAGACTGCCGATCATCCACTTCTTGGACATAGTGTTCTCCGTGCGGTAGTGAGTTAATCGATGTTTCCCGTCCGATCCATGGCATGCCATCGATCGATCGTGTCTTCTTACATCCTTCCCAGCATCAGATGCCAGATATGAAATGCCAAACGCCAAATGTCAACTGTCACACATCCTCCACCTGGAGCGGCTCGTAGCGCACGCCTTCTCCCGCGTAGAACTTCGAGAAGAACTCGTAGTATTCGAGACGCAGGCACTGGATGAAGACGACGAGGCCTTCGAGCAGCACGACGAAGACGTTGCCGACGACGGCCGACAACAAATAGTTCGCGCGCGACATCGCGGTGGCATCAGGGCCCGTCATGCCGCCGCCCATCTGGGCGATGACGTAGACGACCATCATCAACGCCGCATGATTCAGCGCGAAGGCGCCGACACGCATGAACGACACCGTGTGCGTCATGTAGTTGAGGACGATCTCGACCGGCTTGAAGATGATCTCGGCGACCGAGTGCTCCCCCTCCTCCTCGTGCGGCGCGCTCCCGCCGAACAGCCGGTCGTAGAAAATGTCGCCCAGGACGACAAGCGCGATCGGCGCGACGAGCACGGCGACAATGACGCCGGCGGAGGGCGCCCTGTCCTTCACGACGGCGAGGTAGAACAACAGCAGCGCCGTCCAGTAAAACGTCCCGCTGACGATGCCCCACTGGCCGAAGAGCGCCTCCTTGACATTGCGGCGCGAGAAGGCCTGGACGATGTTCAGCATCACGCCAAGAGTGATCACCAGGATGCCGAACGACAGCGCGGTGATCAGCATCCTCGGTATGTTCTCCATCGGCGCAAACCAGAGCACCGGCTCCATGAAATGCTCGACGCCGAACATCGAGTCGAACAGGAAGCCGAACACGGTGGCGCTCGCGCCCGCGGCGATCAGCAGCCAGCCCGCATTGCGCAGGATGCGCAGCGCGCGGATGCGCACGAGCGCCGCGCCCACCGCGGCGAGCACGAGGCCGTGGCCGACGTCGCCGAACATCATGCCGAACATGAGCAGGAAGGAGATGGCGACGAAGAACGTGGGGTCGATCCCGTCGTAATCGGGATAGCCGTACGTGGTGACGAGCGTCTCGAAGGGCTTGAGGAACGCGGGATGGCGGAATTTCGTGGGGACGCGGACCTTGCCCAGGCGCATGAGCTCGCCCGCGATGGTTCCCGCCTCGTCCGGCGTGGACGTTTCGACCATGACGCGGCCGCCCAGCGCGTCCTCCAGGTCCTTGGTGATTGCCGCGGCGCGCTGCACGGGCACCCAGCCGTTGATGAAGGTCGTCCGCGCCGTCTTGCCGAAGAGCTGCATGGCGGAGAGCACGCGGAGGTTCGCGCGCACGGCCTGGCGCCAGGCGAAGTAGCTCGGCATGTCGGCCTTCCTTTGCGCGCGGATGCTGCGCGTGAGCTCCGCGGCCTCCTCGCGCAACTGCCAGAGCCGCATCTCGATGTCGTCAAGCGCGGCCGCGGCGTCCCCCTGCCACTCATCGGGAATAACCACCTCGGTGAAATACACGCTCTTCAGCGTGCCCTCGACGTTCTGTTTCACATCCGCGGGATAGATGACGATGACGCTGATTTCCTCGTGGCCGAGGGGGCGCACTTCGAGATGGTAAGGCACCTCGTGCAGGCTGCGGCGCAGGGTGGGAAGCACGCGCAGCGGCATGATCCCGGTGACGACGCCGAAAAAGCGCAGCGCGCGAAGATCGCTGTAGCGCACGCCGGCCGAGGCAACGCTCTGGAGCGTGTCGGAAATGTCGGTGAGCCGCTTGATCTCGCGCTGCGTCTGCTCGCGCTGCGTCTGCAGGCCGCGCAACGCGCCAAGCGCCTCGGCAAGGCGGGGCTTGATGTCCGCCACGGCCTGCTGCGGGTCGATTTTCGGCCGCGGTGCCTGTGCGCGCATCTCCTCTCCCTGCACAGGAGAGCCGAGGAGGACGGCAAAGGCCTGAAGCTGCTCGTTGAGTGCTTCGAGCTCTGTCTGCGTCTCGGCAAAGAACGCCGGCGTGCCCTCGCGCAGGGTCGGCGCGACAAGCGTGCGGTCGACCAGGTGGACGACATTGCGCTCGACCAGGCAGGCGCAGGCGCTGATGAGGTCCTCATCAAGCGCGGCGATCTGCATCAGGCACATCCGTTCAGGGCGAAACATGCGCGCGTGCTCCGATGGGGTGCGCCGCCGTCATGCCGCGGCGAGCACATGGTGCTCGGGGTTAAGCTTCACATGGAACCGCTTGGCCTGCAGAATCCTGATCAGTTCCAACACCTCCAGCTCCTTCTCGAGATAATATGCCAGCATCGATCCGAGGCTCAGGGGCGAGCCCTTGGCAAACTCGGTGCGGCACTGGTGCAGCAGGTCGGCCTCGATGTTCTGCACCGTGGCGCGAAGCGTGCCCGCGGCAATGTGCGCCCACGGGCGCTGCTCACGGAGCTTCTCCATGATGGCTTCCTCGCTGTCGCCTCCGCTGACGGCCCAGAACACCTGCTCCGTGAAGCGCCGGCAGCCGCGCAGGTCGAACAGGGCGGACATCTGCTCCGGGGACATGCCGTGCGTGCAGCGCAACTGGATGAGCGCGCTGAGAAACGCACGGTCAAGCGCCGTGCCGTACAGCCGCGCCGCCATCACCCGGTCCGCGTGCTCGAGCTCGCTGATGCGCTCTTCGACCTCGCGATTGTACGCGCGTTCGAGCAGGCTCTCGAACACGAGCAGGTCGCGCCCTTCGCCGAAGGCCTGCATGCCGCGCTGGAAGGCGAAGCGGTAGTAGGTCGATTCGAGCAGCCTGGCCATCGCCTGCATGCTCTGCACCTCGTCCCAGTTCATGCCGCGCACGAGCGCATGGGGACCGAGGTCGAAGTTGTCGATCGAGAGGCGGCTCTCGCGCCGTTCGGTCTGGCACAGCCGCCGCACTGTCTTCTTGAGGTTCAGGAGCTCATAATGCTGCACCAGGACCACGAGCACCCCGGCGCCCGCGCCGGAAAGAAAGCGCAGGATGCGCGTCGCGGCATCGATCGTGGACATGCGCAGCGCGTGCTCGATGTGGCGCAGCGAGGGCGCGACGCCGGCGGAGACCTGCACGGAGCCGAGCACGCGGGCGTAGCAGGTGGTGAACAGCACCTGCAGGGCCGTCTGGAAATCGGGAGACTGGACGAGCGAGGCCCACGTCGCGGGCTTCAGCAGGTCCGCTTTCATGCTGCGCGTGCGCGCATATGCCGCCGGATAGTCAAACATGGCATGGTCACCTGGCTGAGAGGAGGCGGTCGATCATCCAGTCGACAGCGGCGCCGGCATGCTGGTCGAAGGCGCTCTGGCGTGCGGCGAGGCGCTCCTTCGAGGCGCGCTGGGCCGCGGCAGCCTCCGCGGCCAGCCGGTCGGCCAGGGCGGTGCGCTGCTGCTGCTCATCCGCTTCGCATTGGGTCTGGGCGGCGGCGCGGATTGCCGCCGCCTCGGCCTGCCCCTTCGCCTTGAGTTCCTCGGCCTGCTTGTTCGCGCCGGCTGTCTTCTGCTCAGCCTCGCGTTCCACGTTCAGTATGTCCTGGATCGAGCTCATGCTATCACGGTGTGCGTGTGCGTTTCAGGCGCGTCGTTCACTCGCGGTTCCCCTTGCGCCAGCGGCGGAATTCGTTGACGCCCACCCAGATGATCGCCACGAGCACCGCGACGCGCAATACAAGGAAAATCACTGCGCCGATAACGGCATCCTCAGCAAGCGGTGTCATGCGCCCTCCCCTGTGGCCGGGCAGTCAATCTTCCCGATGCGGCGGCGATGGCGTTCCTCACGGCTGAACGGCGTGGCAAGAAACGCTTCGAGCATGGCGCGCGCATCCGCCGGCTGCGTCTGGCGCGCGCCGAAGCAGATGACGTTCGCATCGTTGTGCTCCCGCGCCCGCTCGGCCATGTCGCACGTGAAACAGAGCGCGGCGCGAACGCCCGGATGCCTGTTCGCGGCGATCGAGATGCCTATTCCCGTCGAGCAGACGAGCACGCCGCGCTCGGCCGCGCCGGCCTGCACGGCCTTCGCGACCGACTGCGCCGCGTCTGGGTAATCCGATGACTCCGTGCTGAAGCAGCCGCAATCCTCGACGTCGTGTTTCATCGCCTTGAGCGCGGCCTTCACTTCCTCCTTCAACGCGTAGCCCGCGTGATCTGAACCGATGGCAATCCGCATCTTGCTCCCGGCGGGGGCAGTTTTCCGCCAATTCCCTCTATTATAGTCAATGCTCCCCGAAATGTCCAAAGTGCGCGCGAAACGCGCGTCCGGCTCACACGCTGACGTGGCGTGTGGCCACGACTGGAGTCCCGGCCCACTACGCATGCATGCCGACACGCGTCTGCCGGCACATCGCGCGATTGAGTGCCAAGTGCTGTGGGGTCAGGCCCTAAATTGTGAATTCACAGGGAGGGGCGAATTGACAATTTAGGGCCTGACCCCGCCAACCGCCAGGGCGGCGCATACGTGGGCGGCGGCGGCAAGGCCGATCGCCGCGGGTACCATGGCGCAGCTCGGCAGCGGCTGCCTGGGTATGCAGCCCCGCGCATGCTCGAGACTGAATACGACGGGCAGGCCGGTGACGATTCCCCATTCCTTCAGATGGCGGCGCAACGACTTGGCAAGCGGGCAGCTTGTCGCCTTGCTGATGTCCGCGCAGCGCACGCGCGTCGGGTCGGTTCTGCCCGCGCCGCCCATGCACGAGATGATCGGGAAGCGGTGCTCGATGCAGTAGCGGACGAGGGCGGCCTTGTGCTCGACCGAGTCGATCGCATCGACGACAAAATCGGGCGGCGGCGCGAGCAGTCCGGCGACTGATTCCGCCGTGCAGCGTTCGCGCCGCGCGTCAATGCGGAGGGCGGGGTTGATGGCCTCGAGGCGGTCGCGTGCCGCGGCGACCTTGTCGCGCCCCGCGTTTCCCTCGACCGCCCAGAGCTGGCGGTTGAAATTGCTCGGCTCGACCACGTCGCTGTCAATGAGCACTAGCTGGCCGATGGCGGTGCGCGCGAGCGCCTCGGCGGCGAACGAGCCGACGCCGCCGATGCCGACGATCACGACGCGGCTACGGGCGAACCGCTCGACCGCGTCCGCGCCGTACAGCCGTATCGTCCGCTCGAACAAGGCTGGATCGTATTCTGTGTCTGCGGTTGCCTGAGGCATACTGTAAGATTCCAATGCAACCCTCCACTATACTAGACACATCGCACTCGCGCTTCCTGTGATTTTCCCGTGCGGCTGTCACATGTCAATGTTGAAAAGGTCGCATGCATTCCGTGTCGTCACCTCGATCACCCGCTCGAGCGCCTCATCTCTCAGCACGGCAAGCGCGCGGGCGATTTCGCCCAGGTGGCACGGCTCGACCTCGGCGGGCGGGTGTTCTTCCGTGCCGATGTACGGGCTGTCCGTCTCGATCAGGCAGCGTTCGAGCGGCACGCCTTGCGCAAGCTTCTTCACCTTTCTCGCCTGCGACCGCGTCACCACGCCCGAGAAACTGACGTAGTAGCCAAGATCGAGGAAGGCGCCGATCTGCTCAAGACTGCACGAACAACTGTGGAGCACTCCGCGCAGCCCATTGTATTCGCGCAACGCGGCGTGCAGGTCGTCGAATGCGTGGCGGCAATGGATCGCCACAGGCAGCTTCGCCTCCCACGCGCGGTCGAGCTGCGCCATGAACACGCGCATCTGCACCGCTTTGTCGAATTCCTGAAGGGCATAATCGAGGCCGATCTCGCCGATGGCAACCAGGCCGCCCGCGGCGATTTCCCCATCGAGCGCCTTGAGCGACGCATCGTCGGCGAACATCGGATGGATGCCCGCGGCAAGATGCACGCCGGGATGCGCCGCCGCGATGGGCCTGCTCGCGCGCCAGCCATCGGGGCTGTATCCCGGGATGACGAATGCCGACACGCCCGCCGCGCGCGCGCGCTCGAGCACGCCTGCAAGGTCATTGCACAGCGGCTCGTCGTTCAGATGGACGTGGGTATCGATCATGGGATTTCAGATATGAGATCACAACTGTCCGGTTATAAGTTAAACAGTTGCAGTTGGTTAGGTGGTTGAAGTAATTGATCTTTGTTATCCATGTTTGAAAGCGCCTGTAAAATCGGGGTATTTTCGAAAATGCTGACGCTGAGA